>CAYWNS010000001.1:0-74757 GCA_964459715.1 uncultured Akkermansia sp.
TGCACCCTTTTTGGCGGTGCATTCCCCCTTGGTGCATTTTATTCTACGATGAACACGATAAGCACGAACGGAGAAAACGCTTGACAAATGGGGCAGTGTCTCTATAATGACGGTCGCGGGGCGGCATCGCAGGCGGATGCCGGAACGGAGAGATGGCTGAGCTGGTCTAAGGCACTCGACTCGAAATCGAGCGTGGCAGAGATGTCACCGTGGGTTCGAATCCCACTCTCTCCGCAGGACTATGCGCAAACAACAACGGGCATTAGTTTTTATCAGTCCCTGCTTAACGCCTGTTTTGCCTTGTTCCCGGTCGCGCTCCTCGGTTGATGACGTCATTGAAACGTCTACGGTGCGCCGCATTGGAGGATGCGTGGGAGACAGCGCGCAGCATCATGATTACAAGTAGCAGTAGAACGGCAGCGATGCCGACGTAATGCCACCATGTTGGGTTTTCTATCCCAACCTTCTTGAGCCAATCCGGCGGAGTTGCCAGAAAGGTCAGTTTCTCGGAGGCTCTTTGCCCTCGGTCCATTGTAATCTTGACCTTTTCGGGCTTCGGTGCCCTCGAGGTACTTCTTCTAAGATTTCCTAAAGCAGTGATTCCTGCATTAGCGTCCTCTCCTTGGACTTTATCCTGCTGTGCCGCGGGACGCGGTACCTCGATTGTGATGGTCGTCCTGTTCGACGAGACTTTATCAGAGCTGTCCTGCTCGGTTTGCTGGGTACCCTCGTTGGCGGCAACGGCCGACTTGAGAGGTATAGCGCGACGACGCTCCTCATCGGCGTACATGTCCTTAATGTGCTGGGGGGTCATCCTGTCCCCCATGGCGGTTTGCTCTACACCCGGCGAGATTTCTTGGAGTTGCCAACGATTTGTGGAGGGCATCCGGAGAAAGAGTGAAACACGCACAATTTTTTTCTTCGATTTGTCCGTCTCGTAAAAGAGCATCGTCTTATCGCTGAGCACCATGCGCATCGCGCCCTCCAGCCCAAATACCTCACGTACCTTGACGCGTGCTTCATTGTTTTTCGGCGGTGCCCACTTCAGAGTCTTATCGAGTTTTCCCGCTGCCAACGTCTCCGCATCCTCTTTCCCAACTGTCAGAGAGACCGGCTTGTCATAGATGACTGCGATAAGTACCCCTTCGTTGGATGCCGTGTTGAAGTCCACAAAAACGGTACGATTATCCAAGTTCCACGTACGGCGCACACTGCCGTCCCGGAGAAGTGCACTTTTGTAATCCTTGCTGAGTGTCGTGTCCGCTTCGTCCCGGGTCATGGGCAAATGCAGATCGCTGAGCTCCAGTGCCAAACTCCATGGTGCTACAACGAGCAGTGCGAAGGCAAGTTTGCAAAGAATATTCCTTATTCGTTTCATTCTGTGTGGATTCGTGGATTATCCTGTCGTTAGATTGTGCCTACCGCTACAAACCTACGCGAACCGGGGTTCGAACCCGGGACCAATAGATTAAAAGTCTACTGCTCTGCCAACTGAGCTATTCGCGCATTCGCATACCACTGGGGCAGGCGAGCGCGTTATGTTATCGCCGACACCCCACCTTGTCAAGCAAATTTCGTACACTAGCGGCGAAATTCACAGCCGTCCCAAGAAAAATACGAGCTTCGTGGTGAGCGATGGGTTTGACGCAGGGGAACACGGGGGTGATCAAGTACGAGGTACGAAGTACGAAGTACGAAGTGAACGAGTTAGGCGCAACGGAGTTGCGTAGTGGAGGTGGAAGAAGCAAAGCCGAAACGACGTGTGGGAACTAAATCCACGCCCCCGTGAGGTTGAAGCCCCCTCTTAGTACGCAGAGCGTCTGTAACCCGCATGGGGATTAGCATCGTAGCTTTTTTCGAGAATTTTATTGGGACGGGTGTGGACGAACACACATCTGTCCCGAATAAATGAAAGGCTTAGTGGTGGGCGGTGACTTTGAGGCAGGAAGACACGGGGGAGATCAAGTACGAGGTACGAAGTACGAAGTACGAAGTGAAGGAGTTAGGCGCAACGGAGTTGCGCAGGGGAGTTGGAAGGAGGCAAAACCGAAACGAAGCGAGGGGAATAAATCAAAGCACCCGCGAGGTTGAAGCCCCCTTGGTACGTAGAGCGGCTGCGACCCGCATGGGGATTAGCATGACAGCGAATTTCGAAATTTTATCGGGACAGGTGTGCCATAAAATAGGAGACCTAGCGGTGGGCGATGGCACTGCGGCGGAAAGCAGCGAGGCGGAGGTCTTCAGAGCGAGGGTTCCCACGCGCCCTTGATGATGAGCTCATCGTATTTCTGCTGAGCCTTATCGCCGAGGTCCATAGAAGCAAAGCGCAAGAAACGGCGCGCTTCATCCGCACTCGGCGGCAAATTTTCTCCGCCCTTGGCATGGATGTACGCTAAAAACACGTACGCTTCAGGGTTACCGGAAGCGGCGGCCTCAGCCAAGAGCTCAGCTGCTTGGCGCGCATCCGCCTTTATTCGTTTGCCGGAAAAATACTCGTACGCAAGATAGATAGCAGAGCGGGAATCTCCGAGTTTTGCTCCCTCAGAGAGTAACTTGATGGCTTCATCGGTATTTTGCTTTACGCCCTGCCCACGCAGGAGCATGTACGCCCTCGCCGAGGACATGGCAACAAGGCTACGCACGCGCGGGGTATTGAAGTAGCGGTAAGCTCGCGCATAGTTCTGCGGCAGAACGGGCAACCCCTTGTAGTAGATGTTCCCCATGACCAAGCAGGCACGCGCGTTACCGAGCACGGCAGACGTTTTCAGGAGGTTGAGACCGCGCTTAGGGTCGGGCGTTAGTCCGGATGCACGCAGGACAGGGTTGGTATTGCTGTCATCCAGCAGTCCCACACCCATCACCAACATGGCATCTGCATTATGCAATTCTACCGCCTTTTCCAACAATTTTCTGCTTTCTACGGGTTGCTTGGCAGAGCAGAGGGAAGAGAGGGCAAAATAGGCTTCGGGGCTACCTGCCTCTGCTGCTTTACGCAGCCATTCAGCTTTGTCCATGTTCGCTTTAGCCAAAGATGACAGGCGATAGATGACGTAATGATTGCCGCGCTTCACCTCCGCATCCACCTCGTCCTTGGTGCGGTCATTGAAATGATCTAGGCGGTGTGTATCCACCAACCACTGAAAACGTGCCAGCTTATCGCCATGGAGGCACGCCTCTTTCAGCTTTTCACGAGCAGCAGTCTCGTTTTTCGGCACACCAATGCCCGAGCGTAGGCACAACGCCATATCGAGCATGGCAGGCACATATCCCTTTTCCGCCACCTTTCCCAACCTCTTGTATGCCGCGCACACCTCCGTTGAGAGCAGTTTATCGTTTGGAATTTCCGCGAGCTCCATGTCGACGAACCACCGTTGTGCCGCAGCATTGCCTTGGTCCGCCGCCTGCCGCATCCACTCATCAATTGCCGTTTCGTCTCCGTCTGTAGCTTCCAACACACAAAGCACAGCCGCACCGTAATCCGAAGAATTTTCCTTTACCTGCTTTTTTAGGGCTTCATAAAATTCCGCATATCGCGCGTTTTGTATTTGCTTTGCCGGTGCTGCCTGCACCGGTTTTCTTGCGGACGTGGCACGCGGGGCAGCCTGCAGGGTAGGTACTGTAAGCAACGCCATCGTCCACATCACACTCTGCTCAAACAAGTATTTTTTCATATGTTGCATAGAAAGCTCAAGTTGCGTCCATTCTACGTCAAACTGCTGCTATTGGCAAGTTTCTTCTCACAAATGAGGCCAATAGGCACATCTGTCCCAAATAAATTAAAGGCTTGGTGGTAGGGATGACTTTGAGGCAGGAAAACGCAGGGGAGATCAAGTACGAGGTACGAAGTACGAAGTACGAAGTGAAGGAGTTAGGCACAACGGAGTTGCGCAGACATGGCGAGAGGTGGCAAAGCAAAAACAACGTGTGGGAACTAAATCCATGCACCCGTAATGTTGAAGCCCCCTTGGTATGCGGAACGTCTGCAACCCGCATGGGGATTAGCATCGTAGCGTTTTTCGAGAATTTTATTGGGACAGATGTGGCCAATAGGGGCATTGCGGCGATTATTAGGAAATTTCTTGGAACAGGCGTGATAGGGGTTGGGTGCGGGAAATTGCTTCAATTCGGGGGTAGGTCCTCGGGAAGAAGACGTCCGCCGTCATTCCAAGCACCATACATTTTGCCGCATCGGGTGAAAGCGATCAACTTGGCGAGTCGTTTCGCGTAAAGTTCCGGCATGCGACGCTTGATTTGGATGGTGTCAATGCGGACGCGACGGTAAAGTTCCGGGAATGTACAAAAATTCTGCCACACTCTGCGGTCTGCCCGCAATGCCACTACAATTTGTTTGTCAATGCAAAAAGGTTTGGCGTGAGAGAGGGCGATGCGCCCGGCGGGAGACATGAGACCGAGGCGTTCCAAGCGTGCGCACCGAGCCTTATTGAGTTCACTCCAATGACCGGCAGAACCTTTGCGTCTAGGGGAAAAGCGTTGTCGTGTCACACCGTCTTCCATGCGTCGCACCACGCTGTCAATCCAGCCAAAACAGAGAGCTTCTTCCACCGCATCCAAATAAGACACCGCAGCGATGACGGGGCAGTTTACCCGCGAAAGCTGCACCCAACACTCACGCGATGTGTCGGCATGCTCCGAGTACCACGCGCGAAGTTGTGCACGACTCATTCCGTCCAACCAGCATTCCCTTTCCATTTTTCAGCACATGAAAAAACGGTACACCCCTACCACGAGGACAACACACGAAAGAGAGCACCCCTAGCGCACGCGCGGGCGAGCGAAATGCCATCGGACCGGACTTACTTACTTGGCGCGGTAGTATTGATAGTGCACGCGCTCGTCGATAGCGAGGGATTCGCGAGCGGTACGAATGACCTGCGGCTCGGCCTGAAACGCGAATAACATGTATTGTCCCGTCTTCATGTGATGGGACTCGTAGGCGAATTCCCGTCGACCGACATTGGTGACATTGGTGACACTCGCTCCCGCCTCTTTGAGTTTGGCACTCATGGCAGCAACCAATTCGTCAAGGGTTTCCGTGCCCTTGGTATTCAGGACGAGCAGTGCTTCGTAATTTCTCATATTTTATAAGGTGGACCTGCGACCGACGCGTCGCGGGGGTGTAGTATGCCCTAATTTAGTACACATTGCAAGTCTTAATTCAAAAAATTTTATCACATGCCACATCTTCTGTCCCGAATAAATTAAATACTCAGAGTAGAGCGATAACCTCGTCACGTGGCAACACGGAGGTGATCAAGTACGAGGTACGAAGTACGAAGTACGAAGTGAAGGAGTTAGGCGCAACAAGGTTGCGCGGATGATTTGAGAGAAAGCAAAGCGGAAAAGACGCGTGGGGATAAATCAATGCACCCGTGAGGTTGAAGCCTCCTTGGCACGCAGGACATCCGTAACCCGCACGAGGATTAGCATTGCGGCGTTTCCCGAGAGTTCCTCATTGATCCAAGAGGCGGCGGATGTCGGTGGAGGAGCGAGGAGGGAGACCGGGAGGCGGAGTGCGCGAGCTGACGATGTAGCGGACGCCGCGAGATTCGACGAAAGCACGCTTCGCATCGTCCGAGCCATCGGAGTTCACAAAGAAGATGTCGGGACGGACGACATCGAGCAGCGGAGCAAAGTCCAGCTTTCCGGAGCCCGGACCGATAAAAACTTTTTTTACACAGCGCAAGGCTTCCAGCATGTACTTACGCTCCTGCTCATTGTAGAGCGTGGGGCGGTGTTTGAGGGCAAGAATGGTACGGTCGGAGCCGAGAGAGACGTACACATCCCCGAGTTCAGCGGCTTCTTGCAGGAATGCGATGTGCCCCGGGTGGAGGAGATCAAAGCAACCGGAGACCATCACGCGCAAAGTTGGCAATGGAGCGAGCATTATCAGACGGGGACTGAGCGGCGGATACGTTCCAAATAGAAGGGGGACCAAGGCACGGGTTCATCCTTGCCGAAGGTGCGACAGTAAGGTTCTACGGGGTAAAGAGAAAGACAGCTTTCCAGAGCCTGTGCGCGTGCCTCCGCAGATTCAAAGAGATAGAGGGCGTACCCACCGTGCCCACCACCGCAGTATTTATGCGCCAAGGAGAGACCGAGCGGTTCAAGGGGAGACATGCCCTCAGCGAGCTGAGCGCGGTAGCTCATCTGTACCGCGATGGAGAGAATCGTAACATCCTGTTGCTGTACCCCTAGGCGAGCCACGCGACCGGCGCGGGCGATCGCGCTGTAATCGCGCGTGCGCGCGGCATTACTCGGCGTATCGTGCCGAATACAGGTATCGAACACCGCCATCCGTCCGGAGAGGAAGTCGCCGGTATTTTTGAAGTCCAGCACGGGACGAGGACCAGATTTCCAGACGCAAGCACCGGTTTCGGCAATGACGGCGGGGTCCTGCCAACCGACTCCGAGTTCAAGTTCAGAGTTCACGGGGTCCCAACCGTTCAGGACACTCCAAGCACCGCTACCGCCCAACCCTGCACCTTGGCGATATTCCCACTCACGCAGGGAAACAGTTGGTGAAATGGCGCAATTAACGACAAACTCCCCGGGACGGGAATAGTCGGGAACATCCAGCCAACCGCCGGCGAAGTCCACCCTGAGCGGCACATGTGCCGGGGCTTTTGCGCGGTTGAGCACCTCCGTGCTGCTGGTCACGAGAGTGCCTTGCGGGGCAGTTTTTGGGAGGATGACGAACTCGGCACCTACCTCAGCACAGAGGGCGCGCTTGGCGTCCATGAAGCGGTCATCGGTGGTTACCGCGAGGACATCCGGTTTGATACGGCGAAATACTGAGTGAAAGGAGAGGGCGGCGGAGGCATCGTCGGAAAGAACTACCTCGTCCACCATATCCAGCGCACCGAACAGTGCCATTTTATCCTCATCCCTGAGCACCGATTTACGTCCAAAGAGCGACCAAAGCATAGTTTCCGGCGGAAAACTCACGATCAGGTAATCGCCGAGGGCACGCGCATCGCGCATGAAACGCAGGTGCCCGGCATGCACCACGCTGAACGCACCGGAGATGAAAACTTTTTTCATGAGGAGGGCGACTCAATCATCATTGAGCACATCGATGAGTTCACGCAGACGCGAATACTGACCGCGCTTCAGTGTGAACCGTAGGCGCGGGAGCCGGGAAAGCAGGGGCTCGGGGTCTGTTTCATCGCCGGGCAGTAGCAACAAATCGCCCTCCGGCGCAATGTCCGGGAAGGTCTCCCGTATCCAACCGAGGGTTTTGTCGCTGACCATACGCATGAGGCGGATGTTGATGAGCTTTTCACTGAAATAGTAGGAGTGGAAACAGCTGTAAAAGCGTTCGATGGCAGAAAGGGCGTCCTCCGGGCTCTTGCTGATGTAGAGCAGGCTCATATCCGGTGGGGAGATGAGCCCCGCTTCAAGCAGCTCTTTCCTGATAAAATGCACCCAGCGACCCCAGAAGGTTTCTCCCGGCGGGTCAAGCAAGACGATGGGGAAAAGCGTGGACTTGCCGGTCTGCATGAGAGTAATGCATTCATAAATTTCGTCCATCGTGCCGAAGCCACCGGGGAAAGCGACGAGTGCATCCGTCTGTTTCAGGAAATTGAGTTTTCGTGTGTAGAAGTAATAAAAGTTCATCATTTTTTCGCTGCCCTCCACGACGTGATTGGCACGTTGTTCGTAGGGGAGAGTGATATTCAGACCGAAGGAAAAATGCTCGGTGGCACCTTCATTGCACGCCTGCATGATCCCCGGACCGCCGCCGGTGATAACCATGTAACCTTGTTTGGCAGCGAGTTGAGCGAACAAACAGGCTTGTTGGTAAGCTGGTTCATCTTCCTTGGTGCGCGCCGAACCAAAACAGGTAATTTTGCGCACGTTGCGGTAGGGCAGGAACATCTTATCCGCCGCCAGCATCTCATCCAGCGTGCGACTCATCATCTCCAAGTCGTGCTCTTCGATATTGCCGGTGGTGGCATCCAGTACAGCTCCGAGAAGACGACGCACCACGGCTACATCATGTTTGCCGCAAATGCGATGGGCAACCTCATCGAGCCGGGCATCCAAATCCACATCTCCGGTATGCACAGCAGCTCGTCCGGGCAGATGGACGCCTGCTCGGCTGTCCAAATCGCGTATGGGTAAATAATCCGGTTGTGTCATGCCCGGCATTGTACACGATCTGCGCCCGTTTGTCACACAGAAAAAGTGAAAGGACAGCACATCTGCCCCAATAAATTAGCGACTTAGTGGTGGGCGATGGGTTTGACGCAAGAAAACACGGGGATGATCAAGTACGAGGTACGAAGTACGAAGTGAAGGAGTTAGGCGCAACGAAGTTGCGCAGAGGAGTTGGAAGGAGGCAAAGCCGAAACGATGCAAGGGGAATTAATCCATGCACCCGTGAGGTTGAAGCTCCCTTGGTACACAGAGCGTCTGTAATCCGCATGGGGATTAGCTTTGCGGCGATACTCGAAAATTTTATTAGGACATGTTTGTAGTGGCTCAGCTTTGGGGGGATTTTTGCTTGCTTGGGCAGGTCTGGAATGGTATAATGAGCGCGTTATGAAAAGATATGCAGCATGTCTGCTGAGATACCCGGACATGGGGATCAGTTTGGACCTTTCGAAGATGCCGGACGGAGGGGGTGATGGGGAGGAGACAGAGCGAGTGCAACGCGCTTACGCAGAGATGGAAGCATTGGAGGCGGGAGCTATTGCCAACCCGGATGAGGACCGTATGGTCGGGCACTATTGGCTGCGTAACAGCTCGCTGGCACCGAATCCGGAGTTGCGAGAAAAAATCGATGTTCCTCTCGCGCAGATCAAGCAATTTTCGGCAGCTGTGCATTCCGGCGAAATCACCGCCCCAGAGGGTGGACCTTTCCGTGCGTGCCTAGTTATCGGCATAGGCGGCTCAGCTCTGGGACCGGAATTGGTGGCGGATGCCTTACCGTCGGAAGGACTCACCATGTATTTCATGGATAATACCGACCCAGACGGCATGCAGCGTGTGCTGGATAAACTCCCGCTGAAGAATACCCTCGTGGTCGTTATTTCCAAGAGCGGTGGTACCCCGGAAACGCGCAACGGCATGGTCTATGCCCAAGCTTTCTTTGCCGCCCACGGTTTGGACTTTGCGAAACATGCCGTAGCAGTGACAGGTGAGGGCTCACGGCTCGATGAAACCGCGAGAGCAGAAGGCTGGTTGCGACGCTTCCCGATGGAAGATTGGGTAGGTGGACGTACCTCCGAGACCTCGGTGGTTGGGCTGTTACCGGCTGCGTTGCAAGGGGTAGACATCGACGCTTTATTGCGCGGAGCGGCACAGATGGATGCCCACACGAGGAGCTGGGATACCCGGCAAAACGCCGCCATGCGGCTCGCTCTCGCGTGGTACCGTGTCGGCGAAGGTCATGGCAAAAGAGACATGGTCGTACTGCCCTACAAGGATAGTCTCGTGCTCTTTTCCAAATACCTGCAGCAGCTCATCATGGAATCCCTCGGCAAAGAACTCGATTTGGACGGCATGACCGTCCACCAAGGTATTTCCGTGTTCGGTAACAAGGGGTCCACCGACCAGCACGCCTATGTGCAACAGCTGCGCGATGGGTTGAATAACTTTTTCGTGACCTTTATTGAGGTAAGACGCTGCGCATCGGACAAGGTGGAAGTGCAGCCCGGCTTTACTGCGGGGGACTACTTGCAGGGCTTCCTGCGCGGAACCCGCAAGGCACTCGCCGAAAAGGGGCGTCCGAGCGTCACCTTGTCCATCCCCGAGGTCAATGCCGAATGCCTCGGGGCTCTCATCGCCCTGTTTGAACGAGCGGTGGGTTTTTACGCGAGTCTCATCCACATCAACGCGTACCATCAACCCGGGGTGCAGGCAGGGAAAGAAGCAGCCAACTCTTTCCTGCAACTGCTGGCACGCGTGCGGGAGCAGCTGAGTACCACTCCTGTCACCGCCGCGCAGGTCGCCGCCACCCTCGGCGCAGATGAGGAGGACACCTACCACGCGCTCGTGCATTTGGCAGAAAGCGGTAGGGCGCACCATGAGATGGGAAGCGACCCGCAACACGACAGCTTTTGCCGCGTTCCCGCCCCGTAACGCCCCCCCCTGCCTCTTTTAAGCAGTCGGAAAAGCGGGATGCGGCATCAGTCATGTCCTCGTCGTTCGCGATGAAAGATACATTCAGTCAGCTGGTTCGCCTGGGACTTTGCATTGCGGTACTTGCCGTGCTACTTTACGCGCTCGACGCCCTCTACTTTGCCCACCGACGGTTGCCGCCCTGTCTTCCGGAAAAAATACCGGTTGGGCACATTTGCCCGGAAACCCTGTTGCGCGCTCAGCAGATCGCCGGGAAACCGGATCAGTACAACATCGTGTGGGTAGATGCCCGAAGCGAGAGCGATTACGAGCTCAACCACCTCATCCTGCCGGGCAATCGCGTATTTCCTATCCGCCCGGGCGCATCCATGCAACAACTCCTAGACGAAGCCATCGAGCGGCTCATGGCTGCTCAGGAGCACGGAGAATGCATCGTCGTTTTCTGCACGGAAAGCTGCAATTCCTCCGACCAAATTGCCGCAGAACTCCGCAATACGGGGCTCATTCAAGCTCCGATTTATGTTCTGGAAGGAGGATGGTCTGCCCTCAAACGAGTCGGTCTCGTTCGCGAATAGCCACCCTTAGCGCGGGTGCGCCCATCCGCACGCCGTACTTTCACTTTCTTCAAATCACTCAATGAATTTTCTTCAAATCACCAAATAAAAGTGCTGCAAATCGCTAAATAAATTTTCTTCAAATCGCCAAACTGAAAATATAATAGCTTGATAATAAAAGTATAAAAATTTTATAAATTATTATGAATTTTGTGCTTGAAAAAGGAAGGAAAAACGCATAAAATTTGTGACAAAAAACGGGGAACTATGGCGAAGGTAAATTACAGATAACGGCTGTCGGACCCTCTGCTCCGGGAGATGCTGGAGAGCACGGGTGCCGTGTTGATTGAAGGACCCAAGTGGTGCGGAAAGACAACCTCTGCCGAAAACATCGCCCGGACTGTAGTCAAGCTGGATGCGCTGGACGAGCGGGAGCGCACACTCCGGACGGCACGGACAGAGCTGCAGCGTTTGTTGAAGGGGGAACCACCGGTGCTGCTGGATGAATGGCAACTCGCGCCACCCCTGTGGGACGCCGTGAGGTACGAAGCGGACAAACGCGGTGAGGACGGGCAATTCATCCTCACCGGCTCGGCAGTACCCGCCGATATGTCCCAAGTGCACCACTCCGGCACGGGAAGGTTTGCCGTGCTGCGGATGCGTCCGATGTCGCTGTACGAATCCGGCGAATCAACCGGCGAAGTTTCCTTGTCTGAGCTTTTTGCCGGAAAACAAAAATTGTGGGCGGAATGCGAAATGGACTTTGACCGCCTAGCGTACTTGATCGCGCGCGGCGGCTGACCTCGCGCCGTTACCCAATCCGGGCGACTCGCCCTGCGACAAGCCCGTAATTACTACGACCTCGTCGTGCGAACGGATATTTCGCGGGTGGATGGGGTAAAGCGCAGCGAAGTTCAAGTAGCGGCACTCATGCGCTCTTACGCCCGCCTCGTCGGCACTCAAGCCAAATTGACCAAGTTGGTAGCAGATGTGCAGGAAGAAGGCGGCACGCGTATCTCGACCAATACGGTGGCTTCCTACCTGAAATCCCTAGAAAAGATATTTGTACTCGAAGAGGCGGAAAATTGGTCGCCAAGCCTACGCGCGCGGGCAACTTTGCGCGTGGGTAGAACCCACTACTTCACGGATCCCTCTTTCGCCGTAGCGGCGTTCGGGGCAGGACCGCAGGAGCTCATCAACGACCTGCCGAGCATGGGATTTCTCTTTGAAAACCTCGCCGTGCGGGACCTACGTGTCTATGCCGACACCCTAGATGGCAAAGTACACCACTATTTGAACAACAATGGATTGGAAATCGATGCCATCATCCGTTTGCACAATGGGCACTACGGTTTAGTCGAAATCAAACTGGGTGGGGATGACCGCAGCATTGACGAAGCCGCCGCCCTCCTTACCAAGTTCGCGTCTATGGTCAATACGGAACGTTCCCCGGCTCCGTCCTTCCTCATGGTGCTCACCGGATTAGGTCGCATCGCCTACCGTCGCGACGATGGAGTTTTCGTCGTCCCCATAGCAACGTTGAAAAACTGAACAACGGCAGGCTTAGACGAATGGTATACATTTTGGGACAGGTGCGATTGGGCGCGCCTGTGGGTCACAGGTGGGTTCGGAGGGCGTACAGTCCCGCGTAAATGCGGGGGTCGACAGCTTTGCCCGCAGCACGCTGCATTTCCAGCCATGTATCCACTGAGGACTCAGGGACAACATGCACGGTGATGCGTTCGTTCTGCACACCGCCGCCTTCGCTGCGTTTGACGAGACCCGTAGCAAGGAAAAAAGAAAGGTACTCCGACGTGATTCCCGGGGAGGACGGTCCGTCATAGAGGAAACGCATTTCACTCGCCTCGTAACCGGTCTCTTCCAGCAACTCGCGGCGGGCAGCTGCTTCGGTGTCCTCCGTCCCGGTGTCACCGACGAGCCCGGCAGGGAAGCAGATGCACTGTCGGGCGATTGGGGGACGGAACTCCTCTACCAGCAGGATGCCGCCCTCCCGCGTCCGCGCAAAAATCATGGCGGCAGAGGTTTGGTGTACACGCTCACAAAACTCCCAGTGCCCTTCACGCACGAGATTAACAAACTTCCCGCGATAGAGAGCCTCCATGGCACCTACTCCCGCACAAGCTTCTGGAAGCGTTCTAGGATGCGCTTGGTAACGGCACCGGCACGCCCCGTGCCAATGGTGCGCCCATCCAGACTTGTGGCGGCTATCACTTCCGCCGCCGTACCCGTCAGGAAACATTCATCGGCGCAAATGATGTCAAAGCGGTTCAGCACGCGCTCTTCACACGGGATACCCAGCTCCACACAGATGTCCTGCACAGCGTGGCGAGTAATCCCGCCGAGGGCTCCTTCTGTGAGCGGAGGGGTCAGCACCACACCGTTTTTGACGATAAAGAGATTATCGCCGGTACATTCCGCGACATTGCCACGTTGATTGAGCATGAGAGCCTCACCGGCACCCTGCTGCACTGCTTCAATCTTGGCGGAGATGCTGTTGAGGTAATTGAGACTCTTGACCTGCTGACAGAGCACGTCCGGATTCGGGCGGCGGTAGGAGCTCGTAATCAGACTCAGTCCGTTTTCATACATTTCCTTGGGATACAGCGCGATGTCCTGTGCGATGATGAACATGCTCGGTTTCGGACAATTCCAAGGGTTCAGCCCTAGGTCCCCCGCCCCGCGAGTTACCACCAACCGGATATACCCATCCTGCATGCCGCTCGCGTCCACGGTTTTCTGCGTCGCCGCGCATACCTCGTCAAACTTCCACGGACATTCAATGAGTAGGTATCGCATCCCGTTGAATAGACGCACGATGTGCTCCTCCAAGCGAAATATTTTGCCGGAGTAAAAACGGATACCCTCAAAACAGCCATCTCCGTACAGAGTCGCGTGGTCAAACACTGAAGTTCTCGCCTCCTGCTCTTCTACCAATTTTCCGTCAAGCCAAATTTTCATATACGTAGCCTTGGTTACGTCCCCATTATAGGACAAAATGCCCGCATGTGAAGAAAAAAATTCGCCAATGTACCAAACAAACTCCACATCTGTCCCAAATAAATGAGAGGCTCAGTAGTGGGCGATGACTTTGCGACAGGGAAACAGGGAGGGGAATGGAAGTACGAGGTACGGAGTACGAAGTGAAGGAGTTAGGCGCAACAAGGTTGCGCGGAGAGGGACGATGAACGCAAAGCGGGAACCTCGCGTGGGGAACAAACCAATATGCGCCCGTGAGGATGGAGCCCCCCCCTAGTACGCAGAGCATCTGTAACCCGCATGGAGATCAGCATTGCGGCGTTTCCCGAGAATTCTGTCGGGACAGGTGTGTACTCGCGTGGAGTATTTGCATCGCACGTGCGCCCCGCGTGGAACCATTGCGCTACTCAAACACCGCTCTCCGGTTTCGCATACTTCGTACTTCCTTTTGCTATGCTTGATGTATGCTCTCTTTCATGCTATACTGCGCACGGCGTATTGCGGCAGACATGGATCAAGCACACAGGAAACGCGTGGCTTTAGAACTCACGGATGTTTTCACCGGAGGGCTCATCTTATTCGTTGTCCTCTGTGCTCTTTGCATCGTGCGCGAGCATAAGCTCATTTTTGAGTACGGGTTGCATATCGTGCTGGCTGTGCTCGTTTGGCTCAACACGCTGTACGTATCGGTGCGCACCGGCTTTCGCATATTATACGGATGGAGGTGGCACGCGCCGAGTCGGAACGACATCCTGCTCCTTCTGCTTGTGCTCGTCAACTCCCTCCTCTTCGGTGGACTCGTAAGTATTGGGAGGGACTTGTTGTCAAATAGTGCCCTGTTTTTGTACTTGCTGCTTTGCCTAAGTCTTTGCTTGGCACAGGGCACCTACGCCGTGGTGCGCATGAAGGGAGTCCTAGCCCGCTTGGAACCCGCGCAAAAGAAGCGATTATCTTGGGAGTTGGCAGACATTTTTCACGGCGTCCTCTCCTTGGCTATCATGCTTTACGCCGCCTGTTTTGTGAAAGATCAGGAACTCTTTCTCGACCTGCACCTGCACATTTTTCTGGCGGTGCTCGTGTGGGGCAACACATTGCACGTGGCAGGGCGATTCGGATGCCGCCGGATCAGCGAAAAGAAGTGGCGGTTACCGGAACGCAAAGACCTTTGGCGCATCGCATTTCTGCTCGGTGCTTCAGGGCTCTTTCTAGGCGTCGTGGGAGGTGTTTTTCCGCCGGACCACCTGTACTGCGGTATACCCCTGTGCATCATCCTCAGTATTTTCTCCCTTGCCCGCGCCGTAGAAGTTGCCCGCGAGCTGCGCCCGGAGATTGAAGAGAGCTCGTACAAAGCGAAACGTTGGTCTTCTGCCTTTATCTTTTTTTTGCTGATGACGGGATGGGTTCTGGTAAGCTCCGTACTTCTCCTTATGCCGAGTGCCCATGTTCAAGACCTATCCTTCGTCGAGGCACTCTTTACCTGCGCGAGTGCCACCTCCATCACGGGGTTGAGCTGCATCAATGTAGGCACGTCACTTTCTTGGCTCGGTCAACTCATCGTGCTGATGGACTTTCAAGTCGGTGCTATTGGGGTGATGACCTTCACCTACTTCATCATGATGATGATCGGCAACCGCCTGAGCGCGAAAGAAAGCAATGACCTCACCACCGCGTGGGAGCAGAGCACCCAAGGCACTATCCGCTCCCTCCTCAAAATTGTCGTTGGAGTAACCTTGTTCATTGAAGCCATTGGGGCACTCCTGCTCTATTTTTTGTGGCGAGGCGTAGACGGAGTCCCCCAAGAATATTTGCTTTCGTACGCTGTCTTCCATTCTGTCTCCGCTTTTTGTAATGCTGGGATTACGCTTTTCCCGAACAGCATGGCATCCACGGGGGTGAGTTCGTGCTATGCCGCCCAAACTGTGGTTCTGTTGCTCATCACCGCCGGTACTCTGGGATTCGGCATCTATCGTGAAGCCTTTGTGCGATTGCGGGAACGTATGCATGGGAGGAAAAATATCCGCAGGTGGAGTACCTACTCTTGGTTGGTCGTGCGCGTGACAAGTGTTGTGCTGCTGGGCGGCACCCTTATCCTCGCTCTTATCAGTTGGCTCGAACCCTCCACTCATGGCTTCAGTTTCTGGGAAAGTATCTGGAATACTGTGGGTCGCTCCGCCGGTTTTAACCTCGCGGAGGATATCAATCAGTATGGACCGGTGTACAAACTCTTCATGTGCGTGCTCATGTTTGTCGGTGGTAACCCCGCCGGTACCGGCGGCGGTGTCTTTGCCCCCGTTGTAGCCCTCTGTGTGCTGGAGGTTTTCCGAGTGCTGCGCGGGCAGCAGGACGTACAAATCCATGCTCGCCGCGTTGCTCGCGCCACTGTGGAGCGCGCGATGGCCACCGTCGTGCTCTCGGTGATTTGGATTACCGCCATGACGATGTTGCTACTGCTGTTTGAGGAGTGGGGACACGGACGGGAGACGGGGAACCATGTCTTTGATGTACTTTTCCTCGAAGTCAGCGCGTTTACAACTACGGGATATTCCCTCATGGACCCGGCAAACCTATCCGTGGCTTCGAAGCTACTCCTTTCACTGAATATGCTCTTCGGACGCATGGGAATGTTCACCTTCATGCTCCTCTTTATCACCCCCAAACCACCGCAACCCTTTCGTTACCCGGAAACGAACCTCCCCCTCAATTAACCTTCCTCAGCTTCTATGTCTCATAAAAAAAAGTTTGTCATTATCGGCATCGGTCAATTCGGTAAAGCACTCGCACTGCTCCTACGCAAGCACGGATGCGAAGTAACCGCCATTGATAAACGCAAAGACGCGATCGATGGAATCAAGGATCGAGTATCTGTAGCAAAGATTGGGGACGCAACGAACGACGCTTTGCTGGACAGTCTAGATTTGGACGAGAACACCCACATCATTGTGGCAGTGGGAGAAAGTCTTGAGAGTGCGCTTCTCATTGCCGCCCACCTCAAAATTAAAAAGAAGGTCGATGTGCGAAATATCCACGTCCGCACAGTCAACATGCTGCAGAATGAGATGCTCAAACTGATGGGCATCACGGACTTATTCTTCGTGGAGGAAGAAGCTGCTCGCCGCCTCGCTCCTCGTTTCATGAACCAAGACTTCATCAGTCTCACAAGCATCGACTCCACGCATTCCCTAGCCGAGGTCCGTCTGCCTGAAACTTTGGTT
Source organism: uncultured Akkermansia sp. (assembly GCA_964459715.1). Taxonomy (GTDB): domain Bacteria; phylum Verrucomicrobiota; class Verrucomicrobiia; order Verrucomicrobiales; family Akkermansiaceae; genus Akkermansia. The sequence continues at coordinate 16,871 of CAYWNS010000001.1, forward strand.
GGTAAAACACTCATGGAAAGCGAGTTGCGATCAAAATACCACCTCAATCTCATCACTGTCCGGCGCGGGCTAGTCCCCTCCCATGTCACATCTGACGAGGACACGGTACAACCTGAGCAACCCGTTATCGGAACGCCGGAACCCTCTATGGTCTTTCAGCAGGGGGACATCCTCGTCCTCTTCGGCAAGGAAAGTCACATGCGGGAGTTTCTCGAAAAATTCCCGGCATCGTGATGAGTCAGGACTTTTCTCCGCCGCGCATCCTCCTGCCATCCCGCAGGTACGGCGGTTATATTTTTGATTTGGACGGCACGTTGGTCGACAGCATGCCCCTGCATTTTCGCGCATGGCAGACGGCATTGCGCACTGCCGGTGCGCCGGATGATATCTTCCCGTGGTCAGAATTTTTTGCGCATGGCGGCATGGCGGCTGTGGACATCGTGCGCGATCTCAATCGCAAGTTCGCCCTTCACCTGCCCCCACAGCAAACGGCAGACAGCAAACGCACCTGTTATGCCACTCTGTCGGAGCAGGAGGTGCTGCCGGTCATCCCAGAAACTCTCGCCCTTGTACATGCCCTGCGCGCGGAGCACATTCCTTATGCCATCGGCACCGGCAGTACGCTCTCCGGAGCTCTCCAAACCCTTCGTGCCGCCCGCATCGATGCTCTCTTCCCCATCATTGTCACCCCGGATGACGTGCCTCGCGGTAAACCCGCACCGGATATTTTCCTGAAAGCGGCAGAGCGCATGGGGGTTCCTCCTTCTGAGTGCGTGGTTTTTGAAGATGCCGCTCCCGGGCTTCGTGCAGCTGCCGCCGCCGGAATGACCGCCGTTGCCATCCCCCCAAGCCCCCCACCCATCACATCTGTCCCGAGGAAACAGAACGCTCAGTGGTGAGCGATAACTTTGCGGCAGGGAAACGCGAGGGAAATCAAGTACGAAGTACGAAGCGGAGGAGTTAGGCGCAACGTGGTCGCGCGGGGAAGACGGTGGGCGCGAAGCCGGAACAATGCGTGGATGACAAATCAAGGTTCCCGCAAGATTGATGCCCCTGTAATATGTAGAGCATCTGGAAACCGCACAGTGATTAGCATTGCGGCGGTCTTCAGAGATTTTTTTGGGACAGGTGTGAGCGCAAAGCAGGAGGGGAGGGTGTGCGTTCCATCTCCTTGACGTGAGATTCAATGAACGCGATCACAGTTTTGTCTAAACCGTATTTTGCGTAGAGCTGACGATCGATATCCGCTATGCTTTTTGCCCAGTCGATGTCAGATGTGGGGGAGAAGTCTTGGAGGGGGACGTAACGCCACTTTTCCGGGGGATTGTTTGGGGTAATCTTCAACAGACCGAGCAGAGCTCGCACAAACTTCGTTTTCACGTATTTGAGGCAATTTTCTGCCTCTACCTGTGATACAAAGGCACCGATACCCATGAACGATTGAGTGTACCCTACGGCAGGCTCCCCGACAAGCGGTTCCCCAATGAGAGACGTGGACGAGGATTCACCGATAGCCGCGCTCCCGTTAGACCTCGGTAACAAGACTTTCCACCTATCTAGGTTCCCGTTGTCCTCTATGTAGCACCTCGCGATGTAACGATAGCACCGACGGTTGCCGTCTACGATTCCTAAAACTCTTATATCATCGGCATCGGAGCGTTCGTCGTGGAACACCGACAGCTTTTCAAACGAGCTGCTGACAACCCGGCGTTCCCGACCGTCATTGCTGATGAGAGAGCGAAACTCCGGGAAGTCTGCGTAAAGACGCCCTAGGTCGAAGCGATTTTGCGGGAACATGATGCCCGAAAAAGCCGATTTGCGCACGTATGGAGAGATTTTTGCAGCCAACGCACGCATCTCTTCGAAACTGAAGAAAACGCCGATAGCACCGTACCTTTTGCGCGTGTCCCGGTAAGTGACAGCAAGCCCGCCCATAATCTCGGTACCGGCAAACACTTTGCTACTGCTGGGGTAGAATTGCACCACCTTGAGATGCGGGTCGGCAAGCATCTTTTTGTTCCATGCTTTCGGGGTTTTCCCTGCATTGAACAGGAAGCGCGCTGGTGTAATTAGCAGGACCCTATCAGAGAGGCAGTATGCCGCGTCCATCAAGAGATGATAGAGGGGCATATCCGACGTCCTCTCCGTTTCATCGTGATACGGCGGATTCCCAATGATGAAGTCAAACTCTATATCTTTTTTTCTCTTTTTCAGTTGGTTATATTCTATACTACGCCCCGACCGCCAATCGAAGATGCGGCAGGGATGGCGGACCTCTCGCGACTGAGCGGCTTGGGCGAAGGGGCGCAAACCGGAGAGCCCGTCCATTTGCCAGATATTCCACGCTAGGATGTCCAGCAACCGACGGTACTCTTTCCGGGAGGGGAGTCTGCCCAACTTTGCTCGCATATACTCCTCGAAGGATAGCAACACATTCAGACGCGCCAGCAGGACATTATCGCCCTGAAATTCGTAACCGTACGTTGCTTGCAGTGCCCGAAATGCCCATTCGAGCCGGTCGCCCTCTGCGGCGGTATATTCTGTCACGACACGCAGTTTGCGGTCGAGGATACCGACACGGGAAAACGGAGGGACGAGGAAGCCGGAAGAGACATCGTACCGAGACACCAAGTACGGGGCTTCACCGCAGGTGATTTCCATGCGGCGGGAGAGAACAAATTGCTGCCAGATCAGGTCCTTCGGAAAGCGTACCCGAGGGGCATCGAAAACACCTCCTCGCCCAAACCATTCCGCTTCCATAAAATCGTTCATTTTCTTGACAACCCACAAGGGAGTGAAGACCTCCGCATGGGACCTCGTGCGCTCCGAGCGGGCGTTCGATTCCTTTGCCGCACGTGTCATCAAACGGAAAGGCGGGCGCAGCAGGAGCTCCGGGGTCACCGGGGCTGTGCGGGCGAAAGCATCACCCCATGCCGCGTAGGCATCCGTCGCCCAAATGATGGGCGAACCGGAGCTTTTATCAATGAGCAGCGACTCCAACAAGCCCAATTCATGTAGGCGGCGAACCGCACTCTCCTCCGGGCTACACACGCCCGCCGCGTACGCAAATACCTGCTGCGTGCAGCAACTCACCACCGCTTTCCTCCATCGCTCCTTACGCTGCATCGTCCTAGGGATGGTGAGGTGTCATCTACCCGGCAGCAGACGGAAAGAAAATCCCCGCAGGTATTGCGACTCCGGGAGATTGAGGAGGATGGGGTGGTCCGCTCTTTGTCCGTGCTCGGCAAGGAGTCGCAGGGTGCAGTGAGCATCTGCGGCTGCATCCGCTATGATTTGCAGGAAAAGCTCGCGACTTACGTGATGTGAGCAGGTGAATGTGGACAAAACCCCGCCGACCGGCAGCATTTGCATAGCGCGCAAGTGGATTTCCTTGTACCCGCGCAGTGCTCCGGCGAGAGATTGGCGACTGCGCGAAAAACTCGGTGGGTCTAGGATGATGTGTTCCCACTTCGGTTCAGCCCCGCAGCGCACGGCTTCACTCTCCGTCTTGAGCAGGTCAAAGGCGTTGAGTGCCATCGCGTCAATAGAAACACCGTTGAGTTGGGCATTTGTCCGGACGCTCTGCACAGCGGTTTCGGAAATGTCAATGGCTGTTATTCTCGATGCCCCCGCTAAGGCACAGGCAAGCCCGAAGCCACCCTGGTTGCAGAAGCAGTCCAGCACCCGCTTACCACGCGCGTATTGCGCCACCCGTCCATAGTTATCCAGCTGGTCGAGGTAAAGTCCGGTTTTTTGCCCGGCGCAGGGGTCCACTTCGAATACTATTCCGGAGCCGCATGCGGGGAAAGGCAACGGTTTTTTCCCGAATGCGATGTGTATTCCCGGCGGTATCCCTTCAGACTCCAGCACATTTGCGTGAGAATCGTTGCGCACGATGATGCAGGACGGCTCCAGTACTGCTCTCAGAGTCTGCACAATTTCCGCCTCGTGCAGGTGCATAGCTAGGGTCAGGGTTTGCATGACCAGTACCTCACCGTAGCGGTCGACAATGAGCCCCGGCAAACCATCGCTCTCGCTCCACACCAAGCGCACCAGCTTCTCACCGGGTAGGTCTTGGGCGCGCTGCTCCGCCGCTTGGCGAATGCGTCGCTCAAAGAAATCGACATCCAGCACTTGTTTTCTGCGGGAAAAACGGCGTGCCACAATCTGCGAGCGCGGGTTATAAATGGCTGAGCCGAGGAAGTGATCACGTCGATCTTTAAGGGCTACCACTTCACCCGGTTGCGGATCACCATACACCCTCCGTACCTCCGTGCCGTACACCCAGTCGTGTCCATGGAATATTCTCGCTTTCGGTGCTATGATGAGTCCCCCCATACCACGCCATTCTACCCCACCGTACCCCGCCTGTCAATCTTCACATCCATCCCGAAGCACAATCTGTCCCAGATAAATTAAGCACGCAGAGTAGAGCGATAACTTCGTCGCGTGGCAACACGGAGGTGATCAAGTACGAGGTACGAAGTGAAGGAGTTAGGCGCAACAAGGTTGCGCGGGCATGGTGGGAGGAGGCAAGACCGAAACGGCGCGTGGGAACTAAATCCATGCACCCGTGATGTTAAAGCCCCCTTGGTACCGCAGAGCGTCTGTAACCCGTATGGGGATTAGCATTGCGGCGTTTCTCGAAAATTTTATTGGGACAGGCGTGTTCGCTCATTTGTACTGGTCCGGGGAAAGCCGCAGTTTCCGCACCCGATAATCGAGCTTGCGCAAGGTTGTATGCAGCTGACGCGCGGCGGCGGACATGTTACCGCGCGTTCGCTTCAGTGCAGCCGTAATGAGCTCTGCCTCAAACGATGCTGTTAGAGCTTCCAAGGGCGTATCCTGTTCCGGGACTTGACTGCGGTTGGGCAGTAAGCTTTCTGTTCCGGTCGCTGCGGCAGTTTGCAGGGAAGCCGGTAGGTCGATAGCGTTGATTACGCTGCTTGTGGACATAATAACCACGCGTTCAATCATATTCTCTAGCTCCCGCACATTGCCGGGCCAGTGGTAGCTCATCAGCATGTCGATCGCCGGGGTCGACAACCGCCGTACATCTTTGTGGTGCAACTTGTTGTACTTTGCCAAGAAGAAATCCGCCAGCGAGACAATGTCGACCTTTCGGGAACGTAATGGAGGCACGACGATCGGGAGCACAGCCAAGCGATAATACAAATCCTCGCGGAAGAGCCCCTCACTCATCATACGTTCCAGATTGCGAGATGTTGCGGCGATGATGCGTGCTTGCGTGCGGATCGCCTGTTGCGAGCCTACGCGTTCAAACACCTTTTCTTGCAGCACCCGCAAGAGTTTCACCTGAGTTTGCACCGGCAAATCGCCGATTTCATCCAAAAAGAGAGTTCCGGTCGAGGCCTCTTCGAAGCGACCGATGCGTTGTTTAATTGCCCCGGTAAACGCTCCCTTTTCATGACCGAAAAGCTCCGATTCGATCAAACTCTCCGGCAGTGCCGCACAGTTCACCGCCACAAACGGTCCGTCCTTTCGGTCCGAGGCATAGTGGATGGCTTGTGCCAGCAGCTCCTTTCCCGTCCCGGATTCCCCCAGCAGCAGTACCGTCGCCGTTGAGCGCGCTACCTTGGTCATTTCTAAGTACACCGCTCGCATCGCCGACGAATGACCCACGATATTCGCGAACCCCGTATTTTCGCCGAGCTCTATACGCAGACGGTCTGTTTCTCTTTCTTGCAGTTGTCGCTCCGTCATCTGTTCTCGCACGCTCGCCACGGCATCTGCCAAGATGTTGGCAACGATCTCCAGTAATCTCACCAGCTTTTCCGGCGTTCCCTGAGGCAGTACCGGAAACGACAACGAAAGAGTTCCGATAATTGCACCGCCGTGCTTGATAGCAACACAAAGGAAAGATTCACTCATTCCGCCGTGGAGGACACCCGTTCGGTTCAAAAAGGTCGAGCTCTTTGCCGTATCGCGCAGCACAGCGGCTTCACCCGTCAGTCCCACATGTCCGGTTATGCCCTCGCCGAGCCGATAGGTTCCCCGCGCTTTTTCCTCCTCCGATAACCCGTATGATGCTTCAATCACCAGCTCCTCTCCCTGCAACAGACAGAGGGCTCCTTGCGAAAACCTCAGCTTATCCTGCAGAACCTGCAGTATCTGCTCCAACAAACCACCCACCTCACGCTGTCCCACCAACACCTTCGAAACCCCCGAGAGCACTTGCAGTTCTAGACTATCGCCGGAGAGACCGGAAAGCGGTGACTGGGATGAGTCTCGCTGCATGAGCTTTTAGAATGTTTTAAGCGTTTGTTGGGGAGGACGGAGGGGAAGAAGCGATTGCCGCCTCGATTTTGGCCTGCAGAGGTGCCGTGTCCACCTTATTCACCCATTCGGCAAGTTCCTTTTCTGTGTACGAGAAAAGGGCATCTGCCGCGAGCATACGACCCAGCTCGCTCCCGCTGATGAGCTCACAGAGCACATCCGGTTCATCTTGTTGCGCGCACTTCACCTCCCCGCTGCGCATCATGAAAATTCCATCCTTCGGGTTGAGGGAATTTTGGACAAAAATAGCTTCCCTAAGCTGTTCTCTATCGATAGTATAGTCCGGCATGCCCGCTATTCTAACCGTGCTGCCCTCACGTGTCAAGCATTGCCCCACCGGCAGCCACATCTGTCCCAAATAAATTAGAAGCCTAGTGGTGGGCGATAACTTTGCGGTAGGAAAGCACGGGGATGATCGAGTACGAGGTACGAAGTGAAGGAGTTAGGCGCAACGGAGTTGCGCGGATGAGTTAAGAGGAGGCAAAACCAAAACAGCGCGCGGGAACCAAATCGATGCAGTCGTGAAGTTGAAGCCCCTTTTAGTACGCAGAGTGCATAGAAACCGGAGGGGAGGTGACATTGTGGCGATTTTCAGAAGCACACACCGCCCCCCCCCACACACACACACATCACTCGTTTCCCGCCGTACTCGCCATTCCCCGGCATTGCATACCTCGTCTTTTTTTTTGCGGCTAGGACTTGGGTTTGCGGTACTCGTCGAGTATTTTCTTGAAGTTGGGATACCGTTCGAAGGTGCGGATAACACCGGCACCAACCTTGTTGAGATCAGCTCCGGCCTTAAGTAATTCGATGGCAGTTTCGGGGGGTACCCGATTATCAAATTGCAGGAAGAGACCCATGTTTGAGAGGCCGTGATGACCGTTTTCGTGGGCATCGAGACCCGCATTCACGAGGAAGCGTACTTTTTCTGCTCCGTGTTCAAAATCTTCTGCCGCATAGTGGAACAGGCTTCGCCCGAGTTTATCCTTTACCTGAGGGTCAGCTCCGGCTTTGACGAGCATATCCATCACCTTGAGGGAAGAGTCATTCCAGCTATTGGCAGCGGCTGCCAAGGGAGTTTTTCCGTTCTTGTCTGCAGCGTTTGGGTCCAACCCGGCATCCAACAGAGGGCGCACGATGGATTCCAGACCGGTAGAAGCTGCGGCGATCAGGAGATTTTGCCCGTTGTTGGCGGTAGCTTTCACATCCGCACCGGCGGCAACGGCTGCTTTGAACATCTTTTCCGGGCCTCCGGCACTGCTCAGGTTGCACATGAGCGGAGTGCGCCCCTCTTTGTCCTTGGCATTGATATCCAGACCGGCTTTTACCAACAACTCGAGAATTTCAGGGTTTTCCGCCATGAAGAGAGCCGTTTGACCTTCCTTATTGACAGCTTTGACATCTACGCCCTTGTCGATGAGTAACTGAGCAATTTTTGGGGACGCCTTACCGAGCGTCATGAGTAACGTTTCCTGTTCATCATTGGTGCTTTTGGGATCAGCTCCCGCATCGAGGAGTTTTCCGATGACTTGGGTCAGCACCTCGTCATCGATCCCGTACGTCCTCATCTTCAGCAGGACATCGGCGGGAGGTTCCACCCCGCTCGCAGAGAGGGCATCGATGATTTCGGCGCAGGACGCCCCGAGTGCCTCAGTCGGGTAATCTCTGCATTCCGAGAGCATCATATTGGAGATCGCCGCGTTCCACGTTTCCGCGTCCACCTTTGCTCCGGCAGCGAGCAGGGTTTTGATGATGTCGGGCAGCTTGCTGCGGCGGGAGAGACGCTCTCGGTAGGTGGACGAGAGACCGCGATCGGTGAGCATCCAACCACCGCTCGGGTCCACATTGTCCAGCGGGTTGAAGAATGCTTGCTGTAATGTGGGAATCTTTCCCGCGTCCGGTTTTGCGCCGTGCTTCATCAACACCTGCACGACATCGGGGCGGTATTCACGAACGGCGCGATCGAGCGGGGTGTCACCCCATGAGTCTTGGGCAGCGGCATCCTGCCCGGCGGCAATGAGCAACTCCGCCGTCTTACCATCCTGTGCATAATCGAGCACGGGAACACATCCTTCCTGTTTATCGGCTTCGGAGCCGGACTCGATGAGAGCTTGCACCACTGAGGCAGGTTGATGACTCCATACGGCAGCCATGAGTGAGGAGGAGAAGGAATGGGAATTATCCGCCTTGGGGTCAACTCCCACTGCCACAAGTTCTTTTACCATGGCACCGGAGCGGGCAACTCCCAGCACATTACCCGGTGCGATTCCGTCGTATATGAAGTCCCTGAAGTTCTTGAGTATGGTGTACGTGTACGCCATATCCATCAGGTTGGTCTGCTTCGTCAACTCGGCTTCTTCCTTGAGCCATTTCTTGACCTCTTTGACATCATCCAGTGCCACCAATGCGACGAACGCCGCCTTTTTATCCGCCGGATTTGCCAAGTCGAGTTTCAAACCCAGCGCGAGCATCAGTCGGATGCTATCAATCGGTGTCTGCAGCCCGATGACCGGTGTTCCGTCATTATTACGCGCGTTCACATCGCAGCCGTGACGCACGAGGTAGGCAACACTTTCCGGTTGAATGCCGACTTTTGCCAGCACCTGCCTACCGTTGCATGCCTGCTTCACGTCCACTCCGGCTTTCACGTAGCGGTCTACTAGGGAGACGAACTGAGCCGAACCCTGCAGCCAGCCTCGTATGACTTCCGCCTCCGTCTTTTTGTACCGCTCGAGCGTTTGCGGATCGAGGGGCTCCCTCTCTTCGGCACAAATCCGCAGGAGTTCCCGCGTGGGTATGCTTTTCGCGTAATCGAGAGCTGTTTTCCCGTCCTTGTCCTTCAGCGTCACGTCCGCTCCCTTCGCCACAAGCCAGCAGACGGCAAGGCGGCTGTCGCGGGCAGCTGCGTGCATTAACGTCGTTTGCCCCTTTTCATCCCGCACATTTGCCTTTTTGACGGAGGTAACGGAGCGCAGTTCCTTAAGCACGGCACTCTGCCCTTGCTTCGCCTCATCCTTGCCTTCCTTCCCGTTCTCCCGCGCCTCGGTGTCTTTTCGCCTTTCCTTCTTGGACACCTTCGCCTGCTTGGGGAAGAGTACATTCAGCCCACGTAGACTCTTGGGAAGCACGCCTTCTGCTTTCGCAGCTGCCGGACTTCCCTGCGCCGTCAGCAGTAATCCGACAATAACGATTCCGGCAAACCGTTTAGTGTGTATTAGCAACAAATGTAGAAAAGAAGAGCAGTTGTTTTTCATTTCTATTTTCGACTAGGCGACACTCATCCTACCCGATAGTTCTATAAACGTCAAGCACGAAAACATCTATCAGATATTTTCCACATCTGTCCCAAATAAATTAAAGGCTTAGTGGTGGGCGGTGACTTTGAGGCGGGAGGACACGGGGGCGATCAAGCACGAGGTACGAAGTACGAAGTACGAAGTACGAAGTGAAAGAGTTAGGCGCAACGAGGTTGCGCGGGCATGGCAGGAGGAAGCAAAGCCGAAACAACGTGTGGGAACTAAATCCATGCACCCGTGAGATCGAAGCCCCATTGGTACGCAGGGCACCTGTAACCCGCATGGGGATTAGCATCGCAGCGTTTTTCGAGAATTTTATTGGGACAAGTGTGATATTTTCATGCAAACGTGTGGTCGAGACCGAGTAAGTCGCGTCAGCGGAGACGCAGGAGAATGGGCAGCTGAGGTGGGGAGTTGGGGGAGAGAGACTCGATGGACTCGGATACGATCCAGCCGCGTTGATGGGTGGCAGTTTCGATGTAGCTGAAGGAACCACGGTGGGCGAGGAGGCGGAGAGGAGAGGAGGGAGTAAGCTGCATGAGGGCAGGGGCATCCGGGGCAGCGGCAGAACGGAGAGGGGTGGCTTGCAGGACGTAGGCGAGGTCCGATGGGGGAAGGGAGGCGAGGTCGGCAGATTCTCGCGTGCCGTAGTACACCCAATCGAGGGCGCAGAGGAGGGAGAGGAGGGCGAAGAGAGCAGAGCAGACGGAGAGACAAGTGGAAGCACGGCGACGCAGGAGCAGATGTAGAGCAATGCAAAGGGCGAGTGCCGCAGTGCAGGCGATGGTGGCGACCCAGAGATACGAATAGGAGAGGAGCGTGAAGAGGTGGTCCACCTCGGAGCGGACGGGCAGAAGGGCACCCTCCTTACGCTGAATAAAAGCGAGGTTGGCACGGGCTTCGGGGAAGGAGGGATTGAGATAAAGAGCGCGGGCAAACGAAAGGGCAGCGGGACCCGGTTTACCCAAGCGGTATTGGCAGGTGCCGATGTCGTAGGCGATGACATCGGCGCGGGAGGCATTCGGGTCAGACTCACGCTGAAGCTTCAGCAGGGAGTCCAGAGCTTTCGAGTATTGCCGCCCACGGTAGAGCTCCTGCACGGAGCCGTCGTCCGCGTTGCTCAGCGGCAGCAGGGCGAGCAACAATACACCCACAACTTTGGCGACGCGCGCGAGTGCTTTGCGCACAGATTGAAGCATCGAGTTGCGCTCTGACGCAGAAATGACCGGCGAAGCCCCGGGTCGGAACGCCTCATCATCCCTGCGCCGGAGAATGAGCGAGAGCTCGGCATCGCGTCGGTCTTGCGGGATGTTGGACTCAATGAACGCACCGATGCGCTTGAGAAAAGACAGCGGGTTGGAGTCGTGGGAAATGGCGAGCAGCTCACGTTCTTGGGAGCGTGCGGCGGACATACTCGCGAAACGGTGAGAAATACCCCGCCGGAGCAGGTAGGCAAAGATAAACAAAGCCGGTAAGTAGAGCAGGTACCAGAGAAAACGCGGCAGGACAAAAATACTGCGAGGAGCGTCATCCGGTGGAATCAGGTCGTAAATATCCGTAAGTTCTTCCACGGGAACTTTGCCTGCGGGCGGAGGCGTTGCCGGGCTCTGCATCATGGGAAGCCCCGCACTGTCGGACTCCTTCCAAGGCAGAGCCAAGGGAGGCGATGCAGCGCGTTTGTAGGTCATCGTCGAGGGATCGAAGTAACTGAGGGAGAAAGCGGGGATACCGCTGACTTCCGCGATAGGACGCATCAGCTGCGAAAAGACCATACCGACCGTTTCCCCGTTGGCGGAAACGATGGGTTTACGGGTGGCGGGGACAAGTTTCCATGATGCGGCATCTTCCGGTTTGGGGCATGCCAGCTGTTGCAGGTTGCCGCTCCCACGAACAGTGATCTGCACTTCCACCGCCTCGTTCATCGCGAGAGCCGTGGCATCGCATTTGACGGACAGGGAGTAGTTGCCCACCGTGTCAGAGAAGTCGGCAGGAGCCCCCGGGGGTAAAGGGAGAGCCGCGAGCGAGAGCGTGGGGAGAGGAACCTCCTGTTGATTGACGGAAAAGAAACCGCGTTGCCGGGCTAGGAGAATTTTCCCGACGATATCCGTGTTTCCCTCCCGGAAAGGGGTAAGCTCCCCGCAAAAGTCGGCAGTACGCCAATTTTGACCACGCGCGAAGGCAGTAGGAGACTGCATGAGCTGCTCGTGAACAATGGCAATAACTCCTTGAACAACAGGTTGAAGCGTGCTGATTTTGACGCCGACACTCTGCATCTGAGGGAGGTTGTTGGTGAAGCAATCCTGCGGGATGAAGAGTTTGAGGGCAGCTTTCACCGGCTGATGCACGTAGGGTTCCCGTGGGGAGGTATACCAGAGGGCTCCGTAGGGCACCGGCGTGTCATACCACTTGATCTGCGCCGTAGAGAGCACGGGAAGGGGGGGAATCTTGACCGACTGCTTGCGTCCGCTTTTGTATTCTACGGTGATGTCACCCACCTCGAGCACCCCCGCTTTGTCCGGGCGCAACAAGATGGGCAGTACCTGAACCATAGTTCGGTTTGGGTCCAAGGGGTTGACCCCAGCCTTGGACTGCATGATCCGCACCCCGGCTTGATGAACTTGCGGTTGTTCCCGCACGCTGAAAAAGTCTTCCCCCACTTCGGTATCCAGCAAGTAAAGCATGACTTGCTCACCGGGGACGGCTACACTCGTGGACCATACCGGGCTGACCTCCGCCATGACACGCTGTACCATGCCGAGAACGATGAGAAACATGAGGATGAAATGTCGCATATCTTTGTTCATTTAGTAATCTTTCAACGGGCGAGGAGAAGGAGCATTGACGTGCGGAATGGGGGACCCGCCGACCTCATCGACGTGCATGCGCAGGACACCGGCTGCCCGCTGCTTCTCCTTTTCTTCATCGCTGAGCTCCGCCTGTTGAGCCTGCTGCCGGTTCGCATCCTGCTCGCCCGGGTTCTGCTGCTCTTGCTTATCCCCTTGTTCTTGGCGGCCTTGTTGGTTTTGCTCCCCCTTGTCCTGTTCACCTTGCTGCTCCTGCGGATTTTTCCCGTCTTGTTTATCCTGTTCGCTCCGCTGATCTTTGTCGTCGTTCTTGCCCTGTTGGTCCTGCTCCTGTGGCTTGTCCTGTTGGTTCCGCTCGTTCTGCTTGCCTCCCTGATCCTGTTTGTCCTGTTTATCCTGTTGGTTCTGCTCGTCCTGCCCGCCTCCCTGATCCTGCTTATCCTGTTGATCCTGCTGGTTCTGTTGTTTTTTGCTTTTGTCTTGCTGATTTTGCTTGTCTTGTTTGTCCTCCTGATTCTGTTGATTCTGCTGGTTTTGCTGGTTTTTCAGGCGTTCGATTTCCTCCTTGAGTTTCTTGATGAGCTCTTGCACCTTATCCGCGTTGCGGCGTGCCCGGGAGAGCTGTGGGTCTGCACGCATGGCGTCGCGGTAGGAGGGAAGGACGGTCTGGAGCTCGTCCACAATTTGTTGCAGAGACTCGACGGAGGGAGGGGTGGCGGCAGCTTCACCGGAATAGAGCTCGCGCAACTTATCGAAACAGGCGAGGGCACGCTGATTGCCTAGGGCGAGATGGGCAGCTGCCTGCAACTCCGGATCGTCCGACAGCAGGGCATCCGAAAAGCACTCCCGCGCCGCGTCCACTTTCTTCTCTTTCAAAGCGGACAGACCGGCGGCGTACGCCTCCGTCGGCAGCTGCTGGGCGCGTGCTGACTCCGGGGAAAGGAGCGTGAGCAAAACGATGAGTCCTGCCACACCGCGCAGTGGGGCACGCCACCCGGTACCGAGCACGATCCCCGCCAGAGCGAGCAAGAGAGCCGGGAGGGCAAACCACGCAAAGAGGTCGTGGGGAGTGCGCCCGGCGTCGAAGTTTTCTTCATGTTCGGTCAGCTTCGCGGCGGTTTCACGGGCAAACGCGGAGAGGTCAGCCCCGGAGCCCATCAAGAAGAAGTCACCTCCTGTGGCTTGAGCGAAGCGTTGCAGGGAGGCGGAATTAAGTTTGCTGATGACGTGTTTACCGTTTGCATCTTGCCAGAGACCGTTATCGCCCTTTGGGTCGGGGATGGGACCGCCTGCCGGAGTGCCGACGCCCACGGTGATGACGAGAATATTCTTCTTCTGGGCATCGCGGGCGGCGGTGAGCGGAGTATCCACTGTGTCCTCCCCGTCGCTCAGGAGCACGAGCGCATTGGCACCGTCCGGGGCACTGCGTGCAAAGGTGGAAACGGCGCAGCGAATAACCTGATCGAAGTTGGTACCCCCGCTACCCGCCCATTCGCGGTTGACCTGTTCGAGGGCATCGCGCAGGGCTGTGTGGTCGTGAGTTAGGGGAACCACGAGGTCTGCCTCACCGGAGAAAACGATGAGTCCAAGCTTATCGCCCGGCAGAGCATCGATGAGCTCGTATGCGGCGGCGCGTGCCTCCTCCAGCCGGGAGGGTGCCACGTCCGCCGTCTCCATGGAACGTGAAATATCCAACGCAATGAGTAAATTCCGCCCGGTAGCGGAAGCCTGACCCGCCTCGTAACCATTGATGGGACGCGCCAGAGCCAAGATGACGCAGGCGAGCGAGAACAGGGACAGCCAAGGGGGCAGCACCTTGCGCCATCGGGGAGGGGCTAGCACGAGTTCCGGATGATCCGCCGACACCAGCGCATGCCAAGCAAGTCCTGCGCGCCGGTGCGCCCGGTACGCCAACCCGCCGAGTACTGGTAGGAGCAGTAGAGAGAGCAGAACCTCGGGATACAGAAAACTCATGGAGCAAAGCGTGTTCGCAGGTTCGTAGAGGCATACCCCAGCACCAGCAGTATGGCGGCGAGCAGGAGCGGGTAAGTGAAAAGAGCTTCGTAGCTGACGAGACGCCGCCGCGTGGCATCTGTTTTTTCCAAAGAATCAATGCTGCGGAAAGCATCTTGGAGTTGAGCCCCGCTGCCCGCTCGGTAAAAGCGACCGCCTGTGATGTCGGCTATCTCGCGCAGCGTCTTTTCATCGAAGGTGTCCACATCCGCTGTGTACCGAGATAGACGGTCCTCTTTGCCGATGGCTATCGTAAAGATTTTTATGCCGAGTTTGGCACTTTCTTTGGCGGCATCGATGGGGGAGAGAGAGCCGCTGTTATTTGCCCCGTCGGTCACGAGGATGATGACGCGAGATTTGGTATCCGGGCGTTCATGGAGGCGTGTAGCCGCCCCGGCGATAGCGGTGCCGATGGCGGTGCCGTCCGGCTGTATATAGCCCGGGTGCTCTCCCCGCTCATCGGTAAGATAAAATTGGTCCATGATGTAACGCAGGATTTGGTGGTCGAGCGTGAGCGGACTGCACAATTTTGCCCTCCCGGCGAACGCCAGCAGACCGATGCGGTCGTTGGGGCGTTCTTCGATGAATTTCGTGATCTCATACTTGGCGGCGGTAAGACGTGCTACCAGACCGCGCTGGACATCCCCTTCGTCCCCACGCACGGTGAAAACCATGTCACGCAGCCCCATGGACCCGGAAAGGTCGCAAGCTATCATAATGTCAATGCCGCTCACTTTCTGTTCGTCGTGCTCGTGCCGCCAACGCGGTTGGGCTAGCGCGATGATCATGCACGCGACGGCCAAGGTATAACAAATGGGACCGAGCCATCCGGCGAGGGAGTGTGGCGGGCGCAGCAGGTGGCGCACAAGGGAGAGCGTGGGCAAACAGATGGCACCGTCCGCCCCACGACGCTTTCTCAGGAGGAAGAGCGGCACGATGAGGAGGAGGAGCCAGAGCCACCCCGGGCTTCCCCACACGAGCTCACGCGTGGCGGCTCCGGCGGCGAACAGCGGCAGCATACAATGCGACTCGGCGGCTTGCGCGGTGGGTTGGGCGGCAGGTTGGGCGTCCGTGAAGTCGCGGATGCGGATAAGGAGCTCCCGCGCGCGGGCACAGAGGGCATCGGCTTCGGTGGGGGCTTGCGTGTCGCTCGCCGCGTATTTGTATTCGGCGAGCTGCTCGAGCAAATCCTGCACGGGAAGACGCAGCTGTTCCGGCACGGCAGAGAGCGAATCGATGCGCCGACTGAACTCCTCGTGAGTTTCATACAATGCGGGGTCGTGCAATTCCCCTTGCAGGTAACGTCGCAGAATGAGAGAGAGTTGCAGGCAGAACTCCCGCAGGAGAGCCGGACGGCTTTTCTCCAACTGCTCCAGTGCTTCCAACGCTTGTTGAGCCGGTGGAATCGGGGCGACTTCGCGCTTTTTGCGCCGCCGCCGGAGGATGAACCACAGCAGCCCGAGCGCGAGTACGAGCACTGCGACACCCACCCACCACCAAACGGTCGACGTCGCAAATAGTTCGGCGGGGAGCTCGGGTTCGAGCTCCGGTATGCTGTCAACTATCGTCGTGGGTGAAGGTGGCATATTCAGCGCAGAAAGAGACGGCTGCGGCGTTTGAAGAGGGCACGCAGACGCGGCATAAAGTCGACGTGGGTGAGGAGTTCGAGCCGGTCAATAGCGAGCCGGTCGAATATTTTGTCCCACTCGGCATAGTGGGCGCGCACGCATTGGGCATGCTCTGCGCGCAGGGATGAGCTGTTCAAGTCGGCACACAGTTGTTCACCGGATTCGGGGTCGAGGGCATGGATGCGACCCGCCGCCGGTAGGTTCAATTCCAGCGCGTCGTTTACGCGCACAGGGATGAGCTCGTGACGAAAGTTGAGTCGCCCGATAGCCTCTTTGTCCGGCGCAATGAGAAAGTCACTCAACATGACCAGCAGGGTTTTTTTACGCTGCGTGCGCAGAAGTTCATCGACCACGAGCGACACCTCTTCGCCCTTTCCTCCGGGTGGTGCCGCGAGGATAGCACGGAGGACGCGTAAGTACTGACGCGCCCCCTTGGCGGGTGGCAAGTAGAAATGCGGGGAACATCCGAAGAGGAGCAGTCCTGTCTTATCGCCGTTCAACGCCGCGCTGTACGCCAGGGTGGTGGCAATGCGCGCCGCGTATTCTAACTTGGAATCCGGACTCGTACCACCGGCGTAGCGCATGGATGCGCTGGCATCCACTGCCAAGAGAAGTGCTTGCTCGCGCTCCTCGTGGAATTTGCGTACGTAGGGGGTGCCGGTGCGGGCGGTGACTTTCCAGTCGATGAAGCGCGGCTCGTCTCCCGGCGTGTATTCACGAAATTCATCGAAATCGAGCCCCTGTCCGCGAAACCCGGAACGATAAAGACCGGCGAAGGTAGCAGTCACCAAGCGACGCGCCTGCATTTCGATGCGTCGCACACGCTGCATAATGTCCTGCGTCTTATCCATCGCGTCTACTGCACCCGGGCGTCACGGTACCGGCACTTTGGAGAGGATGCGGTCGATGACATCATCCGCAGTTACGTTGGCAGCCTCCGCTTCGTAGGAGAGCAGAATGCGGTGTCGGAGGATGTCGTGCGCGAGGTCTTTCACATCCTGCGGGGTCACGTAACTGCGTTGATGGGTGAATGCCAATGCTTTGGATGCCAAGGCGATGTTGATGGTGGCACGCGGGGAAGCCCCGGCACGCACCATGCCCCCCAAACTGCGGTCCACTTTCTCCGGGGTGCGCGTCGTGCGTACCAAGTCCACGATGTAGCTCTGCACAGCTTGGTCGATGAAGATGCGGTCTATCAACTCGCGGGATGCTTCGATGTCCCGCACTTCCACCACCGGTTGGGTCGTTGGTTTGGGTGCTATGCTGCCCATGAGGGCGAGTACTTGGAGCTCTTCGTCCCGGGAGGGGTAATCCACGATGACCTTGAAGAGGAAGCGGTCTAACTGAGCCTCCGGCAGCTGGTAAGTACCCTCCTGCTCGATGGGGTTCTGCGTTGCCAGCACGAGGAAGGGGTCGGGCAGGGCATGACTTGTTTCCCCCAGAGTGACCTGCCGCTCCTGCATGGCTTCCAACAGGGCACTTTGTACTTTTGCCGGTGCGCGGTTGATTTCATCCGCTAGGATCAAATTGGCGAAGACGGGACCCTTCTTGGGTGAAAATTGCCGCAATTCGGGGTTGTAGACCATGGTGCCTATGAGGTCGGCAGGCAGCAAGTCCGGGGTGAATTGTATGCGCGAAAACTTCGCGTGCATCGTCCCTGCCAGTGCCCTTACCGATAGAGTTTTTGCCAGACCGGGTACCCCTTCCAAGAGTACGTGCCCCTTGCACAATAAACTGAGTATGAGACGCGAGATTAGTGCTTGCTGTCCCACCACCACTTTGCCGATTTCCATCCTGACTGCCGTCAACCAGCCGGACCGCTGCACTATCTCGTCGGTCAATTCCTTCGTGTTCGTTTCCATAAGCTCCCGTCTAGCATACCACATACCCGCCACTTTGCAAGCCCCCACCACGAGGCACACCACACCTGTCCCAAGAAAAATACGAGCTTCGTGGTGGGCGATAACTGTGCGGCAGGAAGACAGGGAGGTGATCAAGTACGAGGTACGAAGTACGAAGTACGAAGTGAAGGAGTTAGGCGCAACGGAGTTGCGCAGGGGAGTTGGAGGGAGGCAAAGCCGAAACGACGCGGAGGGAATAAATCAGAGCACCCGTGAGGTTGAAGCCCCCTTAGTACGCAGAGCGTCTGTAACCCGCATGGGGATTAGCACCGCAGCGTTTTTTGAGAATTTTATTGGGACAGGTGTGGTCCCAAATAAATTAGGCACTCAGAGTAGAGCGATAACTTCTTCACGTGGAAGCACGGAGGTGATCAAGTACGAGGTACGAAGTGCGAAGTACGAAATGAAGGAGTTAGGCGCAACGGAGTTGCGCGGGCAGGACGGGAGGAGGCAAAGCCGGAGCGAGGCGCGGAGACCAAAGCCATGCGGTTGTGAGTTGGGTACTCCCCGTGGTACGCGGAGCGTGTGAAAACCGTCCGGGGATTAGCATTGCAACGTTATTTCGCAAATTTTCACGGGACACGCGTGACCGAGTGGCGTGACAGTACTTGTTCTGTGTCCCGCGCTCCTTGGGGGCTTTGCTCTAAGCATTTATTTTTGAGGGCAGAGGCGGAAAGTTGGCGGTATACGCTTGCTTTTAACGGTGGGGGGTGGTAGAATGAGGGCGACGCCGCGAGTGCGGGGGAAACGGGCAGAAGCAAAGCATGAAAACGACCAAGGTGATAGAAGTGCCGGACGTAGGGGATGCCGGATTAGAGAACCTGAGGGAAGATGCGGAGCTGCCGCATGAGTTGGTGACGCTCAACATGGGGCCGTCACACCCGGCGACGCATGGGGTGTTGCGGCTGAAGCTGGTGTTGGACGGGGAGGAGATCGTGAGCTGCGACCCCGTCATCGGGTACCTGCACCGGGGCATGGAAAAGATCGCGGAGAATTGCCACTACAACCAATTTGTGCCCTACACAGATCGGTTGGACTATTTGGCACCGATGAGCAACAATATCGCGTTTGCGTGCGCGGTGGAAAAGCTGCTCGGGTGGGAGTTACCGGAGCGAGGGCAAGCCATCCGCGTGCTCTGCGCGGAGCTCTCACGCATATCGTCCTACTTCTTGGGACTGGGGGTGTACGCGATGGACACCGGGGCGATGACCGTCTTTTTGTACTGCTACGAAGAGAAGGAGAAGGTGCACAACTTCTACGAAAAAATCTGCGGGGCGAGATTTACGTCGAGCTACACGCGCATCGGGGGGATGACGAGAGACCTGCCGCAGGGCTTTGAGAAAGAAGTGCTCGCGTTTTGTGATTCGGCGGAAAAGACGGTGGACGAGGTACGGCGGCTCCTGCTGCACAACCGGGTATTTATCGACCGTTTGGTAGGCGTGGGGGTCATTACACGCGAGATGGCGTTGCAGAATGGCATGACGGGACCGAACCTGCGGGCGAGCGGCGTGAAACGAGACCTGCGCAAGACCAATCCCTACCTCGGGTACGAAAAGTACGAATTTGACGTCCCTGTAGCGGAGGAAGGGGATTGCTACGCGCGTTTTCAGCTACGCTTGGAAGAGATACTGCAATCCGTGCGCATCATTCGCCAAGTCTGTGAAACGATACCGTCCGGTCCGATATGTGTGCAGGGAGAACACGGAGTGCTGCCGAACAAGGAAGATGTGCTGCAAGGGATCGAGGAGCTGATAGCCCAATTTATGGTCAGCACGCAGAGTGTGAACGCGCCAGCCGGGCAGGTATTTTTCGCGGCGGAGAACCCGAAGGGAGAATTAGGATTTTTCATTGATTCGAAGGGAGGGGGAACACCGAATCGCCTCAAGATGCGCAGTCCGTCCTTTTGCACGCTCTCCATGTTGCCGGAGTTACTTCCCGGGCATTTGGTCAGCGACATAGGAGCCATCCTAGGTTCTTTCGACTTTGTGCAAGGCGAATGCGACCGCTGACCCCGCAGAAACCACATACCACACCGCCATGAATGAGCAACAAGATGTTCTAGCCGCCCTTGCCGAAGAAAGGCATAGCCCGGGGGAAAAGTACTACGAGCCCTTTGCGGTAACGCCTGAATTGACGGCTGAAGCGGAGAAATACTTGGGTATGTACCCCGAAGGGAAAGAGCAGTCCGCCGTGCTGCCCCTCATCCACCTCGTGCAGGAAAAGCACGGCTACATCTCCCCGAAAAGTGTACTCTGGATAGCGGATATGTGCAAGAGCACGCCCATCCATGTGCAGGGCATCGTGAGCTTTTACCCGGGAATACGGACGAAGTGTCCGGGCAAGTGGCACATTCGGGTATGCCATACGATAGCCTGCGCTCTGAGCGGCGGAGAGGAGTTGCTGACCGACATTTGTAAGAGAATCGGGATAGCCCCGGAAGCGTTGACTGAGAGAGAGCCGATGGCGGTGAGCGCGGACGGACTCTGGAGTATCGAGGCGGTGGAATGTTTGGCAGCCTGTGGGTTCGGACCGAACCTCATGATCAACGATACCCTCTACAGCCGGGTTGATGCGGCGAAGGTAGAAGCCCTCCTCGCCGAGTACGCAGAGAAAGCATGAAATGAGAGACAAGTCATGAGTGAAATCACCTACAAACCCGGTTGCGAACCCCACCCACGGGAAACGCGGCGTATTTTTCGCAATATCGACCGTGTGGGGTACAGCCCCGCGATCGAGAGCTTCATCGCCGATGGTGGCTATGAAACCCTCAAAAAAGTCATGGCGATGCAACCGGGAGCCGTCATCGACGAAGTCAAGAAGAGCGGTTTACGTGGACGCGGCGGGGCAGGTTTCCCGACCGGCGTGAAATGGACATTTATCCCGAAAGGCAACACGAAGCCGGTTTACTTGATCTGCAACTGCGATGAATCGGAACCCGGTACCTTCAAAGACCGCTTTATCGTACACCAAGACCCGCACCAACTCATTGAAGGTATGGTGATAGCCTGCTACGCGGTACAGGCGCACTACGCCATCATCTACATGCGGGAGGAATTTCCGGAGGCAGCCAAGATCGTGCGGCGAGCACTCGAAGAAGCGGAGGAGCACCACTTCTTGGGGGAAAATATCTTGGGGAGTGGATATGACCTACGCATTATCTTACACCGGGGAGCCGGGGCGTACATCTGCGGCGAGGAAACGGGACTCATCAACTCCATCGAGGGAGTGCGTCCCTACCCGCGCATCAAACCGCCCTACTTCCCTGCCGCCATCGGACTCTATGGCTGCCCGACCATCGTGAACAACGTGGAGAGTCTCTGCCAGGTGCGGCAGGTACTCATGCGGGGGGGGGAAGTGTACGCGCGAGACGGAGCCACGCGCAGCCCGGGCACCCGAATCATCGGCGTTTCGGGCGATGTACAGCGTCCCGGGTACTACGAAATCATCTCCGGCTCTGTCACCTACGGGGAATTACTTTACGACATGTGCGGCGGACCCAAACCGGGGCGGACATTTAAGGCGATCATTCCCGGGGGAGCCAGTGCCAAAGTGATGAAATGCACGGAAGAGCTCCGAGGACGCAACCCGGATGGCAGCGTGCGCAAAATGAGTATTTTTGACGTACCGATGGACTTGGACAGCATCGCGCAACACGGCTCGATGAGCGGCTCGGGGGGAGTCATCGTGATGGATGATTCACGCAGTATGCCGGAGATGCTGCGCAATCTCAATCGCTTCTTCGCGTGGGAATCCTGCGGGCAATGTACCCCCTGTCGGGAAGGCAACCCGTGGATGCTCAAGTTGAGCACACGCATCTGCGAAGGCAAAGCGTCACCGGAAGATGTAGACTTGCTGAAGAGTGTGGCGGATAACATCTGTGGGCGGACCGTATGCGCGTTTGGGGAAGCGTGCTCGTGGCCGGTGCAGGCGTTCACGAGTAAATTCCGAGATGAATTTTTGGCACTGACGAAAGAAGTCAACGCGCACAAGGCGCACAGTCCGGAAAGCGCAGAAGCTCGCAAATACCTGAGACGCGAGAAATAATACTCCATAGCAGACCATGAGCACTGAACAGCAAAAATTGCCGAAAGACGCGGCCGCCGCCGAGGGCAAGGTGAATGTGCAGATCAACGGCACTTGGTATCGCTTTCCCAAGGGCACACGTATAGCAGACGCCTGCAACAGCGTGGGCGTTCACGTTCCTTGTTTCTGCTACCATCCGAAGTTAAGCGTGGCGGGTTCGTGCCGCATGTGCTTGGTGGAGCAGGGGATGCCGCCGAGATTGGCACCGGGTGCGACTCCCACGTACAACGACGACGGCTACCAGACGATACAGTGGATGCCGCGTGCGGTCATAGCCTGTGCCAACACGGTGGCAGAGAACATGGGGATACGCACGGATGGCACCCTGTGCGCGGAAGCACGGCGGGCGGTGCTGGAGTTTTTGCTCACGAATCACCCGCTCGATTGTCCCATCTGCGACCAAGCCGGTGAATGCAAACTGCAGGAATACACGGCGGATTACGGACGCACGGCACACCGTTTCACTGAATCGAAAATCAAGAAGGGGAAGAATCTTTCCGTGGGTCCGAGAGTCAACCTAGACCAAGAGCGTTGCGTGTTGTGCCGACGTTGCGTCCGGTTCATGAAAGAGGTGGTGGGCGAGGAAGTGCTGGGTGTGGTCGGGCGCGGCGGACACAACGCCATCGCGTGCTACCCCGGAAAAACCTTGGACAGTAATTACTCCATGAACGTGGTGGATTTGTGTCCCGTGGGGGCGATGACCTCCAAGGACTTCCGGTTCAAGATGCGCGTGTGGTTCCTGAAGAGCACGCCCACCATTGACGTTAATTGCGGCATCGGCACCAACATCAACATCTGGACACGGGAAAGCCAAGTTTACCGCATCACTCCGCGCCAGAACGATGAGGTCAACAGCTGCTGGATGCCCGACAGCCACCGGCTCAACTACAAATACATCAACGCGCCGGAGCGTCTCTTGACTCCGCTGATACGCACCGACAAGGGGGCACCGCAGCGTCCCGGGACGTGGGACCCCTTGCTGCGCACTGTAGCGGAGCAACTCAAACGCTGCCAAGCCGGGGGACACGGGCTCGCCATCATCGCCTCGGCGAGAATGACCAATGAGGAACTTTACCTGACTCGGCACTTGGCTACCTTGTTGGGTGTAACCGCAGTGGACATCGTGCCGCGTGTCGGGGAAAGCGACGGAATGCTCATATCGGCAGACCGCAACCCGAACACCACCGGGGCTAAACTCATCCTCGGTAAAAGCGGGAGGTCCCTTGCGAGCATCGTGCGCGGGGTAAAGACCGGAAGAATCCGTTCGTTGATCGTGCTTGGGGAAGATGTGACAGCGGAGGCGAAAATCCCGGCGGAGACTCTCAAAAAGTTGGACTATCTGCTGGTAATGACCCACAGTGAGAGTCCGACTTCCGCAGCGGCGGATGTGGTGCTGCCGGGGGTCACATTTGCCGAAAAATCGGGGACAATGATCAACGTGACCGGGCGCATCCAGCGACTCAACCAAGCGATCGCACCGCTCGGGGAAGCGCGAGCGGACTGGGCTATCCTGTGCGGGCTGCTGCGAGCGTGCAGTGATGTGCCGCTGAAGGACGCCGAAGCTTCGAGCCCCATGGAAATACTTGCCGCGATGGCGGCGCATTACCCGGAGCTGCGGGATGTCACTTGGGCAAGCATCGGCAACAGTGGGCAACACGTGATAGACACCGGCGAAACAATACCCCTCATCGAGCGAACGAAGGTACATCAATAACCCCTTACCTGCACACAAACACATGGATATGCCACAACCGACTTGGTTTTACCTGCTCACCACGGTGGCGAAGCTGGCGTTGGTCTTTGCGGTCATCTTGGCATTCGTGGTGATCTCCGTCTGGATAGAACGCCGCGTAGCCGGATGGATACAGGACCGCCCCGGACCGAACCGTTCCGGACTCCCCCTCTTCCTCTTCAAACGTTTCGGTAGCAAGCAGGAACAGCCGCTCGCGGGACTGCTGCACTTCTTCGGCTGTCCGCCGAATGGACGTATCGCGAAGCTCTGTCGCTGGTTGCGCTTGGACCGAGAGTTTCCCATCTTCGGGTTGATACAGCCCGCGTTGGATGGAGGGAAGCTCTTTCTTAAGCAGGAAATCACGCCGAGCTACGTACGCAAATTCTATTTCATACTGGCACCGATGCTGGTATTGGCGGCACCCTTGGTGGCGGCGGCAGTCGTCCCCTTTGCCTCAGGAGTTCATACAGACTTCGGTGACATATCCATGTGCGTGGCAAACCTGAACATCGGACCGCTCTGGGTCTTTGCCGTGTCGGGGCTATCGGTGTACGGATTGACCCTCGCGGGTTGGTCCTCCAATTCAAAATACCCCTTCTTGGGCGGGCTGCGTGCCACAGCTCAACTCATCTCCTACGAGGTTGCCATGGGGCTTTCGGTCATTCCCCTGCTCATGATGTTCGGTACCCTGAACTTGCAGGACATCGTGAACGCGCAGGCGAGCGACGGGTGGACACTTCTACCGCTCTGGGGGGAGGGACTCGGGTTGCAACGCTGGGTACTGATGATTCCCATGGTGCTGAGTTTCATTATGTTTGCCACCTGCATCTTTGCGGAAGCGAACCGCACACCCTTCGATATGGCTGAATGTGAGACCGATTTGGTCGGCGGTTACCACACGGAGTACTCATCCATGAAGTTTGCGTCCTTCTTCATGGGCGAATACGCCGCCATGGTCATTGGTTCCGCGATGGTTGTGACACTTTTCTTGGGAGGTTGGTCCATCGGATTCGGAGCGGATGAGGCACTGACGGCGTGGAACCAGTGGGTGGCGGTGCTCTGTCAGTTCGTGATGTTCCTGCTGAAACTGCTCGCCTTTATCTTTGTCTTTGTGTGGGTACGGTGGACTCTGCCGCGCTTCCGATGGGACCAAGTGATGAAGTTGTGTTGGCTCGTATTCATCGAACTCGCCGTGGTCAACATCCTCCTTACCGCCCTCATCCTTTACTTTGTCAAATAACCCCTTGCAACACACATGGCTTACATACCCATCAAGCGTCCGAAGTTCTCTTTCTTGGACCGCATTTACGTTGTGGAACTCGTGAAGGGGCTGGGCATCACGTTCAAACACCTCGTGCTCTCACTGCTCGGAAAAAGCCGCAGTAAGAAAGACTTCAATGGCGCGGGCATCGGCGCATGTATGCCCTTTCCGGAGCAGAGGTGGGATGCCAACCTCCCCTCCTACTATCGGGGAGCACCGACCTTGGTGCGCGGAGATGACGGGAGAGAACGCTGTGTCTCCTGCCAGCTCTGCGAATTCATCTGCCCGGCGCGTGCCATTCGCGTGGTTCCGGGTACGGTCAATCCGGATTCGCCGACACCCAAGCAAGAAAAAGCACCCGCAGAATTCGAGATTGACATGCTGCGATGCATCTACTGCGGTCTGTGCCAAGAGGCGTGCCCGGAGCAAGCTATTTTTCTCTCGAAGGAATATCTCATCACCCTCACCGACCGCAGACAGGGCATTCGCAACAAGGAAGAGCTTTATCGACTCGGCGGCATACGCCAGGGTCTCGTCAACAAGTGGAACCCCTACAAATAACCCCTCCCCATGGACCTCTCAACCATCCTTTTCTTGATTTTCGCGCTGGGTGCGCTTCTGAGTGGCATCGGAGTTATCGCCTCCCGCCATCCGGTAGGTTCTGCCCTGAGTCTAGCTCTCTCTCTCATCTTCGTGGCAGCCATCTTCTTTCAGGTAGGAGCCACGTTTTTGGGCATTGTCCAGCTCATCCTTTACGCCGGAGCCATCCTCGTGCTCATTCTCTTTATCATCATGATGCTCGGCGTCAAAGAGGAAGAACCGATGCCTCGGAAGTGGCTCTACTGCGTGTCGGGCGTCCTCATCGGGGGCGTGTTCGCCGGTATCCTGTGCGGTGTCGCCCTGCACCTGCCGGGTGCCGTGAAAGACTGCTGTCCCATACACCTGTGCGTTGCTCCGGCGGATGATTCCTGTCCCTTTCACGACGGCAAGACCCTGCCCGCTCTGCCACAAAGTGTTCCGGCTCAATACGCCGCACAGACACCATCCACACAGACTCCGCGCGAGCAGAGCGATGTCTCCCTCATCGGGCGCAACCTCTTCGGTCACTATAACCTCCACCTCGTTCTCCTGAGTTTGGCACTCCTAGCGGCATCACTCGGTGCCCTTGCCATTACCCGTAAACTACAACGCGACAATTAACCCTCACCCGCTTTCACCGTCTATGCCCCTCCTTCCTCTTCTCATTCTTTCCGCCCTGCTCTTTGTCATGGGACTCGTGGGTGCTCTCATCCGCCGTACTCTTCTCGTTGTGCTCATGTGCTTGGAACTTATGCTCACCGGTGCCAACTTAGCCCTTGTGGCATTTTCGCAGGCGCAGGGGCAGCAGGGCGTGCCGGTGTATGACGCGCAAGTACTGGTTCTCTTTGTGATGGCGATAGCGGCGGCAGAAGTTGCTGTCGGTCTGGCTCTCATTGTGGCAATGTTCCGGGCGCGACGCAGCGTTGATAGCACATCTCTCAATACACTGAAAGACTTATGATGCAGAATTTACCTTGGCTGTTTCTCATACTGCCGCTGGTGGCGGCGGCGGTCGACTGGGCGTTTTTTCACCGCTGTGCTCGGGTGGCTGCGGGAATATCGATTATTTCAGTCCTCCTGACGCTAGGATTGAGCATCGGGTATCTCCTCGGCTTACCGGTAGGGCAAACGGCGCGCTATGCTTGGTTCCCGGTGCCGGGTCACGAAATTTATTTAGGATTGCTGCCGGACGCGTTGGCGATGAAAATGATGCTCGTTGTCACCGGTATCGGTGCGCTCGTGCACATCTTTTCGCTGGGGTACATGAGAAATGACACCTCCAACCACTCCCGTTATTACGCCGGGTTGAGCATTTTCATGTTCAGCATGAGCTGCATCGTATTGGCTGACAGTTTGATTCTTACCTTTATCGGATGGGAAATGGTAGGCTTCTCCTCCTACCTGCTCATCGGGCACTGGTATCACAAGGAAGAGGCTGCGGATGCCGCCAAGAAGGCATTTATCACCAATCGTGTGGGAGACTTCGGTTTTCTCATCGGTATCCTCCTCACTCTGGGAGTGTTCGGTTCACTCAACTTCGGCGATATGGCGGGGCACTTACGGGTTGACCCGGGGAGCCCCCTGTTGACTGTCACCATGCTGTGCCTCTTTTGCGGTGCTGTGGGGAAATCCGCTCAATTTCCTCTCCATGTATGGTTACCGGACGCCATGGAAGGACCGACTCCCGTCTCCGCCCTCATCCACGCGGCAACTATGGTCGCGGCGGGCGTCTACATGATGGTGCGCTTGCAGGTCAGTATGGGTTTGGATGCTTTTAACGACACCGTGTGTTGTGTGATTTCGTCCATCGGTGCCATCACCGCTGTCCTCGCCGCCCTCATGGCGACACAACAGGATGACATCAAGCGCGTGCTGGCGTACTCCACCCTCTCACAGCTCGGATACATGATGATGGCGGTGGGTCTGCTGGCGGGTGATGCCGCCATGTTCCACCTGTACACACACGCTTGGTTCAAAGCCTTGCTCTTTCTCGCGGCAGGTGCCATCATTGTCTGTTGTCACCACGAGCAAAATATATGGAAAATGGGAGGTTTGCGTAGGCGCATGCCCACGACGGTATGCTGTTTTCTCGCGGGCACCTGCGCACTCATTGCCGTGCCGGGGTTCTCGGGCTTCTTCTCCAAGGAAAGTATCTTGGAAGCAGCTTGGGAACACAACACGGCTCTCTTTGCCGTGGGTGTCTTTGTGGCTGCGCTGACGGCTTTCTACATGATACGCCTTTGTCTCGTGGCATTCTGCGGTGACGCGCGCAGCCAATCTGCGGAACATCCTGATTCTGCGGGGGTCGCGATGCTCGTTCCTCTCATTATTCTGGCACTGATGGCCGTATTTTCCGGCTACGGGCAGGTGGCGGATATCCTCGTCCCCTTCTCCGACTTCCACACCGACTCTGCCTCGTTCTTCGAACCGGGAACATCCTTCTTTGCCGGATTGGGTGCCTTGTGTGTCGGCGGCGGTTTCGCTTGGCTGCTGTATGTCAAACCGGCACACGCTTCTCAACTGTCCGACCCTTGGAGCACCAACCTCTTCTCCCGTGCCCTGCGGCATCGCCTTTTCATTGACGATTTCTACGACAATGTGCTGGTGGGAGGGATACAACGCTGGTATTGTTACCTCGTGGCATTTGTGGACGACGGCATCATCCGGCGACTCATCGGGCACGGTCTGGGGTACTTTACCGCTTGGACGGGACGCCTACTCGGTCGCCTACAGTGCGGTTCCCTGAGGTGCTATGGTATCGTCATGGCTGTCGGTGCCATTCTCTTGCTCCTCCTCACCATCTTCACCTACAAAAACTAAGTTTATACACCCATGCTCATCTGGCTCATACTCTTACCTGTGATTGCCGCGTTGCTCATCGGCTTCCTGCGATTGCCCGGGCGCGCCGTTGCTTTGGTGTGCTCCGTGCTCTCTCTGGTTCTCGCCGTCGCTTTGCTCGTCGGACAGCAGACGGCGGACGATGCTTCTTGGCTCTCACAATTCTGCGGGTGGGACACCCAATTCTCTCTCACTTTACCACTCAGCCAAGTGATGCTCCTGCTCACGGTGGTCGTGACTTTGGCAGCCGTCGTGGGAATGAAAGCACCCGACTCACAAGCGGAGCGCAGCTGGTCCATCTCCACACTCCTCATCTCGGCGGGTGCCACCGGTGCTTTCCTGTCGGACAATGTGATCTCGTTCTTTGCCTTTCACGAACTCGCGCTTATTCCCACATTCGTGATGATCGGCTTTTACGGTCGCGGGGAACGTCGCACCATTGCTTGGCGCATGACTATCTACTTGGGGCTTGCCTCCATGGTACTGCTGGTCGGTCTGCTCCTGCTGTGCGCCCAGATGGGTACCAACAGCTTCTCTATGATGCACGTGTTGGCGAGCATGGGACGTTTCCCGGTTTCCTCCTGCGCGATCGCGGGGTTGTTGCTGGTGGGATTCGGCACCATGGTTTCGCTCTTTCCCTTCCACTCATGGGCGGCACCGGCGTACGCGAGCGCGCCCACCCCTATCGCAATGATGCACGCCGGAGTCCTCAAAAAATTCGGACTTTACGGATTGCTTTTGATGGCTTGGGTTTTCGGTTCTCGTAGTGTGGTTTTCTTCGGTTGCTGGACGAACGTGCTCCTCGTGCTCCTTCTGGGCAACGTCCTCTGGGTCGGCTGTGTCACTATGGCGCAAAATCGGCTGGACTCCATGCTAGGCAACTCCTCAGTGATGCACATGGGCTACATCTTCTTGGGTATCGCCGTGTTCATTCTCTCCGGCGCGTCCAACATTCTGGCTTTTTACGGGGCGGGTACCCTCATGCTGGCGCACGGTCTGAGCATTGCCCTACTCTTCCTGCTGGCGGGGCAAATCGAATCACGCACAAAGACTCTGGAATTCAGCGCATTGGGAGGACTTGCCCCCAAGCAACCCGCCCTCGGCTTCTTCTTTGCACTGGCGGGTCTGGCTTCCATCGGACTCCCCCTTCTGGCTAATTTCGTAGGCGAGTTCAGTATCTTTATGTCCTGTTTTCAAGGATGGGGACCGGGTGGCGCGGAGCAAGACTTCTGTTTTGACTGGTTGGAAGAGCTTTCGGAGTTACTCGGTGGTGCCGGTCCGGTACAACTCACGGTTCTCTTCGCGTTGTGGGGGCTCGTTATCAGTGCCATCTACATGCTCAGGGCTATTCGCCGCGTCTTCACGGGAGCGACAACGGCGGTGTGCGAGCGAGCCACGCAAAAGCTGAGTTTCGCCGACCTCTTTGCGGCTGTGTTCCTCAGTGCTCTCCTCCTCCTCTTTGGCATAGCACCGAATCTCCTCGTCTGATTTTCCTTACCCTTCCCTTGTACCATGAACATGATGCACATTTCCTACACTTGGGGACAATTCACGCCCGTATTCATCCTTGCGGGCCTCTCCATTCTCATCTTGCTGGCGGATACTTTTTTGCCGCGTCTGCGTAAGCCAATCTATCCCCTACTCGGTGCCTTTGTTACAATCGCTTTACCCATTGTCATGCTGGGTGTCAAGGGAGCTTCCCTGCCGTCGTTTATTTCCTCTTTTGCGTGCTTGGCTACTGCCGCTTGTTTGTTCATGGTCTTTGACTACCGCACGGAGATATACGCCTCCGTGGGTGGGGAAGGGCAAGAAGATGGCTCGGCGGAGATGAGCTCTTTGCTTCTACTTGCCTGCGCCGGAACCTGTGCCCTCACCCAAGCGCGCGACCTCGTCATGCTCTTTTTGTGTATTGAGTGTATCACGTTGCCCTGCTATGTCCTAGCCGGTTACTTCCGCCGCAGGCAAAGCTCCGTTGAGGCGGGTGTCAAGTACCTGATTCTCGGTGCCATCAGCACAGGTTTTCTCGTCATGGGTGCCGCTTGGTACTTCGGCACCACAGGTACCTTCGCTTTTGAAGCAAAGGGTGATCTGAATCCCGTGCTGACCGCATTGGTCAGTCCGTACTTTTGCGCAGGTTTCCTGCTGGCTCTGGGGATGCTGCTGTCCGGTTTATTTTTCAAGGTCGGTGCGGTACCGATGCATTCATGGATACCGGACGTATACCAAGGTGCCCCGACTCCGGTGACGGCTTTTCTGGCGGTGGTTTCTAAACTGGCAGGTTTTACGGCTCTCGCCTTGCTCTTTTTCCCCCTCCTTCGCATTCACGCGGTGGCGGCGGACATGGTGAATCCTTTTCTGACGGCGATGGGGATTGTGGCGGCGGCTACCCTCTTAGTCGGGAATCTGGGTGCTATTCCGCAGCAAAATACGAAACGGCTGCTCGCGTATTCGTCCATCGGGCAAGCCGGGTTTATTCTGGTGTTCTTTGTGGCGTTGAGGTCGACCTTTTGTCTCTCGGTGGTCAATTATATGATTGCGTACGGAGTCGCCACCATCATGGCATTCCACGCCCTTGCCACCTTACGTATGTATCGTGGCAGTGAGGAAATTTCCGCATTTCGCGGTCTCGGGAAAACCAATCCGAGGGTGGCGTTTATGATTACGGTGGCTTTTGCCTCGTTGGCAGGTGTTCCCTTAACCTTTGGCTTTTTGGTGAAATTCAATGCTTTCCGTGATGCCATTTATACGATGCAGAAGACGGGGTCTTGTTGCGGGTGGCTTTTGGGCATCATGATTGTTTGCGCTGCAGCCGGTTTTTACTACTACTTCAAGGTCCTGCGTGCCATGTATTGGGAAAAGTTGCAGGCGGAGGATACGCCGGTGAACTTTTCTCCGCTGTGCGTCGGCGTCCTTTCGGTCGGAACTCTGATCCTGCTCGGTGCCGGAATTGTTCCGCTGATTGTTGTGTAGGAAACTGAGTACCGCCTCGCCTCCGTACCGTTATTCTCCCCATGTCACGCTTCAAGCCAGCTTTTCCCATGGCTCGCGCCACGTACCGTTCGCTGCCCCGGCAGAAGCGTAAGTCCGCAGTATTTGTGGCACATCTTCTCCGGGGTTTGTCATTGTTACCGGGGTTGATCTTCCTTTTCCTTTTTGGCAGCACGGCTTGGGCTTGGCAACAGGTGCGTGAAGGGGCAGCTGAACCGGCTCGTGAGTTTCGTGGCGCGTGGGTGGCTACGGTTTATAATTTGGATTGGCCATCGGCTTCCGGGCTTTCTGCCGCACAGCAAAAATCGCAATTGCTGGACATCCTGAACCGCGCCGTCCGCCTCCGCCTCAATGCCATTATTTTGCAGGTACGCCCGAATGCGGATGCGCTTTACCAATCCTCTCTTGAACCTTGGAGTGCTTGGTTGAGCGGTCCGGGTGTGAGTCCGGGGTACGATCCCCTCGCCTTCGCCGTCGCGGAAGCCCACCGCCGTGGTCTCGAGTTGCACGCGTGGTTCAATCCTTTCCGCGCAACGATCAAGGGCAAACCCGTGGGGCGCGGACACATTGCCCTGCGGCGTCCACAGCTCGTCAAGTCCGCAGGTAGTACGACCCTGCTGAATCCCTCATCCTCTGATGCGCAGCAACACGTCCTCCAAGTAATCATCGATGTCGTGCGTCGCTACGACATCGACGGCGTACACTTGGATGACTACTTTTACCCCTATCCGCCCCACCACAACATCGCCGATGGGTTGACGCCCGCGCGTCGGCGTGCTGCCATCGATGCTTTTGTAAAGCGACTCTATACATCCGTAAAAGCCGTCAAGCCGTGGGTACGCGTGGGCATCAGTCCCTTCGGCATTTGGCAACCGGGTCACCCGGCAGGAGTCCCGGCGGGGGTGAATGCCTACGAACACCTCGCCTGCGATGCGCGTAAATGGCTCGCCAACGGCTGGGTGGACTATCTCGCCCCGCAACTTTACTGGCGTTGCGACAGCCCGCAGAGTTTCCCGGCTCTCATGCGGTGGTGGGTAAGTATCAACCCTCGTCGCCCGGTATGGCCGGGCATTGCCACCGCTCGCATCCTCAGCAGCGAGGATCGGACGCGTCCGGCATCGGAAGTGGGTCAACAAATTGATTGGGCGCGTAAATTGGCGCGACAGAGTTCCGGGCAGCTATTTTGGAGCTGGAAGTCCATTGGCACAGACCGAGGTGGAGTGCAGGCTCACCTGTCTGCCCGTTACCGTGGTTTTGCCTTGCCGCCGTCCATGCCATGGTGCGGCAATGCCTGTCCCGCTATGCCGATGGCTCAGGCGGGCACTTCCGGTTCGCGAGTCACCATCGCTTGGACTCCGAGCGATTCCAGTGCCCGCAAATGGGTGATTCAGGCTCGCCGCTCCGGTCGCTGGAGTACCCTCTGCATCCTCCCGGGTGGTCAGAGGCGCGTGACTCTCCCATCTTCTATGCTCTCCGGTGCCGACCGCATTGCCGTTCGCCCCATCTCTGCCTGCGGCAACAGTGGCATCCCCGCCGTGCTGGCACAGTGAGCCCCCCGTCCCCCCCCCCCCATCCGGTGGTAGGGCAGCCCGAAGGGGAATGAGATGTTTCGCGGCGGGAAGGAGGTGCCTACCACCCACGCCCGCCGCAAGTACGAAGTACGAAGTGGCAAAGCCGGGGAGCGGAGTGAGCGTGGTGCCGGAGTTTTGCGCGGGTTATCCTCCCGCGTGGGAAGTGTGGAGCAGGCGGGAGGGGGAGTAAGTACGAGCTGCGATGTATACCACACTTGTTCCGATAAAATTTTCGGAAATCGCTGCAAGGCTAATCCCTATGCGAGTCACAGGTACCCTGCGCACTAGGGGGGAGTATCAACATCACGGGTGTATGAATTTATCCCCCCTTTCATCCGGTGGTGGGGCAACCCGAGGGAGAATGGGATGTTTCGTGGCGGGGAGGAGGTGCCTACCACCCACGCCCGCCGCAAGTACGAAGTACGAGGTACGAAGTACGAAGTGGCAAAGCCGGGGAGCGGAGTGAGCGTGGTGCCGGAGTTTTGCGCGAGTTATCCTCCCGCGTGGGATGTGTGGAGCAGATGGGAGGGGGAGTAGGTACGGGGGAGTATCAGCATCATGGGTGTATGAATTTATCCCCCTTTTATCCGGTGGTGGGGCAGCCCGAAGGGGAATGAGATGTTTCGTGGCAGGGAGGAGGGTGCCTACCACCCACGCCTGCCGCAAGTACGAAGTACGAAGTGGCAAAGCCGGGGAGCGGAGTGAGCGTGATGCCGGAGCTTTGCGCGGGTTACCCTTCCGCGTGGGAAGTGTGGAGCAGGCGGGAGGGGGAGTAAGTACAGGCTGCGGTGTACATCACACCTAGTCCAATAAAATTTTCGGAAATCGCTGCAATGCTAATCCCTATGTGGGTTTCACACGCTTTACGTACCATGGGGGCATCAAACTGACAGGTGTGTTGATTTTTCCTCCACGTCCCTTTTCTGCTTTGCTTTCCTCGTCCTCACCTGCGCAACTCTGTTGCGCCTAACTTTTTCACTTCGTACTTGATCACCCTCGCATTTTCCTGCCGCATAGTTATCGCCCACCACTAAGTCTCTAATTTATTTAGGACAGATGTGCTTGTAATCTCTCTATTCCGATAGGGATGACATCGGTTCGGGGGAGCGGTAGTACACATCTCCGTCCACCGATGCGCGGTATCGTCCGCCCGGGAGGATGGTAACTCCCACCGTGCGACCCTCGTACGATGCGGGTGGGTCCACATTGTAACGTCGCAGTTCCGGAGCTCCGGGTTGGTCCGGGTCGCGCACGACTACGCGCAGATGCCCGCGAATGGGGCGATCCTCCTGCGGTCGCGTGGCGATACGTTGTCCGGCGTACATAAATCCGAAGGGGAAGATGTTGCCCGAGTCATCCTGCATTTCCACAAAAAGTCTGCCGCTCGTTCCATTGGTAACCTGCACGGCATAACCGGCGTACTCATCATCCTTGGACGGAGGAGCCGCGTGTACATCCGATTTCGGGGCATCAACCGCTTCTTGTTGCGGAGGTACTGAGCTCTGCGCCGTAGGGGTCAACCCCCGGTCTTCCACCGGGCGAGGGTCAGGTATCGGTGGGGCTTTCGGCAAATTCTCGGGCACATGAATCGTCCTCGGGAGTGCCGGTGGAGCAACGATTGGACTTGCCGGAACCACCGCTTTCTCCGGCGGTGGTGTTGCGGTCGTACTTGGCACCGCCGCACCCTCTCCCGTTCCCTCCGTTGCCGGTTTCGCCGCGTATGCTGCGGCAGCAAAATCGAAAGCTGTCATTGTCTCCGACGGTGTGTCTGATGTCGCCGCTTGTCCCGGCAGAGCTACATAGCCCCGTGGCTTTTCCGTCACCCCTTCGTTGGAAGCCGGACTGTCGACCACGGGGGGCGTCTGCTGGCAACTCGCTAGCACCAGCATGCACATGACAACACTCAGTCTTTTCTTCATGCCAAAAAGTATAGCACCTTTAGGGCATAAAATCAAGTGCTGTCCACCAGCGAGCAAAATCTGTTCCGGTAAAACAAAAGTTTTAGTGGTGGGCGATGACTTTGTCGCGGGGAAACGGGGAGGAGATTAAGTACGAAGTACGACGTGAATAGGTTAGGCGCAACAGGGTTGCGCAGGGAAGTTGGAAGAAAGCAAAGTCGAAACGATGCGTAAAAATCAAACCAATGCCCCTGCGAGGGAGGTGTCCTGTGGTATGCAGAGAGCGTGAGAACCACATAGATACTCACGCTGCAACATATTTGTGGGAGATAGACGGTTCAGTTTGTGCGAGTACTAAAAGAGTAATTTTTTCTGACATACGGTGGGGTATTGAGGTTCTGACAGATTAAGGTACGTGCACTTGAGCATTTTCGACAGACGTTCTGCGAGGATTCGCCTGTGACACTGTCGGATATTTGCTTCAAAGCACATCAAGGCAATGCGTTCTCCTCCCTCGACCATGTGAGCAAGCTCGCGCAAAGTAGATTCCATTCCAGGCAAGTCCTGCGCTTCATACTCGGCAAACAGGCGGTCGTAATCTTCCTGAGTTTCAAGCCGCTGGCGTCTGTAACTTGCTATGCCGAGCATGGGTAGGTGAAGGTAGCGAAAATCCATCGCGCGCGCAAGCTCACCGAGCTGCTCTTTCGAAAATCCGAGTTTGTGGCTGAAGGGCACACGACGCACATCGCAAAGGCACGTTACCCCCTTCTGCGCGAGGAGTTTGAAGAATCCTTCAATACTCATTCCCTCGTAGCCGATGGTGAAGAGAGCCCCGGTGTCGCATCGTTGAGGTTTGCACTCTTCGATGCGCCGCAGTGCTGCCGTATTTCCTGCAAGCAGCCGCTTTGCCCATTGACTATTAATCGCGTAAAATGGATACTGAGTATATACACGCATAGCGAGCTCTTCAT
This sequence comes from uncultured Akkermansia sp., assembly GCA_964459715.1. GTDB lineage: Bacteria > Verrucomicrobiota > Verrucomicrobiia > Verrucomicrobiales > Akkermansiaceae > Akkermansia. The sequence goes on from CAYWNS010000001.1 coordinate 52,731, forward strand.
CACTTGCTCCCCGTGTTTCCTCCACTACTTGTGCGATGCGCATTCGATCCGCGTAAGGAATTTTGGGCAACATGCAATAATCGTTCAGACTAAAAATGTCTCCCTGTTTACGAATAAGTGACGCAGCACGCAGTTTTTGGAGCATGTATGCAGCAGTAAATGAAAAACATCCTTTCAAATACGGATAAAAGTCAAAGGACGGAGGCACACCGACCTGTTTTTCCCGCTCCACCAGAAAAAATAACCTTTTCTGGAGTCCAAGACTACTCACCTCCCCACCATTTTCAGCCGGTAGGTATAGCAAAATAGCCTGTTTCCGGGTAACCTTCACGCACCCTCACTCCGCTCCCATCATCTCGGAATTGTACCCTTTTGTCAAACCTTTTTTACTTTATGCCCCCTCGTTGGAGCACCTGTCTCAAGCAATTTTCTGTCAAATGCCGCCATGCTAATTTCAATGCGAGTTTCGCACGCTCCGCGTCCTTCGGTTTCTTCTGCGCAACCCCGTTGCGCCTAACTCCTTCACTTCGTACTTCGTACCTCGTACTTGATCCCCCTCGTGTTTCCCTGCGACGAAGTCATCGCTCTACTCTAAGCTTCTAATTTATTCGGGACAGATGTGGGAGGATGGTCAGCTGAGGGCAAGCAAGCGGGCACGGAGGGCGTTAGGGGAAGAGCGATGCTTGCGGGCAAAGGCGGATGAGAAGATGGAGAGACGGAACTCCGCGACCATGTAGGCGAGGTGAAGCCAAGCGGCGGAATCCGCGTGAGTCGGGTAGTTGTCGTAAAAAGAGGCGGGGACGACAGTCTCGAAGAGGTCTATACGTGGTAAATCATCAGCCGCCGGACGCAACGCGAGGCGTTGGAGTCGGTCGAGCAGACCGCGCAGGAAGCGGGAGTAGTCGGGTAAGGACTCCGGTGGAGCGGCGCAGAGGAAATTCGGGCGGGTGAGCCAAGTCCATTGTCGCTCGAGGTCCGCGAGGGTACGTGCCGCAGTTGTCTTGGGGGCAGTAAGACGGAATCGCTGAAATTCTTCGTGAACAAGGGCAAGAAGGCACCAGACGCTCGTTATAGGACCCGCCAGAGTGTCGCTCAACTTCTCACGCATGTGCACGCAGGCTGCTTCGAATTCTTCCGGAGAGCGAGGCAGGGGAGCCAGCCCCGCATCCATGGCTGCGTACATACTCTGCCGCGCGTTGTCGGCAGGTTTGAACCCGATTGTCGAGATAGCGAGGCGCGCCTGCAGGTCAGAGATCGGGAGACGTTTTTGGATAGCATGCAGGTACTCCGCGCAACGCATCCAAGCGAGACGCCGCACACCGGCTCGGTGTACGAACGATGCCTGCTCTTGGGAAGCGCAAATACGCAGACGCACGGAGTGCTCTTCATCGGACAGAGCGGGGTAGCCGAGATGGTTGCCCACTTCGACATATTCGGGAAGTGTCCCGCAATCCCATCGCGTCATGGGGGTTGTGGAAAAGGCGCGCTTGGCTTGTGTGTAAAAACGCTTTTCGCGGTATGAAGCGAGGCGGGAACGCAGCTGCCGCACATCGGTACCGAGAGCCAGCTCTTGCCCCTCATCGTCGCAAACCCAGACTTTCGTGATGAGCTCCGGCGGCAGGCGCGTGGGGTCGAATTCTTCCGGGTGGCAAAATACTCCGGTTCGCCGGTGCACGAAGTCGCCCAACTCACGCAGGATATCCTTCTGCGGGGTACATCCGGCATGCTCGTCGCAAAAAAGTTCGGCTGATTCACTGATGGGCAATATCCGTTGCCGTATGGATTTAGGTAGGGTACGCAGGAGGATTTCCACCCGTTGCTCTAGGTGCGCCGGGATACCCCAGCCGGGCAGATGCTCCGGGAAGTCGGAGAGTTGATCAATATGGACGCCGATGGTAACGCCATCATCCGGTGCTGCGGGGTCGTGGAGGTAGTAAACGGGGTAACTTTGGGAGCCGTAGGAAAGTTCATCCGGGTAAAGTTCCGGCGGGGCATTGTCTTCTCCGGGGTAGATGCACTGTTCGTAGGGGATATCGAGGAGCTGCGGTTGCTCCTTGAGGGCGCGCGCAAGCCACGTACGCAGGGCTTTCTCGGAGGTGCAGTCGGCAGGTATTCGGGTGTCAAAGAAGCGATAGATCGAGCCGGGGGAGCGGATGAGGTCGCGTCGCCGCAGCTTGGCTTCCACCGTAGAAACGCGTTCGAGCATTTCCGCGAGATGAATCAAAAAGGGGTACTTGCCCTGCATTTTTTGCGGGATGATGCCGTCGCTAATCATCATGGCGCGGGCTTCGGCAGGGTAGTAACGCGCGTAGCTGATGCGGCGGGATTCGATGATGGTGAGCCCCCCGCAGACGACGCGTTCTTTCGCGTAGACGACACCCGCCCGGCTGTCCCACTGCGGGTCAAAGGCATGGCAGGAGCACAGATGCGGTGCCACTTGTTCGACCCACGCGGGGTTGAGCTCCGCCGCTCGCCTCAACCACAGCCGTCCCGTTTCCGTAAGTTCTGTGCCAAAAACCCAAGCTGCCCGCTGTTTGCGTCGGAAGAGACCACTGCCGGGGAAGATGGAAAAGCTGCGCCCCGCCGTACTGCGGTAGACGCGATCTTCGCGGTTCCAGACTCCGATTTGCAAGGGAGCTCCGGCGAGGATAGCTCGGTGGATGTTGTCCGCCGGGGCTTGCTGCTCCGGTGGCATGAGTTCCGGGGCACGCCATCGAAAAGCCAGCGCGAGTGTGTCGCGCAAATCCTGCTCCAAGTTGTTCCATTCGAGCATGCGGGTGAAGGATAGGTAGCGCGGAGCGCACCATCTGCGCAGCGCATTGCGCCGCAGTTTACGTCCGTCCCGACTTTCCTTGTAGGCTGCCCGCCAAAGTTGCAACAGAGTGAGATAATCGCTCTGCTCGTTTCGCCATACAGCATGGGCTCGGTCGGCTTCTTCCGCATGCTCCGCCGGTCGTTCTCGCGGGTCTTGAATGCTCAGGGCTGCCACGATGACGAGAGCCTCGGCAAGCGCGTTTTCTCGCTTCGCTTCCAGCAAGATGCGTCCTAGGCGCGGGTCGAGCGGTAAGCGCGCGAGTTGTTTTCCCGTGGCGGTCAGACGTTTGTTCGCGTCCAATGCGCCGATTTCCCGCAGGGTTTTGTAGCCCTCTCGGATAAGACGCTCACTCGGTGGGTCGGGTAAAGGGAATTGCCCGAGCGGCGGCAAACGGAGGTCCGCCATGCGCAGAATGACCCCTGCCAAAGCACTGCGTCGTATCTCCGGGTCAGTGTAGGCATCGCGCGTGTTGTAATCATCTTCGCTGTACAGGCGTACGCAGACTCCCTCCGCTATGCGCCCGCAACGTCCTGCCCGTTGTCGCGCGGACGCCTGCGAGATGGCTTCCACTTGCAGGCTCTGAATCTGTCGCCCCGGAAGGTAGCGAGAAATGCGCGCCAAACCGCTGTCGATCACGTACATGATGCCCGGGATGGTGAGTGAGGTTTCCGCCACATTTGTCGTGAGCACAATGCGCCGTGTTCCGGCGTTGGGATGAAAGATGCGCTGCTGGTCCGCGAGACTCAGACGCGCGAAGAGGGGGAGTATTTCCGTGCGCGGCAACTCGAGACCTTCCAAGGCTTCCGCACAGTCGCGTATCTCGCGCTCTCCCGGTAAAAAGACCAGCACATCCCCGCCCGCATCGTAGCTCGACAACCATTCCACGGCTCGAACCACATGGTCCGATAGCTCTTCTTCTTCGATGGGCGGCATGTAGTGCATTTCCACGGGATAGGTGCGCCCCTGCGCCTCTATCACCGGTGCCCCACCGAAAAAATCGGAAAAAGCGGCGGCATTCATCGTCGCCGAGGAGATAATCACCCGCAGATCGCGGCGTCGCTTGAGCAGCAACTTCAAATAACCGAGCAGGAAGTCGATATTGAGACTGCGCTCATGGGCTTCATCGAGAATGATGGTATGGTAGGCTCGCAGGTTGGGGTCCTTCTGCGTTTCGGCGAGCAGGATACCATCCGTCATGAGTTTAATGCGGGTGTTGGCATCCGTACGGTCATCAAACCGCACGTGGTACCCCACCATGCCCCCATCCGCGCCGAGCTCCTCTGCCAATCGCCGTGCCACCGCCACCGCCGCCAACCGTCGCGGCTGCGTACAGCCCACCTTTCCCGGACGCTCCCCCGCCGCCATCAACGCCATCTTCGGCAGCTGCGTTGTCTTCCCGCTCCCCGTTTCGCCCACAACGACAACCACCTGTCGCGCCCGCAATGCCGCCACTATCTCTCGCCTGTGCGCACTGACGGGTAAGTCCGGAAAATCAAAGCACTTCATTCCTGTCCTATCTTTCGTCATTGTACCGAATCGTCAACACGGGGCAGACTTTGGGGTAATTCTGCGGTACAGACGGAGGGTTTGATGTGGGCGCGGAGCGTCCAATACATCTGAGAGCGCAAAAGGTGGATGTCGGCACGCGCCAGTGCCGCATCAATGGCGCGTTTGTGGGCACGCACGGCATCGCGGGAAGGTCCGTGTACCATGCCCATGATCTGCGCCCCGCCGAAAAGCTGTGTCCCGCTGCGGTAGTAGCAATGGGTCATGCAGACGTGGCGGGCGCAGATACGCCCGGTCAACTCCTCCTGCCCGGGCTCGACCGCCCACATGAGCAGGGCAGCTTCATCCGCGGAGACGGCAGCGCGCGTGGCAGGGTCGGTGTGGTCGAGCACCACGGCGAAGTGTCCGAGCAGCCCCAACTTTGCCAGGTGCTCGGCTACGCGGCAGTATTCCTGCGTCGTCATGTCGAGATGCCGAGCCCTCGCCTGCCATATATCGGGGGTAATTTCCGCCTCGGTGAAGGGGACGCAGACACTGCGGAGGACGCGCAGTTCCCGTTCATTGAGGTTTGGGGCAGCAGGGCACCGCATGGTGGGCAGTTCGGCGTCCAAGGTGCCGGGGGGCAAACCTGCTCGGCGCAAATGCCCCACACTCAAGCGAAACATACCCACCGTCGGCATGCACACGAAGTGAGTTGCCCCGATACGCCGCGCGAGTACGCGGCAGTAGGTTTCCGGGGGCGTGGCATTGCCGGGAAGCCGCAGAGTGGTCCACAAACGGTACTCCGCACCCGGGGCGTGCGGGTCCTCCGGTTCGCGAATGACCACATGACCGGTGGCGGGGTCGTGCTCCGCGAGTTGGTCGAAAGCCGCCCGCAATGCCTCCGGCGGCACACGCCACGCGACAAGGCACCCCGGCGTGAGGGCACTACTCAGCGGGGTTTGGCGCACGCAGCGCACGATGCCGTCGCGCATGAGCCCGCGCAACCGCCGCTGCACCTCATCCACGGGTAGATCGCACCGTTCGGCGAGTTCCTCGAGCGGACGGGGACAGAACCCGGTGAGAGAATCTTCCGCCACTGCCAGAAGACGCCTGTTGACGGCATCATCGATCAGGAACTGCCTCATTGGGGATTCACGACCCCGCAGTAGGTAAAGAGCGTGGGGTCCAGCTGCTGTTTGGCATCTTCCGCGATGCGGGTGGTCTGCGAGGGAGTCTCGGTGATAGCGTACACGCAGGAACCGCTACCGCTCATTAGAGCGGCGAGCACACCCGGTTGTTCGAGCAACCACATTTTGATGACAGCCAGGAAAGGGTATTTGTTGAAAACGGGTCTCTCTAGGTCATTGCTCATTCTCAGACCGCGAACATTTTGCACATCGTACATCACGTCCCTGATGCGACGAGACCTCTCAGCTGTCCTGTATGCCCACGTCGTGCTGATTCCGAAGCGCGGTTTCAGCAACACGATAGGGGCGGTCCACCCCAAATAGCCCAGCAGTGGACGCACCAACTCTCCGCGACCCTGACAACGACTCAGCACCGGGTTGAGAAAGAAGGGAACGTCACTCCCTACTGCCGCAGCCATGGACTTCAGCTCCTCGTCATCGTACTGCGTGCCCAGTATCTCATTCAGCGCGCGGAGTGTCGTCGCGGCGTCGGAGCTGCCGCCCCCCAGTCCCGCCGCCATGGGTATGCGCTTGTTGATGGTGATCCGCTGTTTTGCCTTGCGTCCATAGTGCTTTTCAAACTCGCGTACAGCTCTCATGACCAAGTTGTGCTCATCCGTGGGCACCTGCGCGTCATCGCACACCAATGTGGTCGTGCGCGAGTTGTGAAAGTCGAGTTCATCACCCAAGTCCAACTTCGCCATCACGATGTCCACTTCATGGTACCCATCCTCCCGCGTCCCTCTGATCCTCAGTGAAAGATTAACTTTCGCCGGTGCGTAATGGCTGCTCATACCGCCAGAATACACGAATGCGCCGTCCGAGTCAAGCCTATAGCATTTTCCCACCACACACGCCCGCCGCAAGTACGAGGTACGAAGTACGAAGTGGCAAAGCCGGGGACGGCAGGTGTGGTGAGGAGGAGAGAGAGGCAGGAAAGCGGTGTGTGAAGTGAGTGGTCGGCGCAGGGGGTGGCGGGAAAGAAAATTTCCGGGAAGCGGAAGAAGCCATACGTGTGGCAGAAATTCACACGGGGAAGGCGGCTGTCCCTGCCTTGAACGAGATGCGTTATGCCGGCTATCACGCACTGCGATGTTTACTTGCAAAAGATCGTACTTCGGGAGATACGGCATGTATCAAAGCAATCTCTCATTGTCGCGGCACATCATTCGCCCTCCCATTCCCTTCCACACTCGTTCCAATAAAATTTTCGAAAAACGCCGCAATGTCAGTTCCTATGCGGCTTCCACATGCTTTGCGCACCATGGGGGGCATCTACCTCACAATTGCGTAGATTTGGTCCGAATGCATTGTTCCCGCTTTGCGTTTATCGTTTTCCTCCGCGCAACCGTGTTGCGCCTAACTCCTTCACTTCGTACTTCGTACTTCGTACCTCGTACTTCCATTCCCCCGTGTCTTCCTGCCTCAAAGTCACCGCCCACCACTAGGCCCTTAATTTATTCGGGACAGATGTGTGTACGTGTGTGGCGATGCGCACTTGACATGGCAGGTCGGTCGTGATAATCTTTGCGTGAGCCTGTGGACGCAGGTGAACACAAACAAACCCAAGTCAACGTATGGATATTCTTCATGATAAAGATGCAGACGTAAGCGTTCTGAACGGGAAAACCGTGGCAATCATCGGATACGGAGCGCAGGGGCGGGCGCAAGCACTCTGCCTACGCGACAGTGGTGTGCACGTCATTATCGGTTTGCGCCCCGGCAAGAGTTGGGACGCGGCGGTGCAGGATGGTTTTGAGGTGATGCCCGTGGACCAGGCGGCGGAGCGGGGAGATATTGTGCACTTGTTGCTGCCGGATGAGAAACACGGGGAGGTGTACGCCAAGCAGATTGCCCCGGCGATGAAAGCGGGGAAGACCCTGTGCTGTTCCCACGGTTTCGCGTATGTGTTCAAGACGATTGTGCCGCCGCCGGACGTCGATGTCGTCATGGTTGCCCCGAAGGGACCGGGTACAGAGGTGCGACGTGTATTTGAGGAGGGCTTTGGGTGTCCGGGATTGATTGCCGTGTTCCAAAATCCGAGCGGTAAAGCTCGCGATGTAGCCCTAGCCATTGCCAAAGGGGAAGGGTTGACTCGCGGGGGAGTGCTGGAGTGCACGATGCAGCAGGAAACATACGAAGACCTCTTCGGTGAGCAGAATGTGCTGTGCGGCGGTTTGGTTGATCTCATGAAGTATGGTTTCGAGACGCTGATCGAAGCCGGTTACCCGCCCGAGATGGCTTATTTTGAGTGCGTGCACGAGGCAAAGCTCATCGTGGACCTCATCTATGTCGGTGGGATACAGCGCATGAACGCTGTGATTTCCAACACGGCGGAGTTCGGTGAGTATTACAACGGACCGCAGATTTTGGGACCGGAGGTGAAAGAGAAGATGAAGAAGTCGCTGGAGCGTATTGAATCCGGGGAATTCGCGAAGGTATGGCTGGCGGAGGCCGCCCAAGGAGCTCCGAACCTGCAAGCAAAGCGCGCGGCTCTGGCTGATCACCCCGTGGAGATTGTCGGCAAAAAGATACGCGCTCTCTTCGAACGCAACTGATCCCCTCCTCCAAAGTTGACCGGGGACAGCTGACCGTGCCGTCCCCGGGTGCTTTTTCCTTTGCGCCCGCATGAACTCAAAGTCCGCCGCCATCCGCGTGGAAAACGCCCGAGTCTTCCTCTCCGGACGGGAAATTCTGCGGGACATCAACTGGGAGGTGACGTGCGGCGAGCGTTGCTTTATCCTAGGGGCAAATGGTGCCGGAAAGACGACACTGGTGCGCATGCTCATGGGCTATGCTTGGCCTCTCTTCGGCGCGAAGGTGGAGGTGCTGGGACACCGCTTCGGTACGGTCAATCTGCGGGAATTGCGCAAACGAATCGCTTGGGTCAGTCCCCTCGTGCACCGCTGGTTGGGGGATCGGGAGTGGACGGGGCTGGAGATGGTACTTTCCGGTCCGGACGCTACGATAGGTCTCTTCCGTACTCCCGGGAAAGAAGAGACAGGGAGGGCGCGTCGGTTGCTGGCTGATATGAACGCCGAGTACCTCGCGCAGCGTAGCGTGGTCACCATGAGCTCCGGGGAGCAGGTGAAAGTGCTCATCGCCCGCGCTCTCATGTGCGACCCCGACCTCATGATTCTGGACGAGCCGAGTGTCTTTCTCGATATCGCCGGTAGGGAATTCCTCCTGCGCAGTATTGCCCAGCTGTCCCATCAGCGTCCCGACCTCACCCTCATCTTTATCACTCAACGCATCGAAGACATCCTGCCGGAGTTTTCTCGGGGGCTTATCATGCAGGAGGGGCGCATCGTGGCTCATGGCTCTCGCGCAGACGTCCTCACGGAGTCAAATCTGTGCCTCGCTTTCGGCATGCCCATCCACCTCGTGCGCGGTCAAAACGGGCGACTTTGGACGGTCCTTTGAGCCGACACCTCAAAACCATCATCCCATCGCCCGCTACTCACGCACTTCCTGCCTTTCACCTTTCTCCTACCACACACGCTTCTCCCCGGCTTTGCCACTTCGTACTTCGTACTTCGTACCTCGTACTTAATCCCCCTCCCCGTTTCCCTGCGACATAGTTATCGCCCACCACTAAGCCTCTCATTTATTTGGGGTGGGTATGCACAGCCGTCCTAATAAAATTTTCGAGAATCGCCGCGATGCTAGTCCCCATGCGGGGTACAGACGCTCTGCGTACTAAGGGGGCTTCCACATCGCAGGTGCATGGATTTGATCCCCACGCGTTGTTCCGGCTTTGCTTCTTCCACCTCCCTCTGCGCAACTCCGTTGCGCCTAACTCTTTCACTTCGTACTTCGTACTTCGTACCTCGTACTTGATCCCCCTCCCCGTTTCCCTGCGACAAAGTTATCGCCCACCACTAAGCCTCTCATTTATTTGGGGTGGGTATGCACAGCCGTCCTAATAAAATTTTCGAGAATCGCCGCGATGCTAGTCCCCATGCGGGGTACAGACGCTCTGCGTACTAAGGGGGCTTCCACATCGCAGGTGCATGGATTTGATCCCCACGCGTTGTTCCGGCTTTGCTTCTTCCACCTCCCTCTGCGCAACTCCGTTGCGCCTAACTCTTTCACTTCGTACTTCGTACTTCGTACCTCGTACTTAATCACCCCCGTGTCTTCCTGCCCCAAAGCCACCGCCCACCACCAAGCCTTTAATTTATTTGGGACAGATGTGGTGGGTGCACTGTGGTTGGGAAATAGGCTTGCGGAAGAATGCGTTGTATGCTAGGATGGGCGGCGTGAAGGTTATTGTAGTAACAGGGGGAATTGCCTGCGGGAAGAGTACGGTGGTGCGGTTGCTGCGGGAGGAATGTGAGCAGGAACCGACGGTGTTTGATTGCGACCGTGCTGTGGCGGCACTGTACGAGGAAGCCGGAGTGGCGCAAGAGCTCCGAGACGCATTCGGTGAGGAGGCGTTGGGAGCTGAGGGAGGAGTGAATCGCAAGTACTTGCGCGAGCTGGTGATGTCGAGCGGGGAGGATAAGGCGAAACTGGAGGGTATCATTCACCCGAAGGTGGCGCGGCTGTGCGCGAGAGCGATGGAAGAAGCCCAACAGGGCGGGGGAGTACCTATTTTCATCGCGGATGTGCCGCTATACTTTGAGAGCAAATGCTCGGAGTGGTTGAATGCCGATGTCGTGTGTACTGTGGCGGCATCTCGCGAGAAACAGACGGAAAGACTCCGACGACGCGGGGAGTTGCGTCCCGAAGATATGCAGGCTCTCATCGACGCGCAAGCTCCGACGGAAGAAAAGATGGTCAGGGCAGATTGCGTGATATGGAACGAGTGCCCCCGGGAACAACTTCGCGCGCAAGTCCAGCTGTTTTATCGCCATTTCCTTGAAAGGGATGTCAAGGCGTACATCGCGGTACGCTCCCAGTTCAGTGTCAACGACCTGCAAAAACTCTCCCCCGCTCAACTGCAGGATAAGGTGCGGGAGCTTTCCGCGCGCTGGATCACGGGTGATCTCACGCGGCGTCAGTTGGTCTCCGGCTTAACCCGCGCGCTCTCCCTCGGGGGAAGTCGCGTCTATGCGACCGGTGTCATCAGCCGGGGGAGACTTGCCCGGCAGTACGCGCTGCGGTACGCGGAATACAGTTTCCGCCCGGGATGGGACGATGTACTCATCCCTCCGGAGCTCGTGGACCGCCACGGTTTGCGCTTGGGCAACAAGGTGAAAGTGCAGGTGCGTGGGCAGCAGAGGTGGGAGCACCCCATCATCGCCACAGAGGTGTCGGAGATCGAGGGTATACCCGTTGCCGAGTATGTACAGCCGCCCGAGTTCGACCAACTCACCCCTCTCATCCCCCAAAAACGCTTGCTCTTGGAAAACAAGGACATCGATTCGCCCGCCATGCGTATGTTGGACTTGATAGCCCCGTTGGGCATGGGGCAGCGCGCGCTGGTGGTTGCCCCGCCGCGCGGCGGTAAGACAATTCTGCTCAAGACGATGGCACGTGCCCTGAGGGCAAATTATCCGGCGGCAGAGTTGCTCGTCCTCCTCCTAGATGAACGTCCGGAAGAAGTGACAGATTTTGAGGAGTCCGTGGGTGTCCCGGTCTTCGCCTCCACCTTTGATGAAAGTTCCTATCGCCACGAGCAACTCAGCGACATCGTGCTGGAGCGCGCGCGTCGCTTAGTGGAGCAAAAGAAAGATGTGATCATCCTCTTAGACTCCCTGACGCGTTTGGCTCGCGGCTACAACGCCAACGCGACGGGCGGACGCACGATGTCCGGCGGCTTGGACTCTCACGCGTTGGAAAAACCGCGTAAGTTTTTCGGCGCGGCGCGCAATGCCGAGGAAGGTGGGAGCCTCACTATCATCGCCACCTGTCTGGTGGATACGGAATCCCGCATGGACCAGATCATCTTCGAGGAGTTTAAGGGCACGGGAAACATGGAGGTCAGACTCGACCGCGAATTGGCTGAACGCCGAATTTACCCCGCCATCGCTCTGCCGCAGAGCGGAACCCGCAACGATGACCGTCTGTACCACCCGGATGAACTCTCCCGCGTGCTGCAACTACGTCGACAGTTGGCTGCCCACCCGGGTTGGGAAGCTCTGGAAATCTTGCTGGCTAACATCCGTAAAACTCAGAACAACGCCGAGCTGCTCCTTCGCGGTCTCAGTGCGTGAGCTCCTACACCTCCCCGGCGCATCTCACAAGAAGTAGCAGAGTCAGGGAGCGACGCTTGGGTGATGCCGGAGCTTGGCGCGGGTTCTCTGTCCGCGTGACTCCTCTGCGTACCGCACTCGCGTCTTGCATGCTGTCCATAATACGCTCTGCGTACCACGGGGGCATCTCCTTCATGGACGTGCGGATTTGTGCTCCACGCGGGGTTTTCCGCTTCGCTCTCCTCGCCCGCATCTGCGCAACCTTGTTGCGCCTAACTTAAATACTTCGTACTTCGTACCTCGTACTTACTGTTGGGGGTTATGCTGTTGGTTGATAGCATACGAGGCACTGCGGGTCGTTCCGTATTTCCTCAAAAAACCTTTTTTCACCAGACCTTGCACGGTTTTACGTATAGTTTCGGGGGATTGGGGAAAATGGCGCAGGATGTCAGACATCTTGAGGGATATCCCATGGACAAAGAGGCTCAGCACGGCACGCGCGGATTCCGACAGCGCGTCGTCGTGCCGTTGGGTTATGTCCGATATCGCGGTCTCTAAGCTACGCTTTTGTTTGACCAGAGAGGTGATAAAAAAGGAGAGCCACGGCTCATAGTTGACGCGTTCCGCTCCCATCGTTCTCTGCGTCCCGCGCAGCGCGCGATAATACGCGTCTTTGCTCGCTTCAATAATCGCCTCCATGGAAGAATAAGGCATGTAACTATACCGGCATCTCAGCATGAGCAGGAGCGTCAGTGCCCGAGACAACCGCCCATTACCATCTGTAAACGGGTGGATGGCAAGGAAATGGACGATAAAGAGACCGATGGTGACAATGGGGTGAAGAAGACCGTCTCGGAGTGCTTCGTTCGTCCATTCGACTAATTCCCGCATGAGACGCGGGGTCTCGAAGGGAGGCGCGGTCTCAAATATCGAGCCGATCTCGTGTCCTTCCGCGTCAAAGGCTGCCACGCGGTTGCTGTATTGTTTGTATTCGCCTCGGTGTCGCTCATCTTTGGCAGAGTACCGCAGAAGGATTTGATGCATTTGCTTGATGTAGTTTTCTGTCAGCGGTATCTCTTTGTAGTTCTCGAAAATCGTTCGAACTAAGTCCCTATATCCGGCTACTTCTTCTTCGTCTCGCGATCTGAATGACTTCCTGTCTATCTGTTCAAAGAGCGTCTCTACCTCCGCATCGCTCAATTTGTTGCCTTCTATCCGATTTGAGGAACCTACGGACTCGATCGTCGCAATGCGTTTCATCCCATTGAGCTCCTCCGGAGTCAACCGGAATGCTCCACCATTCCACGCGCCGTTAAATCGCTCGATTTCACTGATCATGTTGAGCATTTCCGCCGTGATGATGATGTCTCTTTGATTTGGCATAATTCTTCCCAAATCCTCCCAAATCTTCCCAAATAAGTCAACCATAAAATTGGGAAGTACGAGGCGAATGGGAAGTACGAGGTACGAAGTACGAAGTGGCAAAGCCGGGAACGGCGGGCGCGGTGGGCAATGGGGTTGCTCGGAAAAAAACGTGCGCATCTCTTTCCTAATCCGATGCACCGTGATAGAGCTTATTGCTATAGATAATCAATACCTTATGTCTCTGTTCCTCGTGAATTTTACATGCGACGATTCTTGTTATTGATCCTCCCCATTCGATATAATTTGCTTTTTTTTAAGGGAAACGTCATTTTTTGCTTGCGCACGGCATTAGGAATGAGATATACTGACGAGCGTAACAGACTGCGAGGGATGTCGACTGGGTGGTCGGGCGTTTTCTCGCATTGGGCTCTTATTCAATCTATTACAACTTATGAAACTCCATTTACCTCATGGTCTCCGTAAGGCTTTGCTGGCTTGCCTCGCTGCAGTTGCTTCGCACTGCCGTCTCCCCCGTACGGTCTCTACCGGCACGGCTTTGCTGGGTATCTTCTCCTTGCTCTGGAGCGGCAGTCTTCGTGCCGATGAACCACTGCTACCCGAGGACGAAATACTCGTCGACGAAGAAGAGCTGCCCCTCGCCGTGAATGAGATTGCCACATTCGGAGAAGAGGTCGGTATCCTGCCCATCGCTGTCACGACATCCTCAACCGAAGATATCAATTCAGGGCACAGTACATTGACCAACGGAAATGTGACCTACAGCGGTGACATCTATACGTGGGATGTGACCAAAAATACAAGCTTCTACAATAAAGGCAGTGCGACCTATACAAAGTGGGTGGCGGGCAGTGGGGACATGATGGACGGCGAAAGCAAGACGGCTGGTAGCACTGATAATTTATGGCAAAATTTCTTCCACGGGAAAAAAACTGCTGTGGATAACACCACCTATGATTCCCTTCGTTTGGTGGGGGCTACCGGGGAAGCAGCGTTGACAACCGATGGAATGACATCTCAAGGTGACAGTGCTTTTTGCATCGGTGGACTCATTGTTGAAGCATCTGAATCCGGCGGTAGTTACTCTATAAGTTTGCGCCACAGTGACACGCATAGCCACGCGCTGTATTGGGGTGCCGGAACAGGTGAGCAAGGTAACAAATTTGAAGCACTTATCCTGTCGGACACCACCTTTACGGATATACGCAGCGTAGCGGACCCCACACACGAGGACGAAACTACCTACGGCTTCCACATCATCTCCGATGCGGATGTTCGTATTGCAAAGGGCAAGACTTTGGCAGTGGAAGCCGTCATGCAGATTGCAGATGGTAAAACATTAAACCTTAGTGCTGTAGGCGAGGGTGAGGCTGCGGCTTTCCGTGTCAATGGCATAGATAACTCGGCGGTGACTGCGGAGACACCGACTTTGGTGGTCGGGGACAGCGTGCACATGGAGGTTACCGGGGGAGTGACCGGACCGTTGAACCTAGGTCTCGGGGCAAACGCGGAATTCAGCGTGGGTAGCGGGGACATGGGCCTTGATACCCTCACGATCGGGGACGCCGCTGCGAAGGGAGATGGTGTTACCTCCTCCTCCCTTTCTGCCAACGGTGGTACGGTAACTGTTACCGGCGCAGTGACTCTCAATGACGGCTATGTGCTGAAGCTGGAGAATGTGAACTTCACCGTTGAAGGAGGACTCGGTCTTCCGGATCTCGGTCTGAAAACTGCTTACGGAACGCTTATTGTGGGAACAGGTGCCACGGCGAACATTTCCGGTGCGATTACGGGTACCACGTCAGTCGTGGTGCATCAGTTGAAGGTTGCCGGTGGTAAACTAAATGTCAACCAAAATACTACGTATGTGAACGCCAGCGGAACCCTCAGTGAAGCATCAACAGTGATGACAGAGGTGACCGATGGCGGCACATTAGTAACGCAAGGTTTCGGCACGCCTTACTCCGTTTTAGTCGCCGGGACTAACAGCTCGATGACTGTAAATGGTAACGCTGATCTCAACAATGTCGCGTGTCTCACTGTCAAAGAAGGAGGCTCCGTGACCGTCACAGGTAATTTGGGCGGAAATAAAAGTGGTGCTGGTGCGATCTCGGTGGGAAGTCTCGCGGGTGCGGGAAGCGCGAGTGGCACTCTGACGGTGAACGGCAATTTGTCGTGTACATCGGTAACGGTGCAGGGGGAAGGAAGTAAACTCACGGTGGGTGGTGCGGTAACACTTTCGGCGGAGAGTACCCTAGGTGCCGGGGCTACGTTCGACCTGAGCGGGGCATCTGCGTTTAATGTCACGGGCACGGGTCTCACCATCAACGTGGGTACGGCAGATGTGGCGACGGACGGTGTCTTTGCATCCGGCAAGCTCTTGCTGAACACAAGTCTCATTGGAAGTTTGACCGAGCTTGCCACGAGCGACAAACTCACTCTCAAATTCACCGACCTGACTGCCGCCAGCTTTGCCGATGCCAACACTTGGACCTGTGACTTGTTTGCGGGGATGACACTTACGGGGGAGGATGCGAATGCTCTGACCGCTTTTTTGGAGGGTGCGTTGGATCTCTCCGCGCTCGAGAGCATGAACAAAGAGAGTGACATCGTGGTGGGTACCGATGGTCATGTCACTATTATCTTTGAGGGGGATAATCTCACTATTGACGCATCCAGTCACAGCGGCGGTATCACGTGGAAAAATAAAGGGGATATCATCTGGGATGACACCGGGACCGGGCAAAAGGCGAAATTCAAAAATGGAGACAATGTTGCTTTCAGTGAGCAAACGGACACAACCGGTACTGTCACCATGGAGGGCGAGCTCATTACGGGTGGCTTCTCTGTCAACCAAGGGAAATGGACATTTGCGAACTCCGAGGGCGGCACCCATTCGCTCACCATACAGGGGGAACTCACCGTTTCCAACGAATCTGACGTGGAGTGGGATAGCGGTGTAACGGCACTCACTATCACGGGCGATTCTGTTCTCATAGATGCCGCATCGTGGATGGGGAAGAATATGGTGATAACCCTCGCTGACTCCCTAGAACCGACCGAAGGAGGGAAGCAAATAGAAATCAGTGGCAGCATGACGGTGAAGAGTCTCGTGACCGCTGCAGGCAGCACGGAGGAGTCGCATGTGACGGTCGAAAATCTTGGGCAGCTCAACGTGACTGACGCTCTGACCATTACCACCCTCACCGTGGGTACAGTCGAAGAGTCCGGGGTACTGTCCGCCCAAGCCGTCGAGACCACCGCGCAGGTTGTTGCCGGAACCGTGACACTCACCGGGAGTGGTACCTCCGCCGATGATCCGAAAGATGTACTCCACATCGCCCCCGATGGTGTAGTGACTTTGACCAAGCTGGTCAGCACCGGCGCAAACGCGCGCGTCACGGTGGACGGCGGTACGTTGACTGTGGGACCTAAACCGACCGGTGATCCCGGTACCCCGGAGCTGGTTTTGCAGATGACCGACTCCGGGAGCATCGATGTGCAGAATGATGGGTCGTTGGTTGTGTACGGGCACGTCGGTAAAGGAGGGAATTACGGAAGGATCGGATCATTGACGATGAGCGGAGAGGGGAGTAGTGTGGACATCCACGGTGATCTGTATACCACGACCGCCGGGGTTCATGGCGGCACACTGGAGGTGCAGGGAGTCTTGGCATTGTCGGATCCCGAGGCGGGTGTTGTTTTTACCATCGATGGCGGCGGCAGCGTGACAACCGGGAGCATCGTGCAGAGTGCAAGTGGACACGCCGGGCGCATTTTGGTGGGCTATGTGGATGCGGATAACGCCGAGAATAACACGAAGGGAGCGTTGGAGGTGGGTTCGGAGGCGGCATTTGATGCCGCGTCAAGCACGGATGTGCTTAAAACACGGGGCATGAAGGTACAGGCGGAGGGTTCCGTGGTCACGGTATGGGGAGATGTCAATATCTGGTCGAGCTATGTAGACAGCCTCGCCCTCATAGTCGATGGCGGTACTATGGACATTAAGGGCAGTTTGCACGGGAAGAATGCCACCGCTGCGTGTACCGGAGTAGACGTTACCGGCGGCGGAAATCTCACCATCGGTGGGAATATGTATGCTTCCGGGTTGAACGTTGAAGGAGAGGGCAGCAGCTTGGCAGTTACCGGAGGCATCATCGTATCGAGCAACAGTAGCCCCATGACGGTGGCGGGAGGGGGAAGTTTGACCGCCGGATCGATCTCCGGAGGTGAAAATGGTCAAAACGGAGAATATTTCAGTCACTCGCACGCATCGACACTGAAGGTGGGTGGAGGGGATGGGAGTGTGGGCACGGTGGTGGTGGGGAGTGAGGACAGTCCGGATGCGCTCTTGCAGGTAAAACAACTGGTAGTCAACGGTACAGGAAGCAGTGTGACAGTGTGGGGGAATCTGTCTTCCAGTTACAGTGAGGCTAGCAGTATAACGGGTGGCAGAGTAACGGTAAGCGGCGGCATGGTGCAGGTGGGGGCACTTACCATCGACGGTGGCACGTTGAATGTGGGTGGGTATTACGCGAAAGCGAGCGATGCCACGACCACGAACGGCGGAGCCATCACCCTGAGCAACGGCGGCAGCATGACCGTGGGCGGGGGACTGCATTCCTCTTCCGTGACGCTTACCGGAGCGGCGGACAAGCAGAGCAAGCTCACGCTGTCGGATGCGCAGACGGAAACAGAGAATACGGTGGGCAGCTTGAGTGTGGGGGCAAACACCACGGTAGAGGTCGGGACAAAGCAAACGCTCACAGTGGGAAGCATGAGCGGCGCGGGGGATATAACGATTAAGACCGCGGGCACAGTGACGGCAACCGAGGAGTTGACAAGTGACTACACCGGGACGGTGACGCTGGACGGCGGGACCTTCACCGGCAAGACGGCGGCGGGGGCTACGCTGGGCGTGGTGATGGCGAATGGGGCGAACGGCGGCACGCTGAATGGCGTGGATGGAGAGTTGACGGCGACACTGAGCGGCACGGGGACGGGAACCTTGACGGCGCAGGGGACACTGACGCTGAGTGGTGTGATTGCGGGGCAGCTGCGGGTGGCTGACGAAGCCCAAGTGACAATCACCGGCGACTTGAATGTGGGTAGACTGGACGGTGGCGAGAGCAGCACAGTGGACGGCGACGGTAACCTGACCATCACCGGTGGGGGCGGTAGTTTCGGTGGACCGCTGACGGTGGGAAGTCTGACAATGAACGGCAGCGGCACACAGACCTTCACCGGCAGTACTACCGTGAACGGGAGCGTGAGTGTGGCTCAGGGTGAGTTGATACTGCAGGGAGAGACTAGCTTGGTGGGGGGAGCGGACGTGCGCGGGGGAACTTTGACATTGAAGAATGCAGAAACCACACTGGGAGGGGAGGGCGCGAAGCTGAAGGTAGGAACGAATAGCAGCATTGTGCTCGACTTCGGCAGTGAGTCATGGAATCAGAATGACGGGGGCAACATCAACGTCGAGCTCGCGGGAGGTACGCTCGATATGAGCAAGCTCACGGGGGACAAAAACACGCAGGAGGTTCATCTGAACCACCTCAGCGGCACCGGGGGGAATCTGACATGGAACGACAGTCTCGAGACCGGCAACAAGCAGAGTGTGCACGTGGGAGAGTTGAGCTTGGAAAGCGGCACTTTAAACTTCGGGATGCTGGGAGACGGGCAGGAACTGCATCTGAAGCAGCTGAAGAATGTGAACGGGTCGATTACCGGGGAAGCGAACGGCGGCAAGGTGTACTTGGGGTACGTGAATCAGGAGACAGGGACCGGGTCAATCCAAGTGACCGGTGGAGAAATACATGTGCATCGGCACAGGGGGGGGAACCCGGACGGATTTTGGAAGCAGGGAGAGGGGAGTTTTGCCGTCAAGAGTAAGCTGATTGTGGAGGAGGGAAGCAGCCTGTATATGAACTACGACGGCACGCTCACGTTTGGAGCGAGCGATACTGACGGCAGTGTGGGGACAGGTTTGACCGGCGGCGAGATCAGCGTGGCGAGTGGAGTGACGTTTAAGTACACGGACCAAACCAAGCTGCTCTTGCTGGGGTCGGGATTGTTCGATGATTTTACGAAGGAACATGGCAGCTCTCTGCACCTCGATTTGACACAGACGGACCTTTCTCGTCTCTCGGGAGGCTTCGATCTCGGGATTGTATCGGAAACGGAAAACAGAGACCTTCTGGATCAGCTGACCGGGGTGATTGAATTGGACGACATCGAGTTCGAGGGTCACACGGAGGGGGAGACGGCGGGGCACTTTGAGTTGAAGTGGAACAAAGAATCCAATGATACCTACCATTTGTACCTCAGCATTGTGGGCGAGTTTACGATCAGCGAGCCGGAGTGGGATATGGCGTGGGGGGATGGCTTGATCGGGGCCCCGAGCAACGCTGATATGAATAAGCATACGTGGAGTGGGGGCGACGATACGTTCCACGCGTCTACGGGGACGGCGGGAGGATTTACGGCGCACGCGCTGGAGCTCGGGACCGGCAGCGGCTACATCGATGGGATGCACACGCTCATACGCCTCATGCAGGGCGCGGCGAAGACGGATGAAAAGACGGCAGCCACGGTGATAGGAGGAATCATCATGGATGATGCCAATGACCCGAAAAATTCGTACTTCGACAGCTACATCGAGTACAACGCGCAGGGAGACAAGGACCACATCCATCTGCTGGTAGGGGGCAGCAGCTGCGTCTACGCGGGGGGAGGCGAGGGGGCATACGCGAGCTTTGAGGGCACGAGCCACATTCAGGTGGAGAGCGGGACGGTGGATTACATCGTGGGCGGCAACCACGTGAACAACAGCACCTTCACGTTCAAGGGCGACAGCTACATCACGGTATTCGGCGGGCAGGTGCTCGGGAGTGTGGTGGGCGGAAGTACATTGACCAAGGGGACGAGTGATGACAGCCTGTACGCGTTCAACGGGAACACCAACATCTTCATCTACACGCCTTTGCAGGGCACCCAAGACCGCGAGGGTGGTGACACGCCTGTTATAGCCGACGGAACGGAAAGCACGGGAGGCACGGGATACGGAGCGGCATTTACGGCGGTGGTGGGAGGCAACGCGTGGGTAGACTTCGCGACGGCAAAGGGGAAGGAAATGAAGCCGCAGTTCTTCGGGCACACCCACATCACGATCGACCTCGTCAACCCCGCCTACGAAGGCAATACGGAGAACCCGTATGATTTCGGAGCCGGGCGCGACAAGGGAAATTTTGAGAAAGCGATTGTGGGAGGCAACTACACGGCGGCGGTGACAGCGTCGGGAGAGGGGGGAGAGCGTACCACCGTTTTCCGAGGTGACGCGCAGATAGAGATATACGCCGGGGATGGACACATCTTCACTGCCGGGATCAACGGGGCGAGTCGGTGGGACTCCGGGGGTGCCGGTACCACAGAATTCATCGGTGACACCCACGTGGAAATCCACGGAGGGCAGTATACGGAAGCCGTGGCGGGCGGGATGTGGTTCAACGCCACAGGGGGGACAGGGGGTGCCTTGGCAAAGCACGAGGGAACATTCACGGGGGACACGGAGGTGCGGATAGAGGGTGGGCGACTCTGGCGCGTGGTGGGCGGAAACGTGAGTTTGGAAGGAGGGTCAGGGAGCAAGGAGACCTTCACCGGAGTGAGCAACGTGACGATCACCGGCGGGACCTTCAGCGCGCGCGAGCAGGACAGGTTGGAAGCGACGGCGATACCGGCGGTGGTCGGGGGCTCCTTCTACCGCAACACCACGGGCACGGCAACCCACGTGGGAGCGGGGGGAGGAAGCGTTGAAAGCGCACTCACCAACGTGACGATTAACGGCGGCACCTTCGAATACGTCCATATCGTGGGAGGAGACTGCGTAAACATGAACAATGTGACGGATACAAGTATTACGCTGGAGGGCAGCACGCACTTGGTCATCGGGGAGCAAGGGAGTACGACGGAGCCTGAAATTGTCGGGCTGCTGTCGGGAGGAAGCCACCTGTCGGTAGGGCAGGAAGGGAAGAACGACAGCATATCCGTCGGTTCCACGACGGTGGAGATACACGGGGGAACCATAACGGCGGAGGGGATGGACGGCAATCCGCACGAGCACGGGAACGTGGCGATAGTGGCGGGCAACGTGCTCCTCGATAGCAGCGAGGGGAAGGACGTCGGCGAGCACACGAGCAAGGTACAGGGAGACACGCACCTCGTGATGGACGGCGGGACGGTGAAAGGCTTTGTGGTGGGAGGCAGCTACAGCAGCGAGTCGAAGAACAGTAGGAATCACCTCATCGTCGCGGGCGAGAGCACGATGGAGTTTACGGGCGGCACGGTGGAAGGCAATATCGTGGGCGGGCATTTCTCGGAGAATACGAGTGCGCCGGACAATCTGACACTGGGGAACGTGAACATCACGGTGGACGGTGGCACGGTGAACGGCTACATCTTCGGCGGGAGCTACCGCAAGGCGACGCAAGCATCCGATGAAAGTCCGACACAGGGGGATATCAAGATCACGCTCACGAACGGCACCATCAAAGGCGGGGTGTACGCGGCGGGTAACCACTACAACACAGCGGGGGGAGCGGGGCTGCACGTGCGCACAAACAGCACACGGGTAGAGATCGGTAGCGGGATGAAATTTGAGGTTGATAAGCAGTCCGGTGCGGAGTACATTGTGGTGTCCGGTGGTTACTTACGCAGCAGCGATGGAAACACGCGGAAGGTGGACTACTCCACCGTGGGGTACACCGAAGGAAAGGGCGGAGCTCCCGGGACATGGGCGGATGAGTGCGCGGTGTTGAGCTTCACTGATGCGCCCGAGACCTACAGCAACTTGACAAGCGCGGAGCTGCGCTTTCAGGATTTCGACGCGATGGAAGTGGAGAGCGGGAAGCTGGAGCTCAATGAGAGCCAGTTGCTCGTGATGCACAAGGTTGCCGCCGATGGAGTGACCGGGAGCGACAGTTTCGCGAAGATGGGGGCGGGGAGTCTCGTGTTGGGCA
>CAYWNS010000002.1:0-74488 GCA_964459715.1 uncultured Akkermansia sp.
GAAGTACGAAGTGGCGAAGCCGGGGAGCGGAGTGGACGATGTGCCGGAGTTTTGTGCAGGTCACACTTCCGCGTGGAAAGGATGAGGGAGACATAAGTGGATTAATGCAAAGTGGCGAAGCTGTGGCGGGAGACGGTGGTGAGCAGGGGGGGCGGTGCTTCGTTTGCCGGGGTTTGGGTGGGAGAAGTGGGGAATTTCTTTACTTCGTACCAAAAAGGTCTTGAATAAGGTAAAATAAAATATACAATGTCGGCGACAGGGGAAAAAATACTAAGCATAGAAAGGAGAAGAGATGCGAACGAAGTTACCGGTACCGATAGCGGTGAAGAGAGCGTTGAGGAAGCTGGGTAAAGACATACACGATGCGCGGATACGGCGGCGGATACCGGTGAGGTTGATGGCGGAACGGGTGGGGGTGACACGGGTGACGCTCAAGGCGATGGAGGATGGGGTGCCGACGGTATCCATGGGAACATACGCAACGGCGTTGTACGTGCTGGGACTCATGGAGCGAATGCGGGACGCGGCAGACATAGCCAACGACCCGGTGGGGCAGATAATCAGCAGCTCGGAGCTGCCTAAACGGGTATACCTGAGGAAATGATGAGTGCGGAGACGATCTATGTGTACGTACAGCTCGGCGGAAGCGACCACCTTGTCGGGAGGTTGTGGACGCACGGCGATGGGCGACGCGGGAGCGCGTCCTTTCGCTACGCGGAAAGCTGGTTGACGCATGAGCAACGCTTTGAAATAGAGCCCTATCTGCCGCCTATGGAAGGCACACAGCACACCGACAGCGGCAGGGAGCTGTTTGCCTCGTTTTTAGACTGCGCGCCGGACACGTGGGGGCGTATGCTTATCCGGCACCACGCGGAAAGGGAAGCACGGAGGGCAGCGCGTACACCGCGCCGACTCGGAGAAGTTGATTACCTGCTAGGGGTCAGTGACATTGCGCGGCAGGGTGCCCTGCGGTTTAAGCGAGACCCACAAGGAAATTATCTCGCCGAAGCCGCCGAGGGAGCCATACCACCTTTGGTCACCCTGCCGAGGCTTTTGGTCGCGTCGCAGAAAGTATTGGACGGCGAAGAAAGTGAGCGAGACCTCCGAGAGCTGCTTTTCCCGGGTTCCTCCCTCGGAGGGGCACGTCCCAAGGCATCATTTGTAGACCGACGAGGTGAACTCTACATTGCCAAATTTCCCAAGCGGGATGATGAGGACAATGTGGTACTCTGGGAAGCCGTGGCTCTCACACTGGCAGAGCGAGCCGGGCTGAATGTGCAGAAGTGGAAACTCGAAAATGTGGGGGGAAAATCGGTACTCCTGCTCAAGCGATTTGACCGAAGCGGACGGATACGCGTCCCCTTTATCTCCGCCATGACCCTCCTCAATGCCCATGACGGAGAAAGCGGGCAATACAGCTACTTGGACATCGCCGACGGCATCCGCAGGTATGGCGCGCGCGCGGCGGCTGACTTGCGCGAGCTCTGGAGTCGCATACTTTTCTCCGTGCTCATATCCAACACGGATGACCATCTGCGAAACCACGGTTTCCTGCGACTCTCGTCGCAGGGATGGTGTCTCGCCCCGCTGTACGACGTGAATCCCTCTGCTTTCAACGTCACGCGTCTTCAGTTCAACATCAATGAGACGGACAGTGCCACATCCGTGCCGCTCGTCCTTTCCGTTGCCGACGCTTTCGGGCTCACCGCAGCCGATGCCGAGCTTATACTTGCCCGGCAGAGAAGTGCTGTATCTACTTGGCAAGCAGCAGCGAAGAGCTTCAACCTACCGGCATCCCAAATAGAGCGTATGAGACAGGCGTTCACCCACCCGCACGCGAGGTAGAGGAAGTACGAGGTACGAAGTACGAAGTACGAAGTGGCAGAGCTGTAGCGCGGGGGACGGTGGTGAGCAGGGGGGCGGTGCTTCGTTCACCGGGGTTTGGGTGGAAGTACGAGGTACGAAGTACGAAGTACGAAGTGGCGAAGCTGTAGCGCGGGGACGGTGGTGAGCAGGGGGGGCGGTGCTTCGTTTACCGGGGTTTGGTCGGGGTGAGGGATGGAAGTACGAAGTGGCGAAGCCGGGGAGCGGAGTGGGCATGGTGCCGGAGTTTTGTGCAGGGTTACACTCCTGCGTGAGAGGGGTGAAGGAGACGCGAGTGGGCAATGTGAGCACATCTGCCCCAATAAGATTCTCGGAAAACGCTGCAATGCTAATCTCCATGCGGGTTACAGACGCTCTGCGTACCAAGGGGGGTGTCAACCTCACGGGTGCATGAATCTAGTTCCCACATGTCGTTTTGGCTTTGCCTCCTCCCGCCATGCCAGCGCAACTCCGTTGCGCCTCACTCCTTCACTTCGTACTTCGTACTTCGTACCTCGTACTTGATCTCCCCCGTGTTTTCCTGCCTTAAAGTCACCGCTCACCGCTAAGCCTTTCATTTATTTGGGACAGCTGTGTGTGGAGAACTTCGTTCTTGCGGAGAGGGGGTGGATGGTGTAAACTGCTACACATGCAGGGAAAAGTACATGTGATCATTTCATCGGTTCTCGCAGCCGTGTTGTGCAGCGGGTGCGTCTCTTGGTTTTCTCAGAAGGCGGGCGATGGAGAGACTCCACCCGAGGAGAAGAAAGTGTTGCCGCCGCTCCACTTGGGGGCGGTGCATCAGGTGTATCCCGCGCAGAAGTTTGCTCTGCTGCGCATCATCGGACCCATACCGGCCCCGGGAACCACGCTGATTTCACACCCGGCTGACGGCTCTACCACGCGCATCGGCAACTTGATGGTGTCAGAGAACAGCTCCTCGCGCCGAGGGATGCTTGTGGCGGATATACGCTCCGGCTCAGTCGTCAGTGGAGACCGCGTCTTCCTCTACCGCAACATTGCCGTGCCGGATGAAACCGACCTCGAGAAAGCTCGCGCACAAAAAAATAATGCGACGCAGGGAGAGCTTCCGAAACCACCACCGCTCCGCATCCGCACCACCGACAATACTGTCGAGCAGACAGAAACCCCACCGCGACCGACCTCCGGCGAGGATGAGCCTGTGGTCGAAACACCGTCCCTCCCCGAGGGGGCACCCGCTTCCGTTGAGTCCGACCCCGTGGCACCTCCCGCCGCTCCTTCTGAGCCCGGCAATCCCGTGGCACCTCCCGCTGCTCCCGTTGAGCCGTCCCAGTCACCTCCCACTCCTCCGCAGCAGCATCCGGACTACCTCAACGACATACCGGATAACATCGACGACTGGAACTAGACCGCGCGACTGCATCCTGCCGCTTTTCTCCGCAGCTCAAAATTGTAACCGCATCCACAGATCCGACAGACGCTCCGCGTAGGCGAGCGCGGGAACGTTCTCGCGTACGGTGGTCGGTCAACGGCGCAGCGAGAGACGACTCAGCAGACTGCGGTACAGCTCCGGGTCGGTGCTCTTCGCGTAATCCAACAGCTTACGCCGCTTGGCAACCATCATCAACAAACCGCGACGCGACGCGTGGTCGTGCTTGTGCTCCGTGAGGTGCTCCGTGAGGTGGGCAATACGTTTTGTCAATACGGCTACCTGAAAACCGGTAGAGCCGGTATCATTATCGCTCGTCTTAAAGTCGCTAACGTTTATTTCGGTCATAGTCAGTGATTTTTGCTCCGGGGGTGATTTTTCATAGCTGCGGTAAATCGACCTCACGAGACACGCGCATTATACTCACTCCTTACTTCCATGCAAGCTTAATTTCATATCTCTGCCCATTTTCCCCATTTGTTTCGTGAAAAATCCGCGTTTTTGAACTATCGACAAGTGGAAATACGCGTGAAAGCGAGCGGTTGAGGACTTCAATCCAAGCGGATGATTTCGAGGTGGCGAACCATGCACTGATTCACTTCACCGTTCATGTTGGCACAGCGCGGAGTGAAGCGGAGAGAGAACTCGTGCTCGCCATCGGAAAGTTCGCATTCCAGCATGGCGGTAAGGGAGTAATCCTCCCAATGACCGGCTTCCGTGTTGTGGGGAAATACCAGCATTCCGAGATAACGACCATCGAGCCACAACTCGCGCAGAGCGCAGGAGTCGGCATCACGCAGGGAGGCTGAGGCGTTGCAATAGCAGACACGGACGCCGTAACGACCTGCGGTAAGGTTGACCTTGCTGTAAGTAGTGATGGCGGTGCAGGGGCGGGTGTCGAGCCATGCCTGTTGATTTTCGACGGGGTACGACTGCTCGGCATCGCCGATGCGTAGGGGTTGAGCCACAGTACGCGCACTGGGGGCAACGTACTCGAAGGGAACGCTCAGAGATGAGAACTTGCCACCGCCGAGGGCTTGCACGCGATAGGCGCGGTAACGGGCACGGGGACCGTGTTTCACGAAAAATCTCGGTTTGAAGACTTGGCGGACATACCTACCGTTGTAAGAGATAGAGTAATGGGTGGCACCGGGGATGGAGTTCCAACGCAGGGTATTCGGCGTGGAATCGGGGCTCCACACAGGTGTCGCCAAGCCGAGGGTAGCACGGCGGAGCGGATAAAGTCTGACGGGGTGCCTCAGTTCCTCATCGGACAGCATCTCCAACTCTACGCGCACGTGTCCCTTCGTGTTCAACGGGATGCACGGCGAACTCGGTTGACCGTTGATGAGCACGGAGGCGAACTTGGTACCACACCCGGAAACGTGTACATCGAGCACCATATCGCGGATACGCAAGCCGCAGAGAGAATGGGTATCTTCCATGGTACGCGGGATGCAGGGAGAGAAGACGATGCTGTCCGACTTCAGCTCGATGCCGAGCAGGACGCGGTGATAAAGGGCAAGCATGCCGGCCGCGCTCCAGAGCTGGGCGTCTGAATTGCTCACCGTCCCGGCGGCATTGCCGGTGCGAGCGTGGAAGTTTTCCTTGTTGGTGGCGTTGAGCATCGCGGAACGCAGCATGCTCATGGCACAGAACTCCACCCCGAACGTGTTGTGCTGCCGCGCGTACGCGAGCATCACGAACGCCTCCACAAAGGGCCAAATGGCTTGGTTGTGGTACACCTGTTCCACTTCCGGCTTGAAAGGCGCAAGTACGGGAATTCCGTAAGCGGTGCGTTCAAATGCCTGAAGGGCTCTGTCGGCTTCTTCACCCGGCAGACCACTGAGTATGGTCAAAGCAACGGCGAGAGAATCGACATGGGGGTCCTGCATCCCATCCGGCGTCAGATTCATGGCGTACTTAGAACTGTTGGGACGGCGGAAACGCAAATTGATGGCATGACCGAGCTCCTTCGCCGCCTGCGCGTACACCTTAGCTTCGTCGGCGTGCCCGGCTTCCTCGAGCATACGGGCAAGTATGAGACGGGCAAGATAGTATAGTACATTTGTGCTCAGCGCATAAGAGGTGCCGATTTCTGTGGGGGTAATGCCGTGGGGGTAACTTTGCTCGCGCCAATCCAAGAAGCTGGTCTCACCGGGCACAAGCGGGGAGAACGACAGGACGGCCGCGTCCTGCTCAAAGGTGGCACGGAGGGTGTTGATGGAATACTCCAGCCAATCCTGACCTCCGCCGGAAAGGTAAGACGCCCAAGCACCGAGAGCCCACGATACTCGGTCGGTGGAGATGGGCCAACCGCCGCCCGTCCCCGTGTCCTGCACGATGACGCCATTGCGCACACGGCTCATGAGAGTGCGGCGGCACGCTTCCGGGGCTA
Organism: uncultured Akkermansia sp.; assembly: GCA_964459715.1. Taxonomy (GTDB): domain Bacteria; phylum Verrucomicrobiota; class Verrucomicrobiia; order Verrucomicrobiales; family Akkermansiaceae; genus Akkermansia. The sequence continues at coordinate 5,673 of CAYWNS010000002.1, forward strand.
CGAGGTCGGCACCGAGAGCTGTTGCGAAAGCGATATCGCGCGTCCACGCGGCATCCCACGATGCCCCGGCGGTAAGCAAGCCTTGCTCATTGCGATTGGAGAGGACCTCGTGCACAGCCAGTGTGTACATGGCGTTCAAGACGGAGAACTCATTGCTGTGCCACACAGCCACCCCCTCCGGCAGGGGCGGAATGGAGACATCTCGCTCTCCCTCCGGTGAGGTGAGACGAAGGTGGTTATCATCGAGGACTTCAGAGTTCAGGGCATCCTCTCGCACACTGGACAGTGCGATGCGGTAATTGCGGAACTTAAAGCGAACTGTATTTTTGCCTGTACGTTTCATTGTATGTTTGTGTTAAATGTGTTAAAGAATAGCTCCCGGAGAATAAGAGGTGGCTGTCGGGAAGCGGTCGGAGAGCTCTCGTACCATGTTACAGAAAGCTTCCACCTGAGCGGTTGCCAAACCGGTATCGGCGGCGTGCTCGTGGTAGATAGCCATGACTTCGTCTCGGGAGAGGCGGAGACGCGGGTCCGCCGCCAGTCTCTCCGGCAAATCATTGCGCGGGATTTTGCCGCCGCGCAGAGCATCTGACACCGCGATGGCGTGCTCCTTGATCGCTTCGTGGGCTTCCTCTCGTCCCACTCCCTTCTTCACCGCCGCCATCAGGACGGTGGTGGTCATCAGGAAAGGGAGGTAACGTTCCCATTCCGCGCGCACGACCGACGGGAAAATTCGGACTTGAGCGAGTATGGTGAGAAAGGTTTCCAGCAGACCGTCCATCGCGAAGAAAGCGTCCGGTAGCACGCAACGCCTTACCACAGAGCAGGAGACATCCCCCTCATTCCATTGGTTGCCGGTTAAGCCGACCGCCATGTTCAGGAGACCCTTGAGGATGGTGTGGAAGCCGTTGACGCGTTCGCAGGAGCGTGGATTCATCTTATGCGGCATGGCACTGGAGCCGGTTTGCCCCTCCGCGAAACCTTCCGTACAAAGCTCATGTCCGACCATGAGCCGCCACGTGGTGCAAAAACTGCTCGGCGCGCTCGCCAACCCAACCAAACCCGAAACTACCTCGAAGTCCAGCGACCGGGGGTACACCTGCCCGACATTCACCCACTTGCCGGGTATACCGAGGTGGGCACAGACGCGGGCTTCGAGCTGCGCCACGGCGTGGGGGTCGCGCCCAAAAAGCGAGAGTTGGTCGAGTTGAGTTCCGACGGCTCCCTTGAGACCGCGCACGCGATAGCGGTCCATGATGCTCAACCATGCGTATACCCAATGCACAAGCTCCTCTCCGAACATGGCAATACGCTTGCCGATGGTGTCGGACTGAGCCGCCACGTTGTGCGTACGCGCCACAAAAACGACTTCCTTCCATTCCTGAGCCCGTGCCGCCATGCGAGCCAACGCCGCTACCGCTTTATCGCGTACGAGACGCATGGAACGCCAAACTTGCAGCTGCTCCACATTTTCCGTGAGGTCCCGGCTCGTCATGCCCTTGTGGATATGCTGCTGCCCGGCTAAGCCACAAAATTCTTCGATGCGGGCCTTGACATCGTGCCGCGTACGGCGTTCTCGCGCCGCAATGCTGTCCAAGCGCACCACATTTTTCACGCGTTCGTAGTCGGCTATCGCCTCTGCCGGGATATCGAGGCCGAGCTCACGCTGCGCTTTCATCACCGCGATCCAGAGCTCACGTTCCAGCACGACACGCCCCTCGGCACTCCATACCTCCCGCATAGCCGGGGAAGCATAGCGCCCTGCCAAGACATTTGTGATCACGTGCTCGCTCATTTCCATGCGCGCTCACCTCAGGATACTACACTCTCACCTTGATGTCAAGCGGAGAATCAAGGCGAAACAAAGCTGTCCCAAATGAATTAAGCACTTAGAGTAGAGCGGTAACTTCATTGCGGGAAAACGCGGAAGCGATCAAGTACGAGGTACGAAGTACGAAGTACGAAGTGGCAAAGCCGGGGAGTGTCGGGTGTGATGGGAGATGCGGGTGAGGCGGGGAATGGCGTGTGGGGTGATGGGATTTGAAGTACGAGGAGTACGGAGTGAACAAGCGAGTTCCTCTGCGGGTAACGCCGCGCTGAACTTTATCGGAAGGGGCGCGGTGCGGCGGATAATTTGGCGTTGCGCATATCGACGATGTAAGGGGTGGCGTGCTCGAACCAGGCTCCGGTGCAGATGATGGCGGGTGGTTTTTTTCGGTAACCTCCGCGATGGAAATGCCCGATGATGAGGAGCTCTGTTTCCGGCAAAAAGGTCTCGCAGAAGTGGCGCGCGCGCGCGAAGCAAGTGAGCCAAGCCGTCACGATATGCCATGGACGTCGCGGAGGCCAAAAACAGTAGCGGAGTTCCTGAAAGAGCCCCCTGCGCAAATTATTCGGAGGTGGCTGGGGGACATGGAGAGCGAGCTCATGGGTGACGCAACGCGTGAGTTCGAGATGCTCTTCTAGGATGTGTCCGGCTTGAGGGTGCTCGGCAGAGAGTCGGCGAATGGTCGGGGCGCAGATGGTGTATTCAAGCCCCCAAGGCGAAACGCCGGGCAGTAAAGAATGCCCGTGCATGGCAGCTACTTTACCGCCCCAAAACAAAGCGAGTTGAGGTTCAATATCCGGGTCGTGGTTACCGGCGAGTTCCACCGTTTCCAAGCCGACGCGGTAGCAGAGTTCGCGTAACTCCTCCCGTAGTTCCATGCCCCGCTCCCTCTCCGCGCATGTCTCCCGGGTCTCTGCCGTGTCCCCCACGAGCACCAACATATCCACCCCGCGCATGCTATCCACCAACTTCTGCGGCGTGGGCGCGTGACTCCGTCTGTTGCCCAAATGCAGGTCGGAGATAAAGCGCACGGTACTGCCACTCGGTGGCTCGATGTGTAAGATAGACGGCATATCAATTATTCATTCGCAAACGCCCCCTTTGTCGCACCCGATAGCGTCCGAGAGTCCGTGCTTTCGGTGTCGAACCTTCACCGCGAAGGTAGTGTGAGGACGCGGGGGTGTTCATGACGGAGACTCGGACGCGAGGCGGCGTTGGCGGATAGCTTCGTAGAGGCATACCCCGGTGGCAACAGATACATTCAGGCAGGGAACGCTGCCCGCCATCGGTATCCGCACCAAGCAATCACAGGACTCTTCCGTGAGACGCCGCATACCTTCACCCTCCGCTCCCATAACGATGGCAATGGGACCGCGCAGGTCGGTATCGTAGAGAGAACGGGTACCCTTGTCGGAGGTACCGATGAGACGGATGCCGGATTGCCGCATCGCGCGCAGTGTCCGGGCAAGATTGGTCGCGCGGATGAAGGGGACACGCTCCGCCGCTCCCACAGACACACGGAGTACGGTCTCCGTGATGCCCACCGATTTATCCTTCGGTGCGACCACGGCAGCCACACCGGCTCCGTCCGCAGTCCGCAGAATAGCTCCCAAATTATGCGGGTCCTGCACGCAGTCGAGCACCAAGTAGAGACCGGATGGCTGAGCAGTGAGGATTTCCTGCAAATCTCCTTCATCCGCCGCCGGAACGATGACGCGTGAGGGATGATGCTCCGATGTACGGCGTACGTGCTTGTTCGCGCGCGCGTGGTCAAAGTGCGTTTTCATGAGGGGACGGGTGACGCGATGAGGTTGAGAACAGCGGAGGCGGCAAAAAAGCCGAAACTGCCGGTGATGGGGGAAGCCGAGCCGAAGCCCGACGCGCAACCGATGCCTCCAACTTGTCCCGCACAGCGTTCTGCTCCCACCGTGCCATCGCTTTGCGGAAACACCGGGGATTCTGTTGAGTAGACGCAGGGGATACCGATTTCGTCGCAGCGGTCTCCCAACGGCAGCCCATATTCTCGGCGCAGCAGCTTGCGAAGGCGCACGAGCAGGGAGTCATTCGTCGTGCGCGCTAGGTCAGCCAACCGGATGAGTTCGGCGCGGCGGCGACCTCCCGCGCCTCCGCATGTCACGACGCGCACTCCGCGCCGGTAGCACTCGGCAATGAGGTGCGCTTTCGCGCGCATCGAGTCAATGGCATCCACGACCGCGTCCGGTGCAAGCCCAAATAGTTCATCCGGCGCGCTACCCTTGTAAAAAGAGGGCAGGGAGGTAACTTCGATGTTTGGGTTAATTGCTGTTACGCGGCGTGCCATCTCGTCCGTTTTCAGCTTGCCGTACGAGCCGTTCAGAGCGTGTACCTGCCGGTTGGTATTCGTCACGCAGATGTCATCCGCGTCCATGAGAATGAGCGCACCCACCCCACTCCGAGCCAAAGCCTCAGCCGTCCATGACCCGACCCCACCGATGCCCACTACCGCGACACGCGCGTCGGCGATACGCTCCGCTCCTTCCGTGCCGTACAGACGCAAGATGCCCCCGAATCTCTGTTCATCCATCATGTCGCTTGCTCCATTTCAAGATTCAGGGGCTCTATGCGCGAGGCGCGTCCCGTCGCCTCGTCCACTTCCACCAGCACCCCATTGACCTTGGCGGGCCAGCCGCCGGTAGGTAATTTGCAGGGCAGACCTCGCACCATCCCGTCCAGCACCGCCTGTGCGTCCCGTCCGATGACTCCGTCTCTGCTGCCGCACATCCCGACATCCGTGAGGTACGCTGTGCCGCCGGGTAAGACGCAGGCATCGGCTGTCTGTACGTGGGTGTGAGTGCCGATGACAGCTGAAGCCAGCCCGTCCAATCTGCGACCCAACGCCACTTTTTCGGCGGAGGACTCAGCGTGGAAATCGACGAGGATGGCAGTTGCCCCGGCATCGCGCAGGTGCTGTACCTCATCGTATCCAACGGTGAAGGGATTGAGTGCTCCGAGTTGCATCATACTGCGCCCCAACAAACTCACCACACCTACTTTACCCTCCGGGGTGTTCAGCAGGATGCTTCCGTGTCCGGGTGTACCGGGTTGCAGGTTGTACGGTCGCAGAATGCGCGTCTCCTCCTGGGCCCGGAGCACATATTCCTGCTGGTCCCACGCGTGGTCGCCGAGGGTAATGACATCCACTCCGCCTCGCATGAGTTGATGCGCTATCGTCGGCGTAATTCCGCGCCCGCCCGCCGCGTTTTCCGCATTGCTCACCACGAGTGTCGGTTCGTAGCGGTGTCTCCAGAAAGCGACCGCCCGCAGCAAAGCACCGCGCCCCGTGCTCCCCACCACATCTCCTGTGAAGATTAGCCTCATGCTTCCTTAGACGCGCGGCGCGCATGGCACCACAGTCACCGGTATTTGCGCTGTTCTCACCAACTTTTCCGCGATGCTGCCGAGCAAGATGGAGGAAAGCAAACTGTGGTGGCGGTTCCCTATCACGAGTAAATCGATGTGATGCCGTTCGCAGAATTGGTGGATGCACTCCACCACATTGTCCGCTTCCTCGGCCTTACCGTAGACGGGTATATCCCACTTCTGACTGATTTTTTCTGCAGCTCGGTGCGCGCGTTCATTCGTGAGCTCTAACAGCGATAAATGCCGCATTTCGTGCTCCTTGTTTGTCTTCCCTTCCATGGTCAAACATCCCGCCGCATCCATCATGCAGGGCTCTACCGCGTGCAGCAGGTACATCTTACCTCCACTCTGCCGCACCAAATTGGCGGCAAAGTCCACCACTCCCCGCCCATCTTCTGAAAAATCGGTGGCAGCAAGTACTCTCAGCATCCTCGCATACTACCACAGCAGCCCTTCCCGCGCAAGCGCAATCTACTACCACATCTGTCCCGAGTAAGTTAAACGCCTAGAGTAGTGCGATGGTTTTGTCGCAGGGAAACGGGGAGGGGATCAAGTACGAGGAACGAGGTACGAAGTACGAAGTGAGGGAGTTAGGCGCAACGGAGTTGCGCGGGCATGGCGGGAGAAGGCAAAGCCAAAACGACGTGTGGGAACTAAATCCATGCACCCGTGAGGTTGAAGCCCCCTTGATCACATCTGTCCCAAATAAATGAAAGGGTTAGTGGTGGGCGGTGACTTTGAGGCAGGGAGACACGGGGGAGATCAAGTACGAGGTACGAAGTACGAAGTGAGGGAGCTAGGCGCAACGGAGTTGCGCAGGCATGGCGGGAGGAGGCAAAGCTAGGACGATGCGTGGAGATCAAATCCGCGCGACCATGAAACCAACGCCCCCCCCCCTTAGTGTGCGAAGCGCATGGAAACCGGGGTTGAGATGGTTTTCAGGAAATTCCTCGGGGCAGGGATTGACTAGGGGGTGGATATGCGCTTCAAGCGCGCCAGAATATTCTCCTTGGAGGTTGCTCCAACGATCGTGTCAACGTGTTCCCCATTCTTGAAAAAGAGCAAGGTCGGAATGGACTTGACGTTGAAGCGTGCCGCCAAGTTTTGGTTGCTGTCCACATCGACTTTCCCTACTTTGGCGACACCCGCCGTTTCGGTAGCTATCTGGTCCACGATGGGGGAAATCATCCTGCACGGTCCGCACCATGTCGCCCAAAAATCGACTATCGCCGGAACCTTGGAGCGAAGAATTTCTTCCTCGAAGTTGGATTCTGTAATTTGTATTGGCATTTGATTAGTGTGTCAGAGTTGGAATAAAACGAAACGTGCCGACGCCCCGACAAGCGGTCCGCACCCCATACTCACAGACCCACGACCGAGACGCGGAACTTTCCGATGGACGAGACAGACCAGTGCCCAGGAAGCGCACCCTTATTCCTCTTCGTCGCTGTCATCCTCCGAGTCCTCCGACGAATCTCCTTCGTCACTCGCCTCAGAGTCTTCTGATGACGCGGATGAATCGGAGGAGCCGGAGGAATCAGACACAGAGGGAGTGCCGAAGAAGTAATCTGATGTACGGTTGGGAGTCTGGTCGGCGGAATATGTTTGCCAGCAGAAAAGGAGGGCAATGAGAAGCGCGACCGCCGAGAGCCCGATATGAACTGGCTGGAGTCCCACTTCCTCCTCTTCTTCATCTACCGCATTTGACGCAGTCTGCCGCGATAGACCCGCTGGTTTAGTAAACCCCGCAGGTTTTCCCATAGGTACCGTCGCTGCAGGCATGGCTATCGTAGGAGAACCGGCGGAAAGTGCACTGGCCGGTCGGGAAGGCGCAGCGGTTGCTGGGGCTCCGCCCGTTGCCGGACGACCCAAAGGTATCGTTGCCGCAGGTGCTGATCCCGGAACGTGCGGGCGAGTAGGCGGCACGGGCGCAGGTCCCCCACTGGTCGCCGGGCGTCCCAAAGGCACAGTCGCCGCAGGCATCGCGGGACGCAAGCGCGGCGCGGACGCGGGTACCGGCTGCGGTGTCGTTGCCGGACGTGATACGGGTGGCAACGGCGCACCCGGTCGTGACAGCGGTACGGCTCGCGTCGACGGGGGGACCGCCGGAGGTACAGCCGAACCGGGTGTCCCTGTCGGCGCAGACGCTCCGGGACGCATCAACGGTACCGTGGTAGCTTGTGGTCTCGGGGCTACCATAGCAGTGGGCGGCAGCGGCGGACGCGGCGCGCCTACCTGCGACGGCGGAACCGGTGCTTTAGGTGCTGTCGGCGGAAGAGGTGGAGGAACAGGAGGATTACTCATGGCAGTAGTTCTTTCTCCCCATCGAGATGGGTCTCCTCCTATATTGCACATTTCAACCCACTTTGCAAGCCGAAAATACACGCTTATGCAATTTTTTTTGAGTATCTCACACCTCATCTGTCCCAACAAAGGCAAAGGGCTAGAGGTGGGCGATGACATTGCGGCAGGGAAACGGGGAGGGGAATGGAAGTACGAAGTACGAAGTGAAGGAGATAGGCGCAACGGAGTTGCGCAGGGGAGTAGGAAGGAGGCAAAGCAGAAACAGGCGAGGGGAATATCTTGGGGCGGATATGCTGTGGTGGCGAATATTGCTAGGTGAGGGCTAGGATTTCTTCCGCAGAGAGATTGAGCAGAAGTTTCTCGAGACCGCCGGAAAGGAGAGCGTCCGCCATGGCTGCTTTTTTTCGGAGCATCGTGTGGATGTTTTGCTCAATTGTGCCGGTGCAGATGAGCGGGTGGATAAAAACCGGGTGACTTTGACCAATTCGGTGCGCGCGGTCGCTGGCTTGATTTTCTACAGCCGGATTCCACCAGCGGTCGAAATGCACCACATGGTGGGCGCGCGTCAGGGTGAGCCCCGTACCGGCGGCACGCAGGGAGAGCAAGAAGAAGGGCGGACCGCCGGGGGCTTGAAATTGGGCAACGAGGCGTTGTCGCTCGTGGATGGGAGTTTCCCCGTGGAGCATGAGGCCCGGCGCGCCGAATACCCCTTCCAAAAAATCGTGCAGGTAGGGCATGACCGAACGGTACTGCGTGAAGACGAGACAGCATTCCCCCGCGTCTCGCATTTGCTCGGTCAGGTGCCGCAGCCGCTCGAATTTACCCGACGCAGCAGGGTCGTAGTAGGTCTCGCCGAGGTACTGCGCCGGGTGGTTGCATATTTGCTTGAGACGTCCCAATATCGGGAGAATGAGCATGAGTCGCGCGTGGGCGTCCCCCTCGGCGAGTACGGCGCGAAGGTTATCTACTTCCCGCGCGTAGAGCCGCGCCTGCTCCGGGGTGAGCAGACAATAAGCCGGTTGCTCCGTCTTGGGGGGTAATTCGGGCAACAGGGCGGGGTCGCTCTTTAACCGACGTAGCATGAAGGGACGCACCAAGCGGCGCAGAGCGGTATAGTCGCTGCCCATACCGCGCACGAACGCGTTGAACTCCGACTCGGTGCCGAGCAGCCCGGGGTTGAGAAATTCGAAGAGAGTGCGCAGTTCGCTGAGGGAATTTTCCACCGGTGTACCCGTGAGTGCCACGCGGCGCGTACATGTAAACCGCAGGATGGCACGCGTGCGCTGCGAGTTCGCGGATTTGATAGCCTGCGCTTCGTCCAGCACCAGTGCCTGCCACGGACAGGATGCCAGCTTTTCCTCGCGGGTGGCGATGCCATAGGTGGTGAGAGCCACATGGGCGCGGCGGATGAGCCAATCCGGGTTGGAGTGCAGGAAATCGGCATTCGAGCGGTTCAGGGCGTAGGGATGCAACACCGACACCCTCAGACGCGGGGCAAAGCGCGCGAGCTCCTGCTGCCAATTCGTGAGCAGCGATGCCGGACAGATGATCAGCGCGCAGCCCTTTCCCTCTCCCAACTCCCCGATGAGCTCCAAGTGGGTGAGCCATGCGATCACCTGCAGGGTCTTGCCCAGCCCCATGTCATCCGCCAAACACGCACCGAATCCCGCTTGCGTAACATTGGCGAGAAAGCGCACACCCTCTCGCTGGTACGCACGCAGGGTATTCCGCATTTCGGGTGGCAAGACCGGCATGTCTGCGGAAAAGTGCAGGTTGCTGAGAGCCAAGGCGAGCCCGGTTCCCGCCGCCACGCGCACCCCCTCTTCCAGCGGCGGCATCTGTTGTGTGGCATGACTGCGCTGCCCGAGCAGGAAACGCAGACCGGAGATGAGCGGTATACCGGCGTGAGACATGCCGACAGCTCGCATCCAGCTGTCCATGAGTCGCCGGAGTCTCTCCTGGTCCAGTTTCACCCATTCACCCCGGAAGCGCACCAGCCCGTCATCTCCCGCCAGCAGGGCTTGCCATTCCTCCTCGCTCAGGCGGTGTTCTCCCAGCACGATTTGCGGCGAAAAATGCAGCAGGGTGTGGATGTTCACGGATGGTGCCGCATCGGGTTTGCCGCCGCCCGCCTCCGTGTCCACGGTGACCTGAAGTTCCACGCGCGGGGGCTCTTTTTTCCAGAGATTGACCATCCGCGTCTCGATCCCCGCTTCTTCGAGTGCGGGGATGCTCTGCAGGTAGAGCAGGGTGCGACGCGCCGTCCACGCGCAGGGTTTGTACACCTCCCGTGAATTGATGAGTCCTCGCAAAAAGTCACTCTGCGCGGCGGCGGCTTGGAGAGGGCGGAGTAGGGCAAGCAGAGCCTCCCGATCATTCGCGAGCATCTGTGCCGCGTGACCCAGCGGCAAGTGACGTGCCCTGCCGTCTTGCCCGACTTTGTGCACGAAGGTAGCCAAGAACGCGAAGGGAGCCGTCTCCGCTTGGTCGCCGGCATTTTCCGCTAGGTGAAAGCAGAGTAGCCCCAACTGCTGCCACCCTTCTCCGAGGCGATTCAGCCATTCCTTCGGCGTACAACATTCTCGCCGCGCCAGCTCAGCTAGGGCAGCCGGTAGCCCCGCCACCCATTCTTCCAGCGTGCCGACGCTTATTTCCCCGCCCGTCACCGGAGGCATGCTCTCCAACAAACGCGCCGTTTCCGCCTTTGGCAGAGGGGGGAGGGAGTCCTCTCCGCGCCGCAGCAAGCGCAGGTAGTGCACCATCCTTTCACGGGCGCGCTCCCGCAGCCATCCGAATACGGGTGCCGCTCCCTCCGGTGCTCCATAGCGCAGCAAGTCCAACATTCCCCGAGCTGGGGATGCCGCGAAAGCTCGCTCCAGCCTAGGGTGCGTTCCACACGGCTGCAGTCTCAGTGTCCCATCCGCCTGCACGTTAAGTCGTAATTCCGGCGGTACGCCCTCCGTCTTTCTTAAATCTTGCATTGTTTCACCGGTTACTGCGCCTTTTCCCAAGACCTCCGCGTGCAGGAGCTTCTCCGCCGCCGTACGCCGCCGTCACGTGCTCATACTATATCGTAAATCGCCAATCGTCAATACATCTGTCCTGAATAAATTAAGGGCTTAGTGGTAGGCGGTGACTTTGTGGCGGGGGAATAAGGGGATGATGAAGTACGAGGTACGAAGTACGAAGTACGAAGTGAAGGAGTTAGGCGCAACGGAGTTGCGCGGGGGAGTGAAAGGAGGCAAAGCCGGAACGGCGCGTTGGACATCCATCCGTATACCCGTGAGGAGGATACCTCTGTGGTGTGTAGAGCATGTGAAGGGCGGCGCGGTGGATTTGTATTGACTTCAAGGGGTGGTTGCACTACACTGACGGCGATGAAAAAACTGAGACAATGGATGCTTGGGGGGATGATGATGCTCGGTGCGGTGATGGGGGCAGAGCAGGGGCAGCGTCCGAATATACTGTTTATCATCACGGATGACCACGCCGTGCAGGCATTGGGGACGAACGAGAAGGATTCGCCTGTACCGTTGCCGGGTTTTCGGCGGTTGGCGCGCGAGGGGATGGTGTTTGATCGAGCCTATTGCGCCAATTCCCTGTGCGGGCCCGCCCGCGCGAGTATGCTCACCGGACGACATTCCCACAACAATGGGTTTACCTTCAACATGCGGTACGATATCCCCATGGTACCCTTCGATGGGAGTCAGCCGACCTATCCGAAGATGCTCCGGAAAGCGGGCTACCAGACGGGGATCGTTGGGAAGTGGCATTTGTACTCCATTCCCACCGGCTTTGACAGATGGCAGATATTTCCGGCGCAGGGTGATTACTGGGACCCGCTGTTTTTGACTGAAAAGCCGGGCGGCAAGGGTTCGCTCCGGCAGCGGGAGAGGGGGTATGTCACGGACCTATTGACGACCAAGGCGATCGATTGGATGGAGCAGCGCGACAAAAGCCGCCCCTTCGCGCTTATTCTGGGACACAAGGCTCCGCACAGAAATTGGATACCTGCTCCTAGGCACTTGTGGAAGGTCAAGAAATATGTATCGCGTTTGACGCCACCGCCCACTTTACAGGACAATCGGGAGAACCGCCCCGCTTTTCTGAAACTCACTCGCCAAAGTGTGAGTCGTGATTTGTGTAATTGGAACGACTCGCACCTGCAGGAGGACCTCATTCCCTTCGATGTGATGAAGGAGATCGTGCCGAAGAGGAGGCTTGCCGAGATGATCCGCGAAGGCTGGTTCAAGGGCGAAATCCCGGCGGACTTCAGTTTGGCAAAGCACACACCGAAGTTTGCGCCGATGACCAACTACAGTGACGGACTTGAATACGTCGAAAAGGGCGTGCTCCCCATTTACCGAGAGTTCTACGCGCAACGGACACGCGAATTTGTTGAGGAGATGCGAGCGGGGAAAATCCGCGACATTCGAGACATGACAGAGAGACGCTGGCGTTGGTACATGGAAGATTACTTAGGCACGCTCCTCGCCGTCGATGAGTCCATCACCACCATCCTGAATTACTTGGACAGCCACGGACTCTCCGAAAATACCTTGGTCATCTACGTGGGAGACCAAGGCTTTTATTTGGGGGAACACGGTCTTTACGACAAGCGCTGGATATTTGAAGAGACGATGCGCATGCCGCTCATCATGCGTTGGAAGGGCAAAATTTCCGCCGGTGTGCGTAGTCAGGGCATTGTACAGAACATCGACTACGCCCCGACCATCGCGGAGGTAGCCGGAGTCAATACCCCGGAAAATATGCAAACATTTGACGGTGAGTCTTTAGTGCCGCTCTTTGCCACGGGAAAGGCGAAGCAATTCGAGAACCGCGCTCTCTATTACGCGTTTTACGAACATCCCGGCGAGCACAACGCGCCCAAGCACGATGGAGTGCGCACCAGACGCTACACGTTTGCCCACATCCTCTCACTGACCCCCGAGGAAAGGAAGACGGGTGTCCGCAAGTTCGAGGATGAATGGCTGCTTATAGACAACGAAAAAGACCCCTTGCAGATGCACAACGTAGCCGCCGATCCCGCTTACCGTGAAACCTTCGAGCAGCTGAAAGCCGAGTACCAGAAGTTGCGCGAGAAATATCACGCTCCGGCGGAGATGAAATAGGAAGTACGAAGTGGCGAAGCTGTGGCGGGGGGACGGCGGTGAGCAGAGGGACGGTGCTTCGTTTGTCGGGGTTTGAGCGGGGTAAGGGATGGAAGTACGAGGTACGAGGTACGAAGTGGCAAAGCTATGGCGGGAGACGGTGGGGTGCAGCGGGGCGGTGCTCCGTTTCCCGGGGTTTGGGCGGGTGAGGGATGGAAGTACGAGGCAGTGAGGTCGGGGAGGGATGCTTGCGTGGAGCTAGGGTTGGCGCGATCTAATCCCAATCATCTTTCCAGTCGACTTCGACTTGGGTGTCTTTGCCGGATCTGTCTTCGTAGAGGACATAGCCATTTTGGACACCGAATCGATGCACTTGCATGGTCACTTTCACGTCGTAGCAGCAATATCTAGCGATGTCGAGTAACTTTTTTACATCGTGGGTGTTTTCGTATTCAGCCCACCATTTTAAGGCATCGGAACCCACAGCAGTTTTAGAGTGACCGGAGAGAGTGGGGCGGGCAACGGAATCGAGGGTAACGCGGTGACCGAGACGTTCGGAGAGGTCGAGACAGAGGTCGAGGTTATGAGTCATCTCCGAAACAGTCCAGAATGTAAATGGTTGAAGGACACCGTAATCGAAGCCGATGTGATTGAACCCAACGACGAGGTCGGCGCGACTCAGTTGTTGGATGAGTTGCGCTGCCTCTTCTTCCGTGTAGATGGAATAAGTTTGGGAGGCTCCGGAAAAAGTGACACCGACAGACATCCCCATCTTGGCGGTTTCGTGCCATCCGCCCACTTGCGCGGCAGAGCGTCGGGTTTCTAGGTCAAAGTAGACAATGTTTTTCATGGTGGAAAAAAGGAAGCACGACGCAATGCTTCGTACAGTACGATAGCCACTGACGTCGAAAGATTGAGCGAGCGAGCATGTGACCCGGGCATGGGGATATGCAGAGCATCCTGCGCATGCCGGGCGAGCAGACTTTCCGGCAACCCGCGAGTTTCCGCGCCGAAGACTAAGAAATCTCCATCCCGCAAGGGGAGGGTGGGGTCCCAGAGAGAACGCCGCGCCTTGGTCGATAGTAGCCAGAAATGGGCAGAAGTCGGTGCGGCATCACGGAGCTCCTCGAGGCTATTCCACAGCTTCAAATCCACGTACCGCCAGTAGTCTAAGCCCGTGCGTCGGATATATTTTTCTTCCAGACTGAAACCGAGGGGACGGATGAGGTGGAGACGTGAACCCGTAGCCACCGCCAAGCGACCGGCTGCCCCGGCATTGTGCGGGATTTCCGGATGGTGTAAAACAATGTGGAACATGGATTTCAGCGGGGCTGAGGAAGTAGACCGATGATGCGCGCGTGCTCGAAGTCCGCCGGGGTAAGGGAAAGCCGCACACAGGCACCGAGGGAGAGCGGGGTGCTCTGTAAAAACTCGCGCTTGGCGTGGGCAACGGTGACCTTGCCATTCGGCAGGGTAGCCCGGTACACCCCGGGCGCAAGTTCCTCGATGAGAGTACCGGACGTTTCCACCGAGAGTGCCGGGTAAGCGGCGGCATACTTTTTGCCGGTATTCATGGCAGGATGCGGGGCGGGGTTAAAGGAATATATCAATTCCGGATTGGATGATGTCCTTGACCGCGTCGACCGGTTGAGGGGCAGGCCTCCGTCGCGGTGGAGGGACACCCGTATTACCCCGCTTAGGTTTCTCTTTCGTTTCTTCAGTGGGTTGAACGGGTGGGGGAGTGGGCAGAAACCCTCCCAGTACCCCGTTGAGTTTCTTAATCGCTTCGCCGGGAAGCGAAGAGATGATTTTGGGAAGCACCGTCTCTAAGCGCGCAGACAAATCTTCGTGGGGGTCCTCAAGTGTGCCGCTGAGGTTCACGCGCAGCCACAAGTATTCACTCTCCCCGGCTTGACCGGTGAAGAGCTGCTGTACCAAAGGGGAATTCCCCAGCCCGAGCAGCGCGATGTATTGCGCGGGTATCCCGATTTTGAGCGTGCCGGAGAGCGAGCCGTCCTGCCCGGTAATCACGCGCCCGCGTGCCAAGAGCTCGCCATCTTTACTGCGGATGTCTATATTGTCCCACAGCCACGCGTCGCGAATGTTGTGTCCGGGTTCGGAGTAGGGGAAAGAGAGGTCACATGTAGCCTTTTCCAAGTGGACGGAGCGGTACGGGTAAGAATGACCGATTTTCAGATCGGAAAGTACAGGTAAGGCTTCTATTACCGCGTTTTCGGTCTCCAGCTTCCCTCCGGCTTGCCATGACTGCCCGGGCTGCCCGGAGAATACCAGCTCCCCCTTCAGTGTGCCGGTTAGTTTTTTCTTCCAATCCGCATGTAGGAATCGAGCTAGAGCGACTTTGTTGATGTGTGTGCGTACTTTCCACTGACCGGTACTCGGTGTAAATCGCCCACTCGCGCGCGCGCTCCCGGGCGCGGCGAGTATGTGACAGGAGGTGAGTTGAACCTCCTCTCCCGTGATCTTCAGGTTGGCACTTTTTACCCCGGAATCATTCAACCACGAGAAGGGTGTCACCACTTGTCCGTTTTCGATATTGACGGTCCACGCTCCCTTCCCACCTGCCGGGGCAGGTTTAGCTATCAGGCGGTAGCCCTTCAACGCGACGAATCGCTCGCCGAAGTTGACTGAGGTGTCGGCGTAGATGGCTTCGAAAGACCGCAGTCGTATGTCCCTGAAAAAGCCGTTGTGTTGGGCGATGGAGTCGGTGCTGCCATCGTCAGTTGCCGAGCTCGCCACAGGGGTGCCGGACGCCGCCCGCGTGGAAGTGCTTTGACCGGTAGGTTCGGCGGAGACTGCCGGGGCTGCGGACCTAGAGGGAGGACTATTCCCGGCGCGAAACACGAGCCTGAGTTCCTCTGCCGAGAACTGGCGTGTGCGTAGAATTCGCCTGAAGAGAGAAGAACGGTCCAATCCAACGTGTAATTTGTTGATCTTCAGTTCATCGAAATATCTCGTCCGGGAAATAGAAATCTGTGGCAGGGTCAGGTTGGTGCCGTCCATTTGCAGGGGTTCCGGTACCATTACTTGACGGGCATGGGCAGCTTGCCGTACACTGCTTTCTATCCACGCGCGACAGCCGTTGCCTTGGAGCCACGTCAGCAGGTACAAATAAGCACCGATGACCAAGGCGAGCAGAACACCCACAGCAACAGCAATCCAAACGAGGAGGCGGCGCGAAAAAGTGCCTCCGGGTGTACTAGGTTGCTTAGATAAAAAATCCCCGCGTTTTCTGCGTGCCATGGCACTCTCTTTTACCATATATCCCCCCCGAGTGGCAAGCCAAATCTCGGGCGAACATAAACTCGCCCACATCTGTCCCAAATGAATGAGAGGCTCAGTGGTGGGCGATGACTTTGCGGCAGGGAAACAGGGGGTGATCAAGTACGAGGTACGAAGTACGAAGTGAAGGAGTTAGGCGCAGCGGAGTTGCGCGGGCATGGCAGGAGGAGGCAAAGCCGGAACGACGCGAGGGGAATCAATCCATGCACCCGTGAGGTTGAAGCCCCCTCAGTACGCAGAGCACCCGTAACCCGCATGGGGATCAGCATGGCGGCGTTGCTCGATTTTATTGGGACAGATGTGACGTCTCATGGTTGAACGTTGTACGAGGCTTGACAAAGCGGAGAAGGAAAGTAGAATCATTCCGGCGTGCGGATGATGGAGGGCGACGCGCGGGTAGCTGTGAGTTTTATGAGGATTGATTTCCCGTGAGTCTGCGCAGTCGACATGCCTCAGAATGACGCAAGTGAAGTACACGGACATACGAACCGGACTGACCCGGGAGGAGGTAGAAGAGAGTCGCGCGAAGTACGGCTCGAATCTGCTTACGCCACCGGCGCGTACGCCTTGGTGGATTGAGCTGTTGGAGAAGTTCACGGACCCGCTGATCGTTATTCTCATGGTGGCTGCGGTCATTTCGCTGATACCGGTGCTCTTCGTCCCCGGGCATAGTTGGATGGAGAGTGCCGGAATCATCGGGGCGGTGTTGTTGGCTACTGTGGTCGGGTTTATCAATGAATACCGGGCCAACCGAGAGTTCGATATACTCAACAAGGTCAAGGATGTAACGCCTGTTCGGGTGACCCGCGATGGTCAACACGTCCGCGTCCCCAAGAGCGAGTTAGTGGTCGGGGATATCGTGATTTTGGAGACAGGGGAAGAAATACCGGCGGATGGGGAGGTGCTGGAGACAGCCAACCTGCACGTGGATCAATCGACGCTCACCGGTGAGCCCTTGCCGGTGCTCAAGCAGGTCGCGACGGAGGGCAGAGAGTCCGATCGCGGCGCGTACCTCGAGCACGTGGTGCTGCGCGGCACGATGGTTACGGAGGGCACCGGGGTGATGTGCGTCACACACGTCGGAGACGCGACGGAGATCGGCAGGGTAGCGCGGGCGGCGGCGGAAGTCCACCACGTGAAGTCCCCCCTCAACCGGCAGTTGGAGGAGCTGTCCAAGGGCATCAATGTCATGGGCTCTTCCATCGCTTTCTTTTTGTTTGTGTCGTTGGTCACGCACGATACCATGGTAGGGACCTTCACGCTCACTGCCCCCCAGTGGGGAGTGTTGGGCATCATCGCCCTATCGGTGGCAGTGGCACTTCTGCGCGTGTGGTATCCCATTTTGCAGGACCTGCTCGGATACATGCGCGTGCGGCTGGGGACACCGAAGCTCGTGGAGCGGGGAGGTGCTCTGCCGTGGTTGCTCTGTCTCCTTGCCGGGTTGTGTATTTTCGGGGTCGGGATGGGGATCATGATAGGCTGTGATTATGTGACCGCCGATGCCACGACGTGGTTGCCGACGGCGGCTGCGGAGGATTTCCTGCTCTACTTTATGATAGCCATCACGCTCATCGTGGTCGCGGTGCCGGAGGGGCTGCCCATGAGTGTGACCCTGAGTCTGGCGTACAGCATGCGTAAGATGGCTCAACAGAATAATTTAGTGCGACGCATGGATGCCTGCGAAACCATCGGGGCGGCTACGGTGGTTTGCTCCGATAAAACCGGTACGCTCACTCTCAACCGCATGAGTGTGCGGGAGTGCCGCCTTGCCGGGGAGCGGCAGGTGGATGAGCAATCCCCCGTGTTCCCCCTCTTCGCCGAGTCGGTAGCCGTTAATTCTACGGCGGATTTAGACGCGAAAGGCAATGTGCTCGGGAATGTCACGGAGGGTGCCATGCTGCGTTACCTCGCGGAGCATGGGTGCCCGTATGATGATATTCGCGCTCGGGTGCGGGTGGTGTCTCGTCTGCCGTTTTCCGGGGTGAATAAGTTTATGGCAACGTGCGCCGTTTCGCGCGCGATGGAGGGCGAGCGTCTCATCTTCATTAAGGGGGCACCGGAAATCCTGCTCGCGCGGTGTACCCGCACCACGGAGAGAACCCTCGATCATGCCGCGCGTGATACAATCCGTCAGCAGATATCCGCGTGCCAGCGCGAGGCGATGCGCGTGCTCGCCTTGGCGTACAAAAAGGGGGATGCGACCGATGCCGATGCCCTGAGCCGAGTCGTGACGCACGATCTCGTGTGGTTGGGGTACGTTGCCATACAGGACCCCGTACGCCCGGATGTGCCGGACGCAGTCGCTGCCTGTATGCGCGCGGGTGTCGATGTGAAGATGGTGACGGGGGATAATCCGGAGACCGCCTGCCGGATTGGGCGGGAAATTGGGTTACTGCCGGAGGGCGACCAGCTCTCGCCGTACGCCGTGTTGACCGGGGATGACCTGACGGCGATGTCGGAGGAGGAGCTCGAGTGTCATGCCCGTGATATCAGGGTTCTTTCCCGCGCTAAACCCATGGATAAGCTACGCTTGGTCAGCGCGTTGCAAAAACGGGATCAGGTGGTAGCCGTGACCGGCGATGGGACGAATGACGCCCCCGCGCTCAACCACGCGGACGTGGGACTCTCAATGGGCATGACCGGTACTTCCGTGGCGAAGGAGGCTTCGGACATTGTGCTGCTGGATGATTCATTTTCGGGCATCACGAAAGCCATCAAATGGGGGAGGTCTCTCTACCGCAATATCCAAAAGTTTATCGTTTACCAGCTCACCGTCAACGTCGCTGCCTGCGGCATCGCGGTTCTGGGACCCTTCATCGGGTGCGACCTACCGCTCACTGTCACGCAAATGCTCTGGGTGAATCTGATTATGGATACCTTCGCCGCGCTGGCTCTCGCCACGGAACCGCCCGATGAGGAGGTCATGCACAGTGGTCCCCGTGATAAAAACGCGTTCATTATCACCCCCGCCATGTGGCGGTGGATTCTCCTGTTCGGCGGAGCTTTCATCGTGGCACCGGTCATGTATGTTGAGTTCATAACAGCGGACGGTGCCGCCCCCGGCACGCACGATGTAACGTTGCTCTTTACCGGCTTTGTCATGCTGCAATTCTGGAATCTCTTCAACGCCCGTGTCTACGGCTCTCATCGCTCTTTCCTCAAAGGGATTACGGGAAATCTCTCCTTCGTCGCCATCGCCCTCGTCGTGCTCATCGGTCAATTCCTCGCCGTGCAATACGGCGGCAGCATCTTCCGTACCGAACCCCTCGCCCTCAACGAATGGTTGACGCTTGCGGTCATCACCAGCCCAGTCTTGCTCATCGGCGAATTGGTGCGCTTCGTCGCGCGGGTGCGCGGAGCGGAGTGAACAGGAAGTACGAAGTAGCAAAGCCGGAGGAGCGATACTTGTGTAGTGCCGCAGCTTGGCATAGGTTCACCATCAGCGTGACTCCCCTGCATAGTATCCCTCCCGTGCTGCCCATCGCATGCTCCACACACCACAGGGCATCTATCTCACGGGAACAGGAGTTTGTATCCACGTGTGTTTTTCACTTCGCTTTCCCCAAACTCCCCCGCGCAACTCTGTTGCACCGAACTTGACTACTTCGTACCTCGTACTTGATCACCCCCGTGTTTCCCTGCGGCAATTCCATCGCTCAACACAAAGCATTTAATTTCTGCAGTTCGCCTGTCCTTGACTGATCGGGTGTCTCATGATAGACTGTCGGGCGTGAAATACGTTAAACGCTTTTTCTTGTGGTTCATTCTGCTGTGGGTAGGGATGAGTGCGGTTGTTGCGTGGAGAGCGGTGGGGGGTGACGCAGAAGCAATCATTTTGGACGCGTGCAAGGGTACGGCTGTGTACGCCTTGGCGGCGGCGGCTTTCATGGCGTTTTGTTTTCCGACTATTTGGACGATGGTGGCGTACTATTTGCTGGCACCGCTCGTTAATTTATGGCGACCCCTTGCTCCCGCTCGCAGTGGTAGAGGGCAGGGGGACATGATGGGGGGAGCATCCGGGGAGATAGGGGAAAAGAACCTGCTTATCACCATCGAGCCGGGGGAAGCTTTTCTGGTGAAGGACGAGAAATATGTGGCACTCCGGGAGGTGGATGGGATGAAGCATAGTTTCATTTTTGTGTACAGTTGGTGCCACCTCATCATGAGCATTTGCTGTAAACTGACGAGTCTCGTATCCTATAAGGCAAACGCAGGGAAAGCGCGGGAGCTCAGGATATCGTCGGATGACCCCGACGAGTATTTTTGTACCATGGACATCCCACCCGGCGAGCAGATCGTGATACATCCTTCAGATTTAATCGGGTGCAGCGAAGACATTTCCCTCCGGACCCGGTGGTCATTTTCACCGCAGGCATTCTACGCCGGTCAAATGCGCTTTTACGTTATGCAGGGACCGGAGCGGGAACTTGGGCAGCAACCGGCGCGTGTTGTTGTGCGTTCGCTCGGTGGGATAACGTCCATGCAAATCAAGGACTCCGGGTATGCTCTGAAGAAGCATTGTCTCATAGCGGCAACATCCGGCGTGCGCATGGGTGTTAAACGGACGGAGAGTTTCTGGAATTACTTCAACGGACAAGCCGATTTGTTTGACCTCTATCTCTCCGGCACCGGCGAAGTGAGAATCCACAATGCGCGCTTAAAATCCACGGACGGGGACGAGAGGAGCAACAGGACATTCCGTGAAGCCCTGTGCAATTTCCTCGGCTTCTGAGTGTCGATTTGACGCGTTACAGTGAACCTTCGTTTGCTCGGTACGCACAGTCCGGGTGAAGTAATTTCATTCCATTTCAAAAAATTGGCAAATATTGAACTTTTTTGCAATAGATTTCAAAAACTCTTGCTTTTCACCCATTTTTTGCTAGGATGAGAGAAAAACTATGGACAATTTTATCATAGCGCGACCGCAGTACCTTCATGATTTGCTGTCATTTAAAGACACAGATCTCATCAAGATACTCACCGGGGTACGACGATGCGGGAAATCGACGGTTTTTGGGCTGTACGTGCAGGAATTGCGGAAACAAGGAATCTCGGCAGAGCAGATACAATACATCCGCTTGGAGGAGTTGGAGTATTCACATCTTTTGGATTATCGTCTGCTGCATCAGCACGTCATGGAGCACCTAGTGAAAGGGAAACCGAATTATGTCATTTTGGATGAAATTCAGAATGTACCGAACTTTGAGAAGGCAGTTCGGAGTTTATACGAGAAAAAAGACATTGATCTCTACTTGACCGGGTCGAATTCACGGCTACAGGTGGGCGAGTGGGCGACCTTACTCGCGGGGCGGTACGTCGAAATCTCCATGTTTCCCCTATCTTTCAAGGAATACCTGTCGATCCGCCCCACAGAAAATCTCGACAAGGCGTACGCGGAGTACCTGCAGTACAGCTCATTCCCGTACACTCAACACTTCGTACAGAATCAGGGTGCCGACACGCAGAGGCAGGTTGCCGCCTATTTATTCGGGCTACTGGATACCGTGGTACTGCGCGACATCATGGAGAAGCGGGGGCTGTCGAACCCCGCCGTCATTCGCCGCATCATGCGGTTTATGGCGGGTACCATCGGGTCCCCAATTTCTGTCAAAAAGATGAGTGACATGCTGGCTACTGACGGCACCAAGATTTCCCCTGCAACGTTGGATAGTTACCTGAGTGCCTTCCTGCAAGCATACATCTGGTACCGGGCGGATCGCTTCGATGTGAGGGGACGCAAGATTCTCAAGACACCCAACAAATACTATCTCGTCGACCTCGGACTCCGCAGGTTCTTACTCGGCAATCGCGGCGAGGATACGGGGCATATCTTGGAAAATGTGGTGTATCTGGAGCTCCTCCGCCGTGGATATAGAGTGTACGTGGGTAAGGTTGATAACAATGACCCCTCCATGCCTCGAGAGGTTGACTTCGTCGCCGAGACCCCCGACGGGCTCACGTATTTCCAAGTCACCGACACCATGAATTCACCCGATACCCTCCACCGGGAGCTCGCGTCTCTCCGACTCATCCGTGATAACTATCCCAAGTTCATCCTTTCCCGCAACTACGGCACCACCGACTTCAACGGCATTCGCAGCCTAAACGTCCTCGAATGGCTCGCGCAATAAGGACGAAGCGATATAGAAACTCGGCTGCTTGAATTTACTCCCCACGCCTCTTTCGCGCTTTGCGTTCTCTCATCTCCCTTGCGCAACTCCGTTGCGCCGAACTTAAATACTTCGTACTTCGTACCTCGTACTTCGTACTTAGCGGTTTCCCCGTCGCCTACGGTTGTTCTTCTTCCCCTTTTCCCGCCCGGCACCTCATTCATCCTCATCCTTCATTGCGGGTCTGGATGAGGACGAGGTTGTGGTCACCGGCACCCGGGGTACGCACGAGGTGGGCGTCGGCGGGGACATCGGGGCGGACGCAGGGTAGGAAGTATTCCCGCTGGGAGAGGAGCCGCACGGTATCGCCGGGGTAGCGACGAGCCAGCGCAAGGAGGTCGGTGAAGTTCACATCCGCCGTGATGTCGCAATGCCCCGCGAGTGCCGGTAATTCTTCGGTGCTGAGCAGGGTATGGGCTTTGTAGCCGCGCAGTGTTCCCCGGGGGCGGCGGTAGTACAGGGCATCGATTTCCGCGCCGTAGTCGATGGTCACGAAGCACCCGAGCTCCCAGAAAGGTTGCCAAGAAATGTACCATTGGTGGTAGGCTTCATTCACCTCGATGATTTGCCCCTCCTGTGCCCAACGAGAGAACGCGCCGCTTTCCGGCAGGGAGGAGCAGGCGCGCGGGACTTCCGTGATGGTGCCATCGTCCCGCACATTCCAACCGAGCTCGTGCCACACGCCACCCTGACACACGAAGCGGCGGACGGGGAAAGCGTCCGGCAACTCGTTGCAGAAGATGAAGGCGCGCCCCCCGGCGTGTTTCAGGGCACGCGGCATATCCGGAAAGACACGGGCAAAGTTGCCGAGGGCGAGAGACTGCCAACTCCGCAGGGCAGGGGACCTTTCCACCATGTAATAACGCACACGTAGACGCTCAAAGAAGTCGAGATTGCGGTAAACGGAGAGGGCGAGACCGGCTGTCCCTCCCCCGATTTCGATGAAGGGGAGGTTGCGACCGAGAGAACGACAGGACTCGCGCCAGTGCCGTATCAGACACCTCGCCGGGAGTTCACTCATGCTCGCGGCAGTCGAGAAGTCACCCCTCGGACCGATTTCGGTGAGATTTTGGCTGTAGTAGCCGCGCTGCTCATCGTAGAGAGCGAGCTCCATGAACTCGGCGTTCGATATCCAATTCCCGCGCGCGAGGATGTGGGGTGCCAAGTTCACGGGGACGGGTCAACGGGAGAGCTCGAGCATGCGCTGCAAGGGAGCCAGTGCCCGCATACGCAAATCCTCCGGCAGGGAAACCCTCGGGCGCATGTCGCGCAAACAATTGCGTAATTTCTCGAGGGTGTTGAGTTTCATGAACTCGCACTCCGCGCACCCGCACGGAGTCTGCTCCACCGCGATGAACTCTTTGTCGGGGACCAACTTGCGCAGGCGGTGCAGGATACCGACCTCGGTCACGATGAGGAAGCACTTTGCCCGGCTTTCCCGACAATAGCCGATCATTTTCTCTGTGGAGCAGATATGGTCTGCCATCAGACGCACTTCCTCCCGACATTCCGGGTGGCAAACCACTTCCGCTTCCGGGTATTGCTGCTTGGCACGCAGGATTTGGTCGCGATTGAATTGACGGTGAACGTGGCAGGCACCCTTCCAAAGGGTCATTTCCCTCCCGGTTTGGCGAGCTACCCACGCCCCCAAATTTTCGTCCGGCACAAAGAGGATGGGGCGATCCGTCGGTGCTTTCTCCACAATCTGCCGGGCGTTGCCGCTCGTTACAATAACGTCCGCCAACGCTTTCACGCCTATCGAGCAGTTGATGTAGGCGATGACGTAATAGTTTTGCTCTCGGTGCTCCTCCAGAAAAGCAGCCAGTTCATCGGCGGGGCAACTCGCTTCCAACGAACAATTCGCATCCGCGTCCGGCAGCAGAACCGTACGCGTCGGGTTGAGGATACACGCGGTTTCCGCCATAAAATGGACGCCGCAAAAGGCGATGACATCGCAGCTCACCTGCTGCGCATACCTCGCCAAGGCAAGGGAATCCCCCACGAAATCCGCCACATCCTGTATTTCCGGGCGTTGGTAGCTGTGCGCGAGAATCACCGCGTTCCTCTCGCGCTTGAGTCGCTCTATTTCTTCTGGCAATACTCCTGTCTGCATAAACGGAAACTACCACCTCCGTCCTGAAATGTCAAGTGTGGTCGCGTATAGACATTGTGGAACCACACCTGTCCCAAGTAAATTAGAGGCTTAGTGGTGGGCGATGACTTTGCGGCAGGGAGACGGGGAGGGGATCAAGTACGAGGTGCGAAGTACGAAGTGAAGGAGTTAGGCGCAACGTAGTTGCGCAGGGGAGTTGGAAGGAGGCAAAGCCGAAACGACGTGTGGGAACTAGATCCATACACCCGTGATGTTGAAGCCCCCTTGGTACGCAGAGCGTTTGCAACCCGTATGGGAATTAGTATTGCGGCGTTTTTCGAAAATTTTATTGGGACGGATGTGTGTAGAAATAAAACGCTGAGTTAGACGCAAAAAAAGGGGAAATGTACGGTTCTGTCTGCTTTCTGTGATAAATGCCGCAACGTCAACTCCTACGCAGTTCACACACCCTCCGCATACCACAGAGGTATCATGCCCCCACTGCGTTATTTTGCCCCCACGCGTTGTTCCTGTTATGTTTCCCCCTCGTACATTCACGCACGCATGTTCTATTGCGTGGAGAGGACACGCTTGCCACGGTAACTGACGGGTGAGAACTGAGGGAAGTCTGCAGGCGGTTGAGAGGTAATAGCTTCGGCGATCGATTCGATTTTCAAATTACGGGAGAGCGAGAGACACAGATGTGAAAAACCTTCGGCTACCCGTCCCCGCCTTGAGCGACATCGGAATTTCAAAATTACCGAGATTCGCCTGTCTTCCCGCGATACAGAAAGGATCTCATATACCCTACGCGGCCACCTTTGACTGTAGGCTAGGCTGTCATTTGCATACTCCGCCAGAGACATAACTCGTGGTTCCGTGCCGTAGTAGCAAATGATGTCCTCGTAAAGTTCCTTGCGGATTGTGCGGTACTCTGTGCCGCCCTTGATGTGTTCTTGAACAATGAAGGAAACAAAGTCATCGTTCAACCCTGCGGGAGACGTTCCCGAGCCGCTTTGTTTGGTCTGCTGCGGGATTTTTTTTGTTTGTGCGTTGGGTGGAGGAGACGCGTGTGGATGACCCGTTTTCCCGGCGAGAAACGCACGAATTTTGTGGGTAGGGATGGCGAAGAAAAAGGTGACGTATGCTTGGTCTGTTTGACCCGCGAAGTTCACGCCCACAACCTCCCCGGTTGCCGCATCGAGCAAGGGACCTCCACTGCTGCCGAGCCCAATTTTGCAGTCGTGAACAATGACATCATCGGTGATTTTGCTGATTGAACCTTGAGTAACATTCGGGATGAGGTTGTCAATACCTCCGGCAAGCATATTGACGGGATTTTTGTCCCGACGTGACGGTTTAAATACGTCAACGCCCCCGGGAAACCCTACGGCGATAACTTTTTGCAAGAGTTGCGGGTCCTTTTTACTGAGTTTGAATGGGGTGGGCAGGGAATCCCCCTCTACACGCAAGAGAGCGAGGTCTTTTTTGGGGTCGTAGGCTATGGGAGTGGCTTCTGCCATGGATGCGTTATCCCCCGCTTCATTGACTATGAATATGGCAAAGGTGTCTTTTCCTTCCACGACGTGGTAGTTCGTTAGCAAAAGCCCCTTCTCTTCGATGAAGAATCCACTACCGGTCGCGATGGAGCGGGTCTCCGAGTTCAGCGCGTATACACGGTAGACCGAGCGTGAAATTGCGCGCAAATCTTGATTTCCGGTCGTGAGATTCGCCTGTTCCTCCCCACTCACGACATACCCGGAGATCACGAATGCTCCTATCCATAAGATGATGAGGATGGCTTTGTACATGGTCAAATAGAACCTCCGTGAATGCTGTACCCTCCCCCCTTGTAGCACACTCCCCCGCCCTTTGCAAGCCAAAATCCACAGCCGTCCTACATCTGTCCCAAGAAAAATATGAACTTTGTGGTGGGCGGTGACTTTGGGGCAGGCAGGCACGGGGATGACCAAGTACGAGGTACGAAGTACGAAGTACGAAGTGAACGAGTTAGGCGCAACAAGGTTGCGCGGAGAGGGACGATGGGTGTCAGGCGGGAACCTCGCGAGGGAAATAAATCAATGCACCCGAGAGGTTGAAGCCCCCCGAGTGTGCAGAGCACCCGTGACCCGCAGGGGAATTAGCATGGCGGCGTTTCTCGAAAATTTTATTTGGGACAGATGTGTGGTGCAGATGTGAGATACCAACTTGAGCGTTTACTATGCGGGAAAGGTATGGTAGGATAGAGGTAGCAAACGAATACCATGAAATTACCTATACGCCCGAGAAGAAACCGGAAAAGTCCCGCGATGCGCGGACTGATACGCGAGAGTACGCTGGAAGTGCAGCACCTGATCTACCCCATGTTTGTGCATGAAGGGGAGAGGAATGAAGAGATAGAATCGCTGCCGGGATGTAGACGTTGGTCTGTGAGAGGACTGGTCGAGGAATGTAAGCGATTACACGAGGAACTGGGGATACCCTGTATCGACTTGTTTGGGGTGGTACCGGGAGAGAAAAAAACGGCAGACGGACGGGAGGCGCATCATCCGCAGGGTATTGTGCAGCGTGCCATACGTGCCCTCAAGAGAGAAGTACCCGGTTTGTTGGTGATGACCGACGTGGCACTGGACCCCTACAGTACGTACGGGCAGGATGGGCTCGTGCGGGAACTACCCGGTGGCGGGATTGAAGTACTCAATGACGAAACCGTGGATGCACTCGTGTTGCAGGCACTCAGTCATGCCGAAGCCGGAGCGGATATTCTGTCCCCGAGTGACATGATGGATGGGAGAATTGGTGCTCTGCGTACGGCTCTCGATGCACAGGGCTTTGAACAGGTGTCGCTGATGAGCTACACGGCAAAATACGCTTCGGCTCTGTATGGTCCGTTTCGCGGAGTATTGGGAAGTGCCCCCAAAGTGGGAGATAAGAAGGGCTACCAGATGGACCCGGGCAACGCGCGAGAAGCGTTGCGAGAAGCGGAGTTAGATATACAGGAAGGGGCGGACATCCTGATGGTGAAGCCTGCTACCTGCTATCTGGATGTGATAGCAGCCATGCGCAAGCACGCGCAGCTGCCGATTGCTGCCTACCATGTGAGTGGGGAATACCTGATGGTTAAGGCAGCGGCTGCGTCCGGCTGGCTGGATGAACGGGAGGTTCTGCTGGAAACGCTATTGAGCGTACGGCGGGCGGGAGCCGATATGATCCTAACCTATGCCGCCCCGGATGTGGCGCGGTGGCTGGTGAGAGGGTAAACACGATGCGAAAATTCCTGCAAAGGCTGATAGGTAACAGGGACATCCTGCTCATTGCGATGTCGCTGCTGATCAGCGTCCTGCTCTACTGGTACTACGCGCCCGGGAGTCAGGAGGTAACAGAGACCGAGGGAACGCAGGTCATCCTACCCGTAGAAAACAACGCGCAGGAAAGCGCGGCACCGAAAGATATCCCGAAAACGGGAGCACCGGTACGTTTCGTCATGATGAATGTCCAGAATTATTTCGTAAAGGGTGATGCGCAACGTTCACAATATAAGCATTATATGAAGTCAGTAAAGAGACGGGATGCAGTCGCGGCAGTCATTGCGGAAGCCAAGCCGGAAATCGTGGGCTTAGTAGAGATGGGGGGACAGGCAGCCGTCCGCGACTTGGTCAAACGCCTCGAAAAGCACGGTCTCCGCTACCCGTATTGCCGTGTTCTGGAACGCATGCGTGAGGATCGTGCCCTCGCGGTACTTTCCCGACACCCGATTGTGGAGGACCACTCTGTCAAGGATTGCGAAATTGTGGGGCAAAAGGACTTTTTCATGCTACGCGGCATTTTAGATGTGACCGTGCGCATGGAGGATGGACGATATTTTCGCATTATGGGGGTCCATTTGAAATCCAAAGTGTCGGATAACCCGGCGGCATCGGATTTTTTAAGAGCGAATGAAGCACGCACTCTCGCCACGCACGTGCTGCATGCCATACATTCGGAGCCGAACATGCCCATCTTGGTATATGGAGATTGGAACGCCGGTCCGGAGGAACCCTCTCTATCCATTATTAGTCAAGGATTAGTCAGAGAGAGTGCCCTCAATTGCCTCGTCCCGACCGATGAACGGGGAGATGTTTGGACCATTTATTTCAAGAAGGGCGGCGTGTACAGCACCTTCGACCGAATCTATGTCAATGGAGTGCTCAAGAAGCGCATGGGCCGCCGCTCCCGCATGGGAATTATCAGCGGAGAAACGGCACGGGCGGCGAGTGACCACCGGGCACTGTGGTGCGAACTAAAATAAACAGCGCGCCGCATCTGTCCCAAATAAGTTAAACGTCTAGAATAGTGCGATAGTTTTGTCGCAGGGAAACCCGGAGGTGATCAAGTACGTCCCGTAATCAAATACTCCGTACCTGTTCTATTTTGTCGCAGGGAAACCCGGAGGTGATCAAGTACGAGGTGCGAAGTACGAAGTACGAAGTGAAGGAGTTAGGCGCAACGGAGTTGCGCAGGGGAGCTGGAAGGAGGTAAAACCGAAACGATGCGAGGGGAATAAATCAAAGCACCCGTGAGGTTGAAGCCCCCTTGGTACGCAGAGCGTCTGTAACCCGCATGGGGATTAGCATGGCGGGGTTCCCCGAGAATTTTCTTGGGACAGGTGTGGGTATCAGCTTACAACAAATATATTTTTCTCTTGCAAATTTCTTTTTATTCGGTAGGATACAGCACATGATTAGGCGCATCTTCGTAATACCCTCTCTCGTTCTCCTCCTCTGTCTTGGAGCTTGCCAGTCAACACCCCAATTCCACGGGCAATTCGTGGAGCGATCTATCGCCATTCCCGGAATTGGATTTTCAACACTTAAGGATGCTTTCCGCAACAGAGGGTGGAAAGTCGTTGCCTCTGGGATGGCTATCCAAACCACCTATAGCAACGCAGAAAGCACGACTCGCCCCAACCCTGCCGCTAGATACACCCTCCTTTGCAGGGGTGCGGTCGACAACTTCAATTCATACACTTGGCAAGAAGGCACAGCAGAATTATCTATCATCGACAACATTACATCCGAAGAGGTTTGCTCCTATACCTGTGGTCCTCCTTTCCGTTGCTACAGCGCAGCCGCCTTTGTCGAAGAAGTTGAGAAGCACACATTTCCGGCAGCCTCTGTGCAGCATTAAGTCCTCTCGCTACTATGCGATTTCATTAACCTCCGATAGTTACCGGAGTTTCGAGAGACTTCTGCCCCAAACTATTCGTTCATGTTCGAACGGAGGTTAAACGGAGAAAGTACGGTTCGGTACACGTCCTCTCCATTCTAAGCAGCAGGCGAGTCAATCATCAAAGTTGATCCGCCTGTTTGTGTTATCCCTTCATTGGTGCGGGTTCCGGAACATTGTGTAATGTTCGGAAGCAATGCTGAATCGGGAGTGCTTTACGTCCTAAAAAGGAGCCGCACAATTCCCCAGCCTCCCTGATCCCCCCCCCCCAATGTTTGAAAAGCCGTCAAGTCTGATACGTTGTTCGGATTTATATATGCTTGAGTGTCGCTTTTTTCCCTAAGGACTTGTATCATACCGGCAAATCTAACGCAGGTCCGTATTCGTACTTGGTGACGGGAAAAGGTTTGCCATGGGGGGGGCTGCGTGGTAGACTGAGCGCATGTCACGGTACAAAGGCGAGCAAGTATTAGTGGTGCCGCGCGGAGCGTACGAGGTTGTAGGTGCGTTTCACGGAGTAAATCGCGATGCACAGAAGTATTTGGAAGCGTTTTTGAAGCCGGGTGTTGCGCGGTACATGGATCGCGAAGCGGCGGAAAGTGACCCCTCTTTCAAACAACTCATCGCTTACGCCATTTTCCGACATCGGGGGAGAATTTTGGCATACGAACGCACGGCGAAGGGCGGAGAAGTGCGCCTACACAATAAGCTGTCCCTCGGCATCGGCGGTCATATCAACCCCATCGATGGTCTAACGGACAGTTTATCCACTTACCTAACCGGCATGGAACGCGAAATCCGGGAAGAAATTCGTTTCTCCGGCACGGCACAGCAACAACTTTTCGCCATGATCAATGATGACTCCAATGAGGTGGGAAGTGTGCATCTCGGTGTGGTTCATTTGTTCG
Source organism: uncultured Akkermansia sp. (assembly GCA_964459715.1). GTDB lineage: Bacteria > Verrucomicrobiota > Verrucomicrobiia > Verrucomicrobiales > Akkermansiaceae > Akkermansia. The sequence continues at coordinate 35,990 of CAYWNS010000002.1, forward strand.
AACTTGACCGGGAAGAGGTTGCCCCAAACGAGAAAGCATTGACAAATCTGGCATTTCACAGCTTGGATGAATTGAGCGGAGTCCTCTATGCGCGGCTGGAGTCGTGGTCTGCCATTTGCGTGGACGCGCTGCGGGCGCAGCAAAGGTGAGGGAAAGCATGAGCTCTGCCGGTTCAGAGCACGCGCGTGCGCTCTTAGCTGCCATGGTTGCCGCCATGATTATGGGCTCGCTGTGTGTTTTTGTGCGGGAGTCGCATTGCACCCCGCAATTGTGTTCATTCTCACGCTTCGGCGTAGGCTTCCTGCTCATCGGACTTTGGGCACTCACGGAAAAACTCCGTTGCGGTGCGTCTTTGGCATTTTCTCCTGCGGCATTTGCCTCTGGGGTATGTACAGGGTTGTGCGTGTTATTTTATTTTCTCGCCATCCGTTATACCTCTGCCGGGATTGCCGCGCTTTTACCCGCCACGGGACCTCTGCTCTCTGCGGTTTGGGAGTCCTTGTTGGTGAAGAGATTACCGCCTCGGCGGGATGTAATGCTGTTGGCGACCGCCGGTTTGGGTATCGCGCTGGTGACCCTCTTTGCGCCGGGGAATATGCCCGGTCACCGACACGCGCTCGGTATCCTGTACGGCACCCTCGGGGGGCTCTTTTATTCGTTTTATTTGGTACTCAACCGCTTCATGAGTCCGGAGGTGGGTATGATGCGACGTTTGTTCTGGCAATCTGCCACAGCGACTCTCACACTCGTCACGCCCCTCCTGATCACGCAAAATGCCATGCAGGGCTGGCAAGGCGGCTGGTCTTGGTTGGTCGGCATCGGCGTGTTGCAGGGAGTCGCGGTACTCGCCTTAGTGGCATACGCCATGCAGCGCATCAAATCGCTCGAGTTCGGAATCGTCTCTTGCCTTGAACCCACAGAAGCGACTTTTCTCGGCTGGCTCGTCTATGCAGAAGCTATCCTGCCCGGACAATGGCTCGGTTTTGTGCTCGTCCTCGCTGCGGTCATTGCCAAATCCAAACGTCATATCCGTTGGCGTATCTCCTGCTTCATCGCCCACCATTTCCGACATTAATCTGTTATTTCACACCTCTCCCAAATAAATTAAAGGGTTAGTGGTGGGTGACAACTTTGACGCAGGGAGACGGGGAGGGGATTAAGTACGAAGTGAAGGAGTTAGGTGCAACAAGGTTGCGCGGAGAGGGACGATGGGCGCAAAGCGGGAACTCTGCGTGGGGAACGAATCCATGCACCCGTGAGGTTGAAGCCCCTTGGTGCACAGAGTGCCTGCAACCTGCATGGGGATCAGCATCGCGGCGTTTTTTGAGAATTTTATTGGGATGGGTGTGCTGTTATTATCGATTTGCACAGATTTTGCTTGCCAACCTACCGAGTTACCTGTACAATCCGCTCGTTCCCGTTTTTGGGGTATTAGCTCAGCTGGTAGAGCACCTCAATGGCATTGAGGGGGTCAGCGGTTCGAGTCCGCTATGCTCCATGCAAATACGCGGCTTTCAAGGTAAGTCTTGAGAGTCGCTTTTTTGATTGCGCGATTCTTGTGTGTGGGCGATGAAAAACCCACTTACGGAAGCCCCATGCGGAAAGCGGTGGTCTGTTCGGGGTCCGGGGATATGTCTAGGAGGGCAAGCGAGTCGTCGGCGAGACCTTCAATGACTTCGAAGTCAGCTTCGGAGCGGATGAGATAAAATTCGGCATTGAGGAGGCGGGCGAACTCGCGCAGTTCTGTGGATGGGGGTTGGGCAAGGAAGCCGCGCAGCTCCGGGTTGGTGTCGGCGGCGACCATACCGGCACCGTCGTTGTTGAGTACGGCGATGACACGTTTACCGGGAGACATTTGGGGCAGCAGTTGGGCGGCGGAAGTATCACGGAGCATAGCGATATCGCCGATGAGAGCGCAGGCGAAGCGGGCGTCCACGCAATTGCCGAGGAAGCCGGAAACGGCACCATCTGAGCCACCCGCTAAATCCACCGAACGGAGGTAGAGGGTAGGGATTTGACACTGCGCGAAGTTGTTCCAGAGCATGGTGGCGGACGGGCTACCCAGGCAAATGACTTCTGCGAGGCAAGCGTGCCGGGAAAAGGCGCGCACTAAGGCGGCATCGCTTTCCGGATAGTTGAGCAGCAACTCCTCCACTTTGCTTGCGTAGCGACGCCCGGCAGATTGATAATCGGCGGGGTCGCCGACATGCGGTACGTCATCGAGTGCTTTCATGACTTGCTCCGGCTCACCTTCTATCACTCTGCTCGGGCGATGCAAACCGGAGAAGCCGGAACGGGTGATGGAGAAGACACGAGTGTCGGGCATTTCCTCCAGCGCGCGCCAAAAGGGGCAACTCGGCACAGCACCTACCCGCAGCACGTGCCGGGGAGGGGCGTCCACCAAGATGTCACTCCCGCCCGCCAGGAGCAGATTCCCCACCTTTTCGCGCAAGCCGCTAGTCGCGTCCGCCAGTACCGGCACACGTAGGGTACGCGCGAGCCAGAGGGCAGACTCCTGCTCGTCCGGGTCCAACGCCCCGAGGAGCAGCACCAGTCCATCGCGTGCCGCTTCAAAGCGCAGTACATGGGAAAGCTCGGCGAGACTACTGCGAAATCTCGGACGCGGAGGAGCATCCGCCACAGAGGTGGGTTCGAGTCGGTGTTCATCGCGGAGATTTTCCGCACAGCAGAGGCGGAGATGCACGGGGAAACCTTCCGAGCAGAGCTCCGCCATATCCGGGAGCTCGCCCAAGCTACACGGGATAGGGAGGGAGAAGGTAGGGGCGTAATGCCCGAAGAGACCCTCTTGGTCGATGCGTCCGTACGCACCGGCTCTCCCGGCGGGGTGTTCCTCATCCAATGTCACCGACACGAGGGGACGTCGTTCGTAATAGGCTTCTATTACGGCGGGAAGCACGGCACCTGCGCTTGCCGCGTGGCTCAGCACCACGCCCACACCGCGTCCGGTTGCCTGCATGCGCCCCAAGGCAAAATATCCGGCTGAGCGTTCATCTTGGATTTGCCAGCGGTGCACCGACGGACAGCGAGCGAGGGCAGAGAGCAACGGAGAGTTGAGCTCTCCCGGGCAGCAGACCCATTCCGCAATCCCTCCCATCGCGCATTTTTTAATCAGCTTATCCATGACTGCGTCCCCGCATGCGTCTTTTAGCACGTCTACACTCAAATTGCAAACAAATTTTTGACGAGAGGGCGCAAGGATAGCTTGACATCAGGCAAGGGAGAGAGTAGGGTAGGAACTGATCGCGATATGGCAGAAACATCGACAGGGAAGCACAGGCAGCCCAACTTGCTGGCGCAGGTGAGGCGGTATCTCATTGAGCGAGGGGAAGAATATCAGTGGGTGATGATGGGTCCGGAGAAGATCGGCATGGCGTATTTGCCACTGGATGTGACACTGATGCCGTGTACATTCATGTTCACGGAGTTACATGAGCCGTGCAGTTTGGTATTTGACGCCCATTTCGCATCACGGGTGAATCCGGAGCATCAGCAGGAGCTCGCTCAGCTACTGCTTACGATCAATGCCAACCTCCCGGAGGGGCAACTCCTGCTGGACCGAGAAGGGGGGTTTGTGTATTACCGTCTGAAGTTTGTGGTGGATGACCTCAATATCACAGAAGAAGAGGTGCACAACAAAATTCAGCACATGGAAGCGACGGGGGTGAGCATCAGCCTGACCTACGCGCAGATTATCGAACAAGAGTTTTCGTACTGAAGATTTACCATACAACATCATGACAGCTATGACAGCGCAGAGACCATTGGAAGGCAAGGTAGGGGTGGTCACGGGAGTGGCCAACAAGCGCAGCATCGCATTCGGCATAGCGAAGGCTTGGCACGAGGCAGGCGCAAGACTTATCTTCAATTACCAAGGGGAACGTCTGAAAGACGGGGTCATCAAGCTCGTGCGCGAGACCTTCGGCGAGGATACCCCGGTGTGCGAGCTGGATGTGACCGATGATGAGTCGATCACGCGCTTCTTTGACTTTGTGAAACAGCATACGGATCGGGTGGACATGATGCTGCACGCAATCGCCTTTGCGCCGAAAACTCCCGGGGCACTGGAGGGGCATTTTTCGGATATATCGCGCGAGGCATTTAACTTATCGCTTCAGGTGTCGGCATATTCGCTCATTGCGCTATCGCGGGCGGTAGCACCCTTGATGGTGGATGGTGGCGCGATCTTGGCGATGACCTACTATGCGAGTCAGAAGGTGGTACCCAATTACAACCTGATGGCGGTGTCAAAGGCGGCCTTGGAGACATGCAGCAAGTACCTCGCCTTTGATCTGGGACGCCGCGAAAAGCCCATCCGCGTGAACTGTATTTCGGCGGGACCGGTGCAGACGCTGGCGGCTCGCGGAGTGAGCGGATTTACGGGGATGTTCAAGGTATACGAAGAGAAGAGTCCCCTGCGGCGCAGTTGCACGCTCGAGGAGCTGGGTGCCACAGCTACTTTCTTGGTCGGTGACGGGGCCGCGAGTATTACGGGGCAGGTCGTGTACGTGGACGGGGGGTATGAGATCGTGGGGATGTAGCCGTACACACACCTGCCCCGAAAGAACTGACGACACCGAGCGGAGCGATGACTTTTTCGCAGGGAAACGCGGAGGTAATTGAGTGCAAAGAGGCGGGGTCGAGGGCGGCATGTCCTAATGTCGGGAGAATGCGGGTGTGGCGAGCGGTGCGTGTTGTTCTCGCAGTGGCGGCGGGGGTATCGGGAGTGGCGAATGCGGAATTGAAGGTTGATCCGATTTATGAGTCACACATGGTGCTGCAACGCGGGTGCAAGGTACCTATTCGGGGTACGTGTACGAGCTCGAGCGAGGTCGAAGTGAGCTACGGTGGGCAGAAAGTGAAAGCGAAAGTCAAAGGGAAAAAATGGAGCGCGGAGTTGGAAGCCATGGAGGCAGACGCAGAGGGGAAGCCCCTCGTGGTGACTCAGGGGAAAGCAAAGGTGGAGTTGGATGATGTCGTGGTGGGGGAAGTATGGTTGGCTTCCGGACAGTCAAACATGCTCTGGCGACTCGAGCAGACGGGAGACCGAGCAGCGATCAACCATGAGGCGATAGCCGGACTTCGTTTCTACCACTCTGAGCCCCAAGTGCACACAGATCCCGGTTCTTACAATGAAGAGCTGCTGACACGCCTCAAAGAAAAGCGGATGTATGAAGGGGCTTGGCACGTAGGCGGACCGGGCGAGAGCAACCGGATGAGTGCTGTAGGCTGGTACTTTGGGAGGAAGTTGCACGAAATTCTGGGGGTTCCTGTGGGGGTAGTTCACGCGAGTTTGGGTGGCTCGGAGATGCTGGCGTGGATGCCTACGGCTATGGTGAAGAAGAAGTACAGGGAATGCATGACGGCGCACTGGTTGGAAAGCAAGTATGTGACCGTTTGGGTGCGTGGGCGCGCGCGACAAAATCTCGGACAGGACACGGCAGCACCCCATCCCTACAAACCGACCTATCTCTTCGAAACGGGTATTCGTCCGTGGTGCCGCTTCCCTTTTGCCGGTATCATCTGGTACCAAGGAGAATCAGACGCGGAAAATCAGAGTCAGAAGCAGAATGAGGGGTTACTCGAGAATCTCATCAACAGCTGGCGTGCCGAGCTCCACAGACCGAACCTCCCCTTTATCATGGTGCAATTGCCGCGCATCCAAGACGACAACACGAAAATCCGGGCTTACTGGCCGGAGTTCCGCGAAGTGCAGGATCGCGTGGCGAAAAAGTTGCAGAAGGTCTACTATGTGACCACAGTGGACCTCGGAATGACCACCACCGAGGTCCACCCCCAACGCAAACTCGAAGTGGGAGAACGCTTGGCTGCTATGGCTGCCGCTGAGGTGTACGGCAAATCTGACGTGCCTTTCTCCGGACCGGTCGCGAAAAACGCCACACACGTGGGCAGCAAGGTCATTGTGGAGTTTGAGCACGCCGAGGGACTCAAGAGCGCGGACGGCAAGCCCATCGCCCATTTCGAGCTCTCGGCAGACGGCAAAAAGTACCACCCCGCAAAAGCAGAGGTGGAAGACGGCAAACTGGTTCTCACCGCCGAGAAATCGCGCCAGACTCCCAAGTGGGTGCGTTACGCATGGGCTACGCTGCTCCACCCCAACCTCGTGAACGCCGCTGGACTACCTACAGTGCCGTTTACCATGCAGGTGCGATGAGGGAAAATGTGCCGGGGAAGCTTCTCGACATGCGCACATACAGACGTAGGAGGTCGCGACGCCATGATGGGAGGAGTAGGCTACCGTGCGCAGAAAATGCAAGGCGAGCGAAGCGCACCAACACATCTGACCCCCAAAATAAAACACCCGGAGCAGGGGGCAATGCTGGCGTAGGCACACGTCGCAGGTACAGAGTAAAGCCCCCCGTGCGGCAGAAATACCTAGTTTTCCAACCGCGCCCCCCCCCCCCCCCAAAAAAAATCTCGCCACACACGCCACTTCCTGCCGCACAGCACACTCCTCCTCGGCTCTGCTACTTCGTACTTCGCGTTGTTTGTTTGCGTAGGGTTTCGGTCACGAGTTGATTGCTGCGTTGGGATGCGCCGGAGTGGACTTTGAGGGCTTGGTAAGCGCGTTCGGCGCGAGCAGTAGTGGATTGGGGATCATTGAGGATGCTCCGCAGGGTGGAAGGCAGGTTCTGCGGCGTGCAGCGGAGGATGGAATCATGGGAGAGCAGCAGGTCAACGAGGTCAGCAAAGTTGCTCATGTGGGGACCGACCACTACGGGAACTCGCGCCGCGATAGCTTCCGTGGGATTTTGACCGCCGTCTGCTAAAAAACTCTTTCCGATGACAGCTATGTGGGAAAGGGAAGTCCACTCACGGAGTTCGCCGGTGGTGTCGACGACGTAGCATACATTCGGAGCGGGAGATTCGGGGAGGGGGACATCAGAGCTACGCAGGATTGGGGAGAATCCGGAGGCGAGCAAGTCGTGTACGACATCCGCTCGGCGTTCCATGTGGCGCGGTACGATGAGAGGGAAAGCACCAACGGAGCGAGCTGCTTCGGCGATAAGTTTTTCTTCCCCGGCGTGGGTGGAGCAGGCGAGGACGATGGGACGGGGACCCGCGAGTCGCCGTAAAATATCCGCGAAATCTCGGCGTGGGGCAGGAGGGGAATCGTCGAGGACATCGAACTTAATACTCCCCGTGACGGAGATAATTTCCGGGTTGACGCCGATGTTGGCAAAGCGCGCCGCATCATTCTCATTCTGTGCTCCGAGGGCACTGAGGTAACTGAAGAGTATACGAGAGATGGGGCGAATAGCGGTGTATCGACGTTCACTGCGTGGGGAGAGGCGAGCGTTAAGCATCACCATCGGTATTCCGAGTTTGCGGCAGACGCGCCCATGGTTCGGCCAGAGCTCGGCTTCGATGAGCACGACAATTCGTGGGGCAAAGCGGCGCATGACAGCACCCACGACACAGGGAATATCCAACGGAGAGTAGATGACACGCAGACCGGCGATGTTTGCCGCCCGGGCAATTTGCAGCCCTGTGGCTGTGGAGGTAGCCAGCACGACAGGGAAAGAGAGATCGGAGCTGCGACCGCGTATCCATTTCAGGGCGATGAAAACCTCGCCCACGCTCACAGCATGCACGTAGAGCCCGCCCTTCGGCTCATCTTGAGCCAGAGTATGGAAATGTCCGAACCTTTCCGGCAAGTCCCTCCATGAGCCACCCCGACGTCGGGTCTTCATCAGGAACCCCGGCAGCGACAAGAGCAAAAAAATCGGGTACAAAAGGTTGTAAACGATGAGCAGGAGGACACGAGTCATGATTGGCGACGGTAAAATAGCAGAGTGTTTTTTCCGTAGGTGCGCTCATCGACAATGTCCCAGCCGGGGAAAACCCGGGACAGGCGGTCACCCACGCCGTAGCCCACTTGAGCTTCGGCTATGAAAAAGCCGTTGGGCAGGAGTCGCTCCGCTACTCCGCCGGTCAGTAATTCGGCGATCATGTCACGGTCACTTATACCTTTGCAGTAAGGGGGGTCGGCGAAGATGAGATGGAACGACTCGTGCGAGTGTCGGACGAAAGTCAGGCAATCCGCTTGAACAACGCGACCGCCCGAGAGTTTTGCCCGCTCGTAGTTACGCACGGTCGCTTGGCAGGCACTCCGCGAGGCATCTACCATGCACGCATACGTAGCACCGCGACTCAGAGCTTCCAGCCCGACGGAACCGGTGCCACAGCATAGATCCAGCATTCGTGCCCCGGGAAGTAATGGGGTAAGTATGTTGAAGAGAGCCGCTCGCACGCGATCCTGCGTCGGTCGAACCTCTCCTTTCGGTACGTACAGGGGGAGCCCTTTCGCGGTGCCGGCAATAATTTTCATCCTACGTACCTGAGCATTCAGCGGGGCAGACTCAACATTCGTACATCGTGTACACGTCCGGGAAGATGGACACAACACCAAAAACCGCACCGGGACAACCACCCGTCGCAGTCCTGTACCACCCCCCCCCATTACGCAGCCAAGCGTGACCCACCCCAAATTGCACACCGTACACGCGACGGAACGCAGATGTCACGATGTGGACCCGCAGACTTCTTACCGCTGACCCGGCTTGCCGACATTCGCCCCCGGGGCGGAGGTCGCGAAGCGCAGCAGGTAACTCCCGCTAGCCAGCGATGTGTTGGGATTTACCTTGGAGCGTTCATCGAATGTATATGCCAAGTACACGTATTTGCCGTCCGTTGTGCGCGAAACCCGAAGCGTTTCTTTAAGTATGGTGAGAGACGACTCTTTTTCGAGAACCCACTCCGTTCCCGTCTGTGCTCCATAAACACTGGACGCAGGAGCGGTGAAATCCCGCGGCTTCATGATTCCATCGTTGGAAATCCATTCGTTCTTGTCCGCATCATATCGCAACGCACTCAGTGTCAGAGGAACCGTACTACGCGTACGCGCATCCACCGTCAAAGACAGAACGCGCCACGTGCCCTCTTCCGTCTTCTGCAACCCCACGGCTACTTGGGTTCTGGGTACGACACGCGTTTTATTCCACGCACCCACGAATTCGTCATAATCCGCACGGTTTGGCCAAAGCGTGGAGTTATATTCCGGGCACTGCATGACCGCGAAATCTTGCATCAACGCGGTTTTTTGCTCCGGCGTGAGTTTGTTGATATTTTCGTTAATCTTGCGGACGGGTTCCTTAAGACTCTCGTCCAGAACCACGCGCACTTCAGCACCTGTCCGAAGTGTTCCATCCGCTGTGGGGAAATAGGCTTCCATGACACCGGCCTTATCGTCTGCATGAGCGACAAGGGCGGGCACTGCCAACGCTGCTATGATGTATGAAAACGCTTTCATAAAGACGGGAGGGAGTGTAGCACGACTCTTTTTTCTTGGCAAGTGCAAAATTTCGTGGTAGAGTGGCGAGCGTGCGTGAGAGAAATGCTCTGCGCCGTGATGTGTTTACCATGGGGGAGCATTTGTACGACACAAAAAATAATGCAAAAAGAGAGATGAAAGCAACGTTGTTCACAGCAATTTTGGTGTCCGGCATTTTAGGCTTGACCTCGTGTACCGGTACGCGTTCGCTCAATTCGGTTTCGGCGAGCTCGCTCGGTTCGGTAGGACAGCTTATTCCCGGTACAGTGGTGGCTGAACGTACGATTGACGTGGAAGCCACGGATACAGCGCGTAATTTGGGTACGGGTGTTGGGGCTGCCGTTGGTGCCGGTGCCGGTTCGCTGTTGGGTAGCGGGAAAGGGCAGATTGTTTCATCTGTCGGTTTCGGGGTACTCGGAGCACTGGCCGGGCGAGGGATAGGCGATGCCGCAGGGAAAACGAAGGGGCAGGTTCTCACTATCAAGGCGGATACCGGCGAGCAATCTTACACGGTTAGCCAGCCTATTTACAAGGAGATCGGTGCCATCCAAGTGGGTACCCATGGCAATCTCCAGTACGGCGGTGCTGAAAGTAAGTTCCTGCCGGACGGTTTCTGAGAGACTTTTCGTTCCATCCCTATTACCCATCCCGTATGAAGGTTGAGATGTCCGGCGTTGGACAGTCCCCTGGTGGAGGTGTCTATGACCCTGCGTCAGTGCGTTTCTATGAACTGCGCAACGGTGTGTTCCGTGCCCGCGTGTCAGATTACGGTGCCCGCTTGGTGGCACTCAACTACAAAGGACGCGACATCGTGTACGGACCGAAAACTCCGCAGGGTCTCCTGAGTGACACCTGCTACTGTGGTGCTGTGTGCGGTCGCGTGGCGAACCGAATCGCCGGTGCGGAGTTTACGTTGGATGGTCGTTCCTACAGGCTCTCTGCCAATGACGGGCGCAACCACTTGCACGGCGGAAAAATTGGCTTTTCGCATCGACTCTGGCATGTGGATGAATTCTGTGGGGGGGAACGTTTATCTCTCTCCTTAGTGTCTCCCGCAGGAGAGGAAGGGTACCCCGGGCAGATCACCGTACGGCTCACCTACAGCATACACGACTCGCGACTCGAGCTCCGGATGACGGCTACAGCGATGGAGAAGACTTTGCTCAATCTCACCAACCACGTGTACTGGAACATGCGGGGAAGCGGTACAATCGATGATCACCTGCTGAGCGTGGACGCAGAGGAGTATACTCCCATGCTCGACCACATACCTACCGGGGAACGTCGGCATGTGGCACATACGCCTTACGACTTGCGACGCGGAGTGACACTCAGGACACTCCACCAAGAGATGGGTGCTGGACTGGATGACAATTACGTGCTCTCCGATGTTCCGGTGGGCGGAGTGCGGACGGCGGCGCGGCTGAGTTGCCAAGGAGTCGGATTGGAGCTATCCACCGACGCGCCGGGACTGCAGGTGTACACCGGAGATGGATTGAGTCCACTTCCGCGTGGCGGCATCGCCCTCGAACCACAGGCATGGCCGGATGCCCCCCACAAACCGCAATTCCCTTCCATCGCACTCGTACCCGGTCAAACGTACGGGCGTTTTATCTCGTGGACTCTTTGCTAATACCCTTTTAATCCGCCATGAAATACACAGAGATCGGAAATACCGGCATCCGAATTTCACGCATTTGCGTAGGTGGAATGTCATTCGGCACTCCTTCGGAGGATTTTCACTTGTGGACCCTCGACCAAGCAGCCACCACGGCGATGATCGCGCACGCTCTTGAGCTGGGGGTGAACTTTATCGATACGGCTAATTGCTACTCGCACGGCACCAGTGAACAATTTATTGGGCAGGCTTTGCGACAGCTCGGTATTGCCCGTGAACAGGTGGTCCTTGCCTCCAAGGTGTATTTCAACGAGGGTCGTCTTTCCCGGGCTGCCATCCTGCGCGAGATCGATGGCACGCTGCGACGCCTCGATACGGACTATCTTGACCTGTATTACATCCACCGCTTCGATTACACGACACCCATTGAGGAAACAATGGAGGCATTGGACTCCTTGGTGAAAGCCGGGAAGGTGCGTGCTCTGGGAGCGTCCGCCATGTATGGCTACCAGTTCCACAACATGCAGATTGTCGCGGAAAGAAATGGCTGGACACCATTCTCTGCCATGCAAAACCACTACAACCTTATCTATCGGGAGGATGAACGGGAGATGATCCCCATCTGCCGCCAGTTCGGTGTGTCTCTCATTCCCTACAGCCCGCTCGCCGGAGGTCATCTCACGCACCGGGGGTGGACAACTCAATCCCCGCGTAGCAAGACCGACCGTGTCCTGCGTGCCAAGTACGACGCTACTCAAGCGGTGGATGAGAAGGTGGCGGAGAGGGTGGTCGAAGTTGCGGAGAAGCGCGGCGTTTCGATGAGTGCCGTGGCTCTCGCTTGGCTCTTTGCGCGCGGGGTCGCTGCCCCCATTGTGGGCGCGACCAATGCCGCTCACTTCGATGACGCCGCCGCTTCGGTGGATTTGCTCCTCACCCCGGAGGAAGTCGCCGCGCTGGAAGAACTTTACACGCCACACCCCATCGTGGGAGCACAAAAACCTGTCCCGGGAAAATAAGTACTTAGGGTAAAGCGGATAGTTTTGTCGCAGGAGCGGGTCCGGACGGACAAAATATGTGAGAGTAAGTATTTAAGAGTGAGTTGGGAAGCGGTGATGGCAAAAAATGGGCTTGCGATATAGGGGTGGGGGGTGGTAGAATGGGCACGCTATGCTGTCAGATAGGACAAAAAAGGGGATGGAGCGTGCGCCGCACAGGAGCCTGATGAGGGCAACGGGGATGACGGATGAAGATATACGGAAACCATTTATCGCGATTTGTAACTCATTCAACGAGGTGATACCCGGGCATGTGCACCTGAACAAAGTGGGAGAGCTCGTGAAGGAGGAGGTGAGGAAAGCGGGGGGGACGCCGATCGAGTTCAACGTGATTGGGGTGTGTGACGGTATCGCTATGGCACACGAGGGGATGAAGTTTTCGTTGGCAAGCCGGGAACTCATAGCCGACAGCGTGGAGACGATGCTCAGGGCGCACGCGTTCGATGCCTGTATTTGTATTCCGAATTGCGACAAAATTGTGCCCGGCATGCTGATGGGGGCACTTCGGTGCAATATACCCACGATCTTTTGTTCCGGTGGACCGATGGCTGTGGGCAAAGGGGTACACGGGGAAGATTTGGACCTCAACAGCGTGTTCGAGGCGGTGGCGGCGTGTGCGTCGGGGAAGATTACTGCGGAAGACCTGCACGAGGTAGAATGCCGTGCCTGCCCGGGTGCGGGCTCGTGTTCCGGTATGTTTACCGCCAATTCAATGAATTGCTTGTGCGAGGTACTCGGGATCGCCCTTCCGGGGAATGGCACCCTCGGGGCTACCTCGGAGGAGCGTAAGGAACTCTGGCGAGCGGTGGCGCGGCGTGCGGTGGAAATGGCTGTGCAGGGCGGTCCTCTTCCGCGAGAGCTCGTGACACGGGACAGCTTGGATAACGTATTTGCTGCGGACATGGCGATGGGCGGCTCGAGCAACACCGTACTCCATACCTTAGCCTTTGCCTACGAAGCCGGTGTGGAGTATGACCTCGGTCGCATCGATGAGATTTCCAGGCGGACGCCGAATATTTGCAAGGTGGCACCCAGTTCCCGCTTCCACATGCACGATGTGGCGCGCGCCGGTGGGATCATGACCCTCTTGGCGGAGTTGAACCGTGTGCCCGGGGTGCTGCACACGGATACACCCACGGTGAGCGGAAAGACGCTCGGAGAGCAAATAGCCGGGCTCGCCACGCGGGATGCCGAGGTGATACGCCCGGTGGAGCAGGCGTATTCGCGGGACGGCGGCTTGGCAGTCCTCTTCGGCAATTTGGCGGAGCAGGGAGCTATCGTCAAGAAAGCCGGGGTGCTGCCCGAGATGTTGGTACACCGAGGTCCGGCTGTTATCTTTGAGTGTCAGGAGGATGCCTGCGCGGGCATTTTGGCGGATAAAGTGAAACCCGGCGATGTGGTAGTCATTCGCAATGAAGGACCGAAGGGGGGACCGGGGATGCAGGAGATGCTCGCTCCCACCGGTTACATCATGGGTAGGGGACTCGGCGGGAGTGTCGCCCTTATCACGGACGGACGTTTCTCCGGTGCTACCCACGGTGCCTGTATAGGGCATATCTCGCCTGAAGCGGCGGAGGGTGGACTCATCGGATTGCTGCGAGACGGCGATATGATCGCGATCGACATACCCGGGCGTTCACTCGTCGCCGAATTGAGTGAGGAAGAGATTGCCGAACGCCGAGCCGCTTGGAAACCGACCATGCAGGACATTAACAGCAGTTGGCTCAAGCGTTACCGCAAATTAGCCACCAATGCCGGAAAGGGTGCCGTCCTTGTCTAATCCCCGAAAACTTATGTCCGTGAATCTATCGGTAAGTGCCGGGCTTGCACCCCGTCCGTACGGTATCTGAGCGTTTATCGTCCATTTTCATGAGTGAGTCGCAAGAAGAAGTGAAAGAGAGCGGGGGTAGCCCGCTGGTACGTTATTTTGCCGAGTTCGGCGTGTTGCGTGAATGCGGGCGCAATTTCTGGTTGACGAATTTCATCCAGTTCTTTGACGGTCTGTCGTACTTCACGCTTATCATCGTGTTCACCTTATTCCTGAAAGAGTACTGCGGCTTTCGAGATGCCGATGCCCCCTACTGGGTCGGTATGTACACACTCTTTCTCTCGCTCTTCGTATTTGCCGTGGGAACTATCTGCGACATCATCGGGCTGAAGCGTACGTACTTGGTGGGGTTCACGATGCTCATCCTCGGGCGGCTGGTCATGGGGATGGGATCGGATTTCGGGATGCAGGTGCTCGACCTTTCCCAAGATTCTTCCCGCTACATCGTCATCTCCGGCATTGCGATCATGAGCTTCGGCTCCGCGTTCATGTCCCCTTGCATCGGAACCTCTATTCGCCGATTCACCACATTAAAAGCACGCCCCACCGGCTTCAATTTTTACTATCTCTTCATGAACATCGGGGCACTACTGGCGGGGGTAGCGGTGGTAGACCCCCTGCGTGGTTGGTTCCCGGGTCCGGAGGGGTTGCAGGCAGTCGTCAATTTCGGGACGGGATGCGAGGTCATCGCGTTCCTTTTCACCCGCTTCGTGGATGAAAAGTTCTACGCCGTGCCCGAGGAGCGTGTCACTTCCGAAAAAGCCGGTTCACGCCGTCCCCTGCAGTTGATAGGTGAGGTCATCCGAGAGCGACCCTTCCAAAAGTTGCTCGTGTTCTTGATACTCACCCTCGGAGTGCGGCTCGTCTTTACCCTCCAATTCATGATTATGCCGCAGTATTACACGCGGACCATCGGGGATGATTTCCAGCTCGGCTTCATGAATTCCCTGAACCCCTTCATTATTACCACCGGACTCATCGCCATTATCCCAATTCTGAAGCACTTTTCTACGGTGCGCCTCATGATTTCCGGGATGTCTATCTCCGCCCTTTCGCTCGTGCTCATGGCTATCCCACCGGAATGTTATTTCGTGTTCCCGGGTATCGATACCGTGAGCCAAGCGTATTTCATTGCCATTTTCCTCCAAATCTTGATTTTCGCGTTCGGAGAACTCCTGTTCAGTCCCCGCTTTTCCGAGTATGTTGCCCGCGTGGCTCCGAAAGATAAGGTGGCTTCCTACATGTCGCTCGCCGGACTTCCGATGTTTATCGCCAAGCCCGTCAACGGCGTGGTGGGTGGCTTGCTCGTGTCGTATATGTGCTATGACGGGATTGCGGCAAAAATTGACACAGGGCACATCAGCTACTGGATGTCGCCGGAGTTTATGTGGTTGATATACCTCATTATGGCTGTTATTTCGCCCCTCGCTATCATCCTGACGAAAGATATGTTCGTGACCGACCACCCGGAGAAGGATGCGCCGAGCGATGAAGAAGCTGCGGAAAGTGTTCTTGTCTCTCAGGGAATGCCGAGCGGTGAAGAAGCTGCGGAAAGTGTTCTTGCCTCTCAGGGAATGCCGAGTGGTAAAGAAGCTGCGGAAAGTGTTCTTGCCTCTCAGGAGACACCGAGTGGTAAAGAAGCTGCGGAAAGTGTTCTTGCCTCTCAGGAAACACCGAGTGGTAAAGAAGCTGCGGAAAGTGTTCTTGCCTCTCAGGGAATGCCGAGCGGTGAAGAAGCCGAGGAAAGGATTCTTGCCTCTCAGGAGACGCCGAGTGGTAAAGAAACTGCGGAAAGTGTTCTTTCCTCTCAGGGAATGCCGAGCGGTGAAGAAGCCGAGGGAAGGATTCTTGCCTCTCAGGGAATGCCGGGTTGTGAAGAAGCCGAGAAAAGTGTTCTTGCCTCTCGGGAAATGTAACGTATCGTCTGAATGCTATGGAAACCGTGACTTCCGTCGAAGAAAAGAGCTCCGTCAAATGGGGACCGATCTTGTTGGATATGGTTATACTGATGGCTCTCATGGGTGTGCTGGGTTACCTGAGCAGCTTGGTGATGAGTATTTTTGAAACTGTTACCGTGACGGATTCACTCGTGTCGCTCATCCGCAAAGAGGATGTGAAAGACGGTACGGACAAACCTTTTGCCGATGAGTTGAAGCGCGTGGTGGATGCCAACCCAGAGTTTATCAACACGCGCGATAACACGGGGCGCACCCCGCTGATGTGGACGGTGTACGTCAATTATAATGATCCGACCGAGTCGGCTAAGAAAGACATGAAGCGGTTGTTTTACCTGAATGAACTGCTGGAGGTTCCCGGGATACGCCCCGGAGAGCGCGACAACGATGGCTTTACTGCCCTGCATTGGGCGGCTTGGAGCGGTATGCCTGCTTGCGTGAAGAGACTCGTGCAGGTGGGACTGGACGTGAACGCGCAGGAAAATGCCGGATTCACGCCGCTGATGCTCGCCGCTATGCGCGGTAATGCCGAAACTGTGGCAATGTTGCTACAGCTGGGTGCCGACCCCACCCGTACGCGCGCCAACGGCGATACAGCCGAAAAGCTAGCCACCGAGCACGGTACCGCTTACCACAAGCGTAGCTCCTTCGTGTATACACTCCTTTATTCAAAAAAACGCGACCAAGCTTATCACGCTGTGAGTAAATTGCTTACCCGCAAGCCTGTCCCGCGTCCGGCTTCCTAAAAAACCAAGGTGTACGAGTCGTAGGCATCAATCTGTCTGCCGCTTTGCCACCCATCATCCTCCTCAGTCTTGCTACTTTCCTTTCCGCCTGCGCACCCTTGTTGCGCTTAGCCTGTTTGCTTTGTACATGATTGCCCCCGCAGTTTTCCGCAACAAGAGTCATTCATGGCGTTTAATTTTTGAAAGCTGGTCTGTAGCGAGGTCTTTGGTGTTGACATGGGGTGCTTATTTTGCTACAATAGAAGCGAAGGGGAACGAAGTGCATGCGAATACTTGGAAATCGTCAATTTATTGTCCTTTCTCGGGGAAGAAGTATTCGTGGTGAGTACCTCGTGCGGGTTCTATGTGTGGATGGCGCGGGCGGTCGTGGCGGTAATGCTGCTCTCGACCGGTGTGCGGGCGGAGTATAAACCGGTTGATATATCCGATATAACTGGCGAGCAGAGGAAAGCTTTGACAGAGTTATGGGCTGAGTTGAAGCGAGTGCCGCCTCTTACGCGTGAAGCCTTTATCTGTGAACAGCTTGGTCTGTTCTTCTGCAAAGATTATTCTCAGGCATCGAGTTTATTTAGTGGCTATCCCGGTACCACGAACAAAGACAAGGCGTGCTTCGTGGGAAAGGGAGGAAAGGTTACATTCTTTTGGGATGCGGTGAATGCGGCACGAGCGAGATGGGGCAGGTGTTACTATGCGATAAGACAGTTTAAAGCTGATGCACCCCTAGTTCCATTCAAGAAAGAGATTCAGAAAATATCACTTGATACAGCAAAATACCTGCTTAAGACCATGCCCAAGGAGCACCGTTGGTTGATCCTCGCCCTCATGGGTGATATGGTTTACAATGCACAAGGGACCTTTAAGCCTAGACGGATTCGTGGGATGATGGGAAACGGGATAATGACTAAAACCCCGCCCAACGAAGGCAACGGCTGTGTCTTTTTGGATCCTGAGGGCAAAGAACACGATATCTGCACACTTTTAAGTACCAACAACACGAATTGGCGGTGGCGGCAAGTTGTCTGGCGATGTGAGAATTTGGTGGGCACAAAGGACATCTTAGCTCTTTTCCCGGAGGAGGTGTAAGCGATGCGCGCATGCTACAAGAGTCGGACAGCGAAAGTGAAAGACGAGATAAAAGCTAGGAGTGATACGCTGTTGACTGCGGCAGATGATGCGATGAGTACCCTACCGAAAGACAAACGACTTGCCCAGATTGCTCTGACTATGGGCTTATACTACGTGGATCACAGAGAGGCTGGGTATACAAAGTGGATACCTGAACCCAAGGACGATCGTCATTTCGCCGGACGGCTCAAAACACAGCGGACAGGAGTTAGCCAATGAGAATCCAGAGCTTTTAGAGCAGGTACCCCATGAGGCAATCTTGGAGTACTATCGGTCCCCCATCGAGCAAATGGCGAGAAAGATAGCAGAGGAACGCTTTAAGGGAATGCCTGGCACTCTGCGCGACTTACTGCGGGCACAGCTTTCTGGCAAGCTCATCGAGCGCGATGGTTCTCCGGCAGATATCCAAGAGGGAGTAAGTACTATCCAAACCTTTGATCGAACATGGCGAGTGCCCACAGATGCAGTAAGCCATAGAAGCACCTATTTTAAGAATGCAAGGGGAAATGTGATTTCCTATAAGATCATCGAATCCAATATCGGATATATGCATACGATCGGACTCGTCAACCTTTGTGCGCGTGTCTTGGGCAAAGCAGAGACCGTAAACCTGATCCTGTCCGGGGACAAGGAAACGCAGGCTGACGAAGTTTCATCTATCCTGAGCAAGACGGAGACGGTACATCCGACCCCGTCCGGAGATGGGGAAACGCGTGTCGATGAGGCTACGTCTGATAACTCTACTGATGAGATGGTTGGCGGGACGGAGGAGGTTCCGTCAATCCAAACGGCACTCGGTTATACAACTCGGGAGGGAGCAGATTCTCCGCCCGAGAAGGTACTGGCGCACGGACAAACCGCCCTTGGAAAGATGTCGGCGGAGCAACGGCGTGCTTGGTTGGCGGAAAACATGGGATTTTGCTTCACGGAAGACGGAGCGACGGCTTATCGATCAGAACGCACTGCGAATGAGAACGCTGTACATGTGGATGCACAGGGGAAAGTACGCAAGTTGTCGGAAGTGACCGGACAGAATCCACCGGGGTGGGAGGCTGCGACAAGTGCCGCCCGCTTGTCGGGGTACAACGTACTCACTGCGTCGTACAGAGAACAAATAAGGTGGCTTGCCGTGCAGACGAGTGCGAACATCCTGACGAGCATACCGCCTGAACTGAGACGATTGTGGCTCGCCGAACGCAACAACCTCTTCTTTAGATCAAGTCCGGGCAATCCCTATCGTGAGGAAGAGTGTGTCCTCGAGAGCGGAATTAAAATTTCATTTCAGGGCAGCGATTATGAGCATTGCCTATACTACAATCCGAGCGGGAAAATCGTAAACGCGTTCGACATCGGGAGGGAATGGAATAAACGCTGGTGCCTCCCCTGTTACTGCGAAGTCGTAGTAGGCATCAATGCAATCAACGAGTCTTTCCGCGATGAAGTGGAAACGATGCGCAACGCTTCTCGAAAATCCGCCTCGTACCAAAATGGCACTTCGGGTTCAAACCTGTCTCAGGAAAGATGAACGCTCAGTACGTGAGGCCAAGGTGACTCATAGCTTTAATTTGGCAAGCGGAAGAAGCGGTGCGCGTTGCGGGAGGTGATGCGGCAAATTTGCTCGAAGGAAATCTTGCGGAGTTCCGCTAATTTTTGAGCGACGAGGCGGACACGTCCCGGTATATTTGGCTCGCCGCGATGGGGTTCGGGTGAGAGAAAGGGCGAATCGGTTTCGATCATGATGCGATCTTCCGGGCACCACGCTGCCACGGTTTGTACCTGCTCCGTTTTTTTGAAAGTGATGAGCCCGGTGAATGACACCATCCCATTCAAGTCGACAAAAATACGTTCTGCCTGCTGCTGTGTACCGATGAAGCAGTGAAAAACGGGGCGCACGGTTGGGAAGTGAAGCGCGATGGCAAAAGCATCTTCAAAACACGCAGAACCCGCTCCGACCTTGTCGCGCGTATGCAGGGAGATATTCAGACCCAGCTCGCGAGCCAACTCAAAGTGTCGTTCCAAGAAGGACCTCTGACGAGCGCGAAATGACGCGTCTTCCCAACCTTCCGGCGCATTCCAATAGTAATCCAACCCCGTCTCGCCGATAGCCGCTAATTTGTGGTTATGACACAACTCCCGCATGTACGACCACTGTTCTTCAGTCACTTCCGTGCAATCAGAAGGATGCACGGCCAAGCACGCCGACACGAGGTCGGGCATGTCGCGCGCCTGAGCAAGAGTCCGGTCCCAATCTGTCGGCGAGGTTCCCTGCGAGACGCAATGTGTCAGCCCCATGGCTTCGCATTCCACTCGGAGAGCGGTCATGTCGGTGTATCGCTTGGATGCCAAATGGCAATGTGTGTCAATGAGCTCCCCCGCTGCCCGCGTATCCATATACGTCATGCGTAAACGCTAGCAGATGTCACCAAAAATGTCAACAAACAACATACATCTGTCTCATGTAAATTACGGGCTTGGTGGTGGGCGATAACTTTGCCGCAGGGAAACGGGGAGGGGATTAAGTGCGAGGTACGAAGTGAAGAAGTTAGGCGCAACGGAGTTGCGCAGGGGAGTTGGAAGGAGGCAAAGCCGAAACAGGCGAGGGGAATAAATCAATGCACCTGTGGGGATGAAGCCCCCATAGTACGCAGAGCGTCTGTAACCCGCATGGGGATTGGCATGGCGGCGTTTTTATTGGGACAGGTGTGGGCATGGCAATGTCTTTCAGAGATTTTCTCAGAACAGGGGTGGGGAATAACACATTTTGAATAAAATTTCCTTGCCAAATCGCGCAAATATGGGTACCATGGGGGGCATGATGAAACGCGTTGCAACATACACTGGGTTGGGCATTCTTCTGGGCATGCTTGGGCTTTGCTGTGCCGATGATGAAAAGGAAGAAGCGGGGAAGGACCCAGAGGTGCAGACCACCGGTGAGAAGAGTGCGCCGGAGAAGAAAGCTAAGAAAGAAGTGAGTCCCGTCGCCAAGGCACTTGCCAAGATGCATTGCTTCAATGGCAAGCCCATGAAAGATGCCAAGTGTTATGTCTACCTTCAATCCGCCAGTTGGTGTGGTCCTTGCCGGGAGGAAATGCCGAAGATAGCAGAGGAATACAAGGAGATGAAGAAAGCCGGGGTGGAGATTGTGCTAATAAGTCATGATCAGACGGAAAAGGGAGCCAAAGCATACCTCAAAGAGTTCAAGGCGAAATTCCCGGGTTTCATGCCCGAGAGACTGGAGAAGAACAAATTGCCCGGCTTCGTTGCGGCCGACAGCATACCGCATGCCACATTTGTCGATGCCACTGGCAAGGTTCTCAAGGACGGTCATGGTTCTATCACTCTGAGTTGGAAGGAAATTGTTCCATCCGACACATCGGATGAGGAACAAACTAAGGAGGAATAGAGCAGTGCCCGCCGCAAGCACAGGAGTGTGGGGAGCGGGAGTGACGCGCACGCGTGGGGCTGCGAGTTTGCTTCGGGACGCGATAAAATCTGCGCTTGCTTTCGCGAGGTAACGTGCTAGAATAATTCGCATGAATGGCTTTCGAATAACGATACTGACCTTACTCTGTCTGTCGGTGGGGTTGATGTTTTACGCCGTACTCTTCGTGATACCGTCATGGCAGGAGGAATACAGGATATATCAATCGTCAGTTCGCATAGCGGAGTACGAGAAGAAGAACGACATACACAAGCAGCAGATGCAGGTGTATGACGCGTCTTCGGAGGCTCCGGAGGTGCAACAGGCACGCATGGAACAAGAAGAGGCGGCGCGCCGCAATGAGGTGTCTCTCAATCAAGCGGAAGAGAACAATGTGGTGGCGGCGGCTAAGCGTAAAGAAGAAGCGGCACGTGCCGAGGCAGAACGCCGTCAGAATGAGGCAGCCAATCCGGTCAGTGCCGTCATTGGAGTTGTAGCCGCTTACGATGAGAATTGGAACAGCATCATGATTAAACCCAAGGTACCGGAGGTTTTTGTGCCGAAAACTGTGGTGGCGGTGTGGCGGGACAAAATGGTGGTGTGCGAGGCTGTGGTCGACGCGCTGGACGTGCAATCCGGGCAGGTGAGTGCCACAGTGAAAGAAGTCGACTTCGGCGAAGGGACGAACATTGACCCCGCGAAACTTCGTCCGCACGTAGGGGATGAAGTGATCGTATCTCCCTTTGAATCCGCTTCCGAACTGCGGAATGAGGGAACGGCGTCCCCACAGATCCCGCCCCCCGCGAACCCAACCGGGGCAGGTACCCCCGCTGCGGAGCCGGAAATCCCCGCAGAGCTTCCCTTGGTACCATCGACAGAGGGAGCGGCAACGGGAGCTCCTCTGCCTTCACTCGATGAGGAGCAACCCCATCCTGCAAACTGATGCAAGGTGCCGACCAATCCGTCCTCTTCGGACGCGGTCCGAGCTTTTCGTTTGAATTTTTCCCACCGAAGACCTCTGAGGGAGCGCAGTCGCTGCTGCAGACGATAGTGACCCTGCAGGAGTTTCACCCGAGTTTTGTCAGTGTCACGTACGGCGCGGGCGGTGGCTCGCGTGAACTCTCTCGCGCAGTGGTGCACGATTTGCAGCAGCGCGGTATTCCCACCGTGCCGCATCTCACATGCGTAGGACACTCGGTACAGGAGCTGGAGACTATACTCGACGGTTTTGTGAAAGCCGGTGCGCGGGCTATTTTGGCTCTGCGTGGTGACCCGCCTCGTCATGGAGTTTATGTCCCGGAGCACGATGCTTTTCACCACGCGGCTGAACTGGTGCGCTTCATCCGCAACTGGGAGAGTAAGATGTCGCTTCCCTACCGTCTGACGGTTGGGGTAGCTGGTTTTCCGGAGGGACACCCAGATACCCCCAATCGCCTTCGCGAAATGGATTACCTGAAAGCCAAGCTCGATGAAGGGGCGGATTATATCTGCACTCAACTCTTTTTCGATAATCACGCGTTTTTTGACTATCGAGAACGCTGTCGCTTGCTGGGTATACAGGTACCCATTATTGCGGGAATTATGCCGGTGACAAGTGTTTCGGCATTGAATCGCATGGCGGAGCTTTCGGCGGGCACCAACTTCCCGGCGCGCTTGCTGAAAGCCATGCTGCGCGCGGGTGGTGACCGAGCAAGTATTGAGCGCATCGGTATCAACTACGCGAGTCAGCAGTGCAGTGAATTGCTGGATGAAGATGTAGACGGCATCCATTTCTACACACTCAACCGCTCTCGCGCCACGCTCGAAATCTACCGCAATCTCGGAATCAATAACTATTTTGATGTCGATCGAATTAAGTCTTTGAACTTTTTGTACAAGAATTCAACTACCACCTGATATGGCAAGGAAAAAACCAAAGCTGTCGGATATGCCTGAATTGACCCCCGAGGAAATGAAAGCCATCGGTGAGATTCAGCTCGGTCCTTCCCGGCATGAAAAATTTTTGAACGCGCACTACAAAAAACTCATCGTTTTGCTGTTGGTGATCATGCTCTTGGCGGCGGGCGGTATCATATATGCCACCTACATCATGAACCGGAAAGCGGAAGCATCCGGTTTGCTGCTGCACGCCATCGGGGTTGATACCGCCGAAGCAAAGGACGAGTTCGACATGGCTACCCTCGACCGCATAGTCAAGGAATATTCCGGGACCAAGGCGGTTGAGACAGCGCAGCTGCTGCGCGGAATACAGCTCGTGGAGAGCGGGGAAGAGAAAAAGGGACTCGATGCATTGCAGCAAGTGATACTCACGACGGATGAACCCTTCGTTCGCCTCCGTGCCCAGGTTTATCTGGCGGGGCATTACATGCGCGGTGGGCAGGACGCCAAGGCGAGCGAGCTGTGGCAGGCAGTGAGTCGCGAGGGAGTATCTCCCTACCAAGCACTTGCCCTCATTTGCTTGGGGGATATAGCTCAAAAGGCAGGGGATGAGGCAGGGGCTCGCGCTTTCTACTCGCAGGTGGAGAAAAAATGCCCGAATTCCCCTCTGGTGAGGGATGCCAAGAGGCGTTTGCTGATTTTAGGGGTGGACGCACCCACGCCCGTCGCTCCGCCGAAACCCGCCAAACAGCCGGATGATACCTCGGAGACCCCGCAGGAAGATTCGCTGTTTCCCTCTCTGAGTGAGTTACTCAAGTAGATTTCCTCTTCGACCATGGGCGTTGAACGCGACATCTTCAATGAACTGACCGGTGTGAGCCGTCTCATCTCCCGCTTGCGTGACTACCACCAGCGAGACTTGCTTTCGCCGGATGAATGGTGCATCGGGATGCTTGCTTTTGCCCTAGCAGAGGCTGAGCAAAAGGACCTGCCCGGGGACGAATTTCCACCCCTCTACGCCCATTTCGCTCGCCAAGTACCACCGGATATGCGTCTGAAATCTCTCGCTCGGCTTGCCTCTTTTGTGGTGCAGCGGCGGGGCGAAGGGTGGCGTGCTCTCTTGCTTTACGCTGTGGGGGAGCCCCTCCCTGCCGTCTCGGCGCGCGCGGCTTCTCTCGCGGTCTCTCTTGCCCCGCCCGTGGGCGATATTCGTTTTGCCGGTCTGCGCGAAGCCGTGCGGCTGCTTTCCTCCGGCAAAGTCGAATCTAAGGCAGGTGATGTGCTCAGTGGACTCTTTTCCCCGGCGGATTTGCGTCTACTTCCCGACCTCCTTCCCCTGCATACCCTCCCTCCTGAGCGACTGAGTACCACCCTGCGCTCTTTACACGGTAAACTCAACAGCCTCAGTGCGGCATGGCTCCTCCCCTTGGCACCGGTTTCTCCCCTGCAAGAGGACCTCACCCTCGCCTTCGAACACTTGGCGGCTTCCACAGACGTCGTTGCTGACCTCGTATACCCCATGCCGACTTGGAACTTCGCGTCTCCCTCTCCCCAACCCCTCCACGCTTGGTCGCGTCCGGAGTTCTTCGCGCGCATCCGTCCCCAACTCGAACCCTTTCTCCCCTCGCCGCTCTTCGCCCGTCTCATTTCCTCTTTCTTATGATTCTACTTGTCTTTTTCTCCTTTTCATTGTAAAACTTTTCCTCCCCTCGGCCTCGTAGTTCAATGGATAGAACGGCCCTCTCCTAAAGGGCAAATACAGGTTCGATTCCTGTCGGGGCTATACACCTCAATTGCCTGTTACGGGTATGGATGCCCACGAGTACAGCGAAGAACCAATTGCGCCGCCACCCCCACCCGTGCCCGGCGGGATGACCGCCGCATCTGTACCCGAGGACGCGTCCCCCGCTTCTCCTGCGGTAAGTGACCGTAGGGTGGGGGCAGGTGTTTTCGGGCACTTATCGAAGGTACCGCCGGTACCGACCTTGTCCGATGATGAGTCGGCGAACCAAGGCGACATGCCGGGGAACGCGACAGAATCAGCAGTTCCGGAGATTATGTTTGAACCCCTGCATGTGCTCGATCCCCTGTGTGTCAAGTGGGGATTCGGTGTTGGAGTAGTTCGCACGGGGAGGGAACGAGCGACAGAGTTACCGAAACCGCCGCCGCAACAAGTTTCTCCGGGCACACCCGAGCCAGTGTTTCTCAATCCTCCACCGGTGCGCATGCCAGTTTCTCCCAATTCCGGGGCGGGGTATATGCGTCTCATGGGGCTGTTGTCGAGCGGGCAGCTGTGGGAGTGCACTCTGCCGTACTCCGAGATGTGCCGTCCGGGGGGCATGGTGATTGGGCGTGACCCGAGCTGCTCCCAAGTTGTCCTGCCGGAAATTTCGGTTTCCCGCCGTCATACGCTCGTAGAGTGCATCGACGGCAGAGTCATGGTCACCGATATGGGGTCCACCAACGGCACCTTTGTGAGTGGGCGTCGCATCGCTCCCCACGAGCAGCGTGTACCCGTGGATGACGGCATCATTCTTACTTTGGGGGAAGTCGCGCTGCGTGTTGAACTCATGCCCCCTCCTCTTCCTTTTTCACCGAGGTGATAACACGATGAAAACAACTCTGATGAAAACAGTTGGCGTGGTTGTGATATGTGCTTGCAGCGTGTTTGCCCAGACTCTCGCGGAGGATGTCCTATGGTATGGCAAACCGGCGGATGTGCGCGCGGCTTCCTTGCCGTGGGCACCGGAGGGCGAAAGTGATACGGGTACGGCAGCCCCGGGTGGTGATGTGTGGGAGTCCGAAACCCTGCCGCTCGGGAATGGACGTGTGGGTGCTACCGTATACAGTGGTGTGAAGTTGGACGCCGCTGTCCTCAATGAAGTGAGCCTGTGGAGTGGTGGCGAAAATCTCCCCAACAATGGCTCCGGCTACGAGTACGGTCCCCTTGCCGGTGCCGATAAGTTCGGTAGTTACCAACCCTTCGCCCATCTCTTCATCCACTACGAGCTGCCGGGGGAGGTGTCGGAGTACCGCCGCGAGCTGAATCTCGAGCGTGCAGAGCTCACGTGCCGCTTTTCTCAAAACATCGACGGGGCAGAGGTGAAGCATGAGAGAATCTGCTTTGTGAGTAAACCGGACAACGTGTTTGTGTACCGGGCGGAGGCAAAGGAGGGCACCATTGACGCGAATATTGCCCTGCTGCCGTTCCACAATGTGAGCTATGCCAAAGACGCGAAAAAGGGTTTCCGCATGTCGGGTACACTCGCGAATGGAGAGTCCTTTGAGGGTCACGTTGTGGTGAACACAGAGGGGGGAAGCACCAAGGTCGTCGGCGGTAACGTGGCACTGAATGTCGAGTATGCCGACGGTATGCCCAAGTACGATGCCAAGGGTGTGCCCTATGCGCAGGTTCGCGGCGCACGCGCTTTCACTCTCATTATCTCCCTCGCCACTGACTACAAGATGGATTACGCCGCGCATTGGAAGGGGGAATCGCCGGAGACCCGCAATAGACGTATCCTTGCCGCCCTAGCTAAGGCGAAGTTCGCCACCATGAAAAAAAAGCATGAGAAAGACTTCTCTTCGTTGTACAAACGTCTTTCGTTGCGGTTGGAAGGCGAAGCACCGGACCTTCCCACAGATAGGCGTTTGGCGAATTACAAGAACGGGACAGAGGACGTGCAGCTCGAGCGACTTCTCTTTCAATACGGTCGCTACCTGATGATCAGTGGCTCCCGCCCCGGCAACCTCCCCATGAACCTGCAAGGCATCTGGAACAACAAAGTGAACGCGCCTTGGGCATGCGATTACCATACCAACATCAATTTCCAGATGTGTTATTGGTCTGCCGAAGCGGAAAATCTCAGTGAGTGCCACCTGCCTCTGCTCGACTACCTGTACGCCATGCGCAAACCCTTGGCAGCATTCACCCAACGCGTGTACGGGAGAGGAATGCCCGGGTGGACCATGCGCATTTCGCATAATCCGTGGGGTGGAGTGGGTTGGGAAAAGTTGTACCCCGCCGCCAACGCCTGGTTTGCCCTGCATCTGTGGGAACATTACCGGTTCACTCAGGACGCGGAATTCCTCCGCGAACGTGCCTACCCCATCTTCAAGGAACTCTGTGACTTTTGGAAGAAGCGACTCAAGTCACTCGGAGCGGGGGGGAAGGGGTTGGTATCCGACGGAAAACCGTTAAACCCGCAGGACCACCCCGAGCTGAAAGACTTGCCTTCCGGCACCCTCGTGGTGCCCGAGGGGTGGTCGCACGAATGGGGACCGATTGAGGACGGCTGCGCGCATGATCAGCAGGTCGTGCGCGAGCTTTTCAAGCTGACTGCCGCCGCAGCGGATGCCTTGCACACGGATGCCGATTTCGCCGCGCGTCTGCGGGTGATGGCGTCTCGCATGGCACCGGATCGCATTGCTCCCGGCGGTTATTTGCAGGAATGGATTGTGGATCGCCCGGACATGGTCTCCGGTCACCGCCACACGTCCCATCTTTTCGCCATCTACCCGGGCTCGACAATTTCTCTCCGTGATACGCCGGACTTGGCGAAAGCCGCTGCTTGCAGTTTGGAGCTACGGGGGTTGAGTGCCGACAACCGGCGGAGTTGGACATGGCCATGGCGCGCCGCCCTCTACGCTCGTCTGCACGATGCCCCCAAAGCGTACGAGATGCTCAAAAACCTGTTGCGTTTCAATACTCTGAACAACATGCTGGCGACACATCCGCCCATGCAGATGGACGGTTCGCTGGGCATCCCTGCCGCCATCTGCGAGATGCTCGTGCAAAGTCATACCGACTGCATCGAACTGCTCCCCGCGCTCCCTCCCGCTTGGCAATCCGGCAAGGTTTCAGGACTTCGCGCACGCGGCAACATCTCTGTCGATATGGAATGGAAGAACGGACGCGTCTCTTCCTACTCCCTCCACTCCCCTTCCACTTCCCCGAGTCACAAAGTGTCTGTCCTCGTAAACGGCAAGAAGGAAGAAGCCGAGGTACAACCGGCGGTGGCAGTGCCGAGGAAGAAGAAGAGTTCGGAGTAAAGCGGTAACTTTGTCGCGGGAAAACCGGTGACCACCGCCTCAAGCAGGAAGTACGAGGTTTGTGCTCACGGTCATACTCGTCCCAATAAAATTTTCGAAAAACGCCGCAGTGCTAATCCCCATACGGGTTACAGGAGCTCTGCGTACCAAGGGGGCTTCAACCTCACGGGTGCATGAATTTAGTTCTCACACGTCGTTTTGGCTTTGCCTCCTCCTGCCATGCGCGCGCAACTCCGTTGCGCCTAACTCCTTCACTTCGTGCCTCGTACCTCGTACTTGATCACCTCCCCGTCTCCTCGCCGCAAAGTCACTGCCCACCACTAAGCCCCTGATTTATTTGAAACAGATGCGCGCCGCAGTGCTGTTCCCCATGCAGGTTACAGACGCTCTGCGTACTAGAGGGGCATCAACATTACGGGTACATCGATTCGTGTCCCACGCGTGTTTTCCGCTTTGCCTCCTCTCAACTCACCTGCGCAACCTCGTTGCGCCTAACTCCTTCACTTCGTACTTCGTACCTCGTACTTGATCGCCCCCGCGTCTTCCTGCCTCAAAGTCACCGCCCACCACGAAACTCATATTTTTCTTGGGACAGATGTAGCTCACGGTGTGGGTATCATGCGTCGGGGACATGCGGTCGGAAGGAAGTACGGGGAGGCAGGAAGAGGAAAAGGCAGGCGGAGAGGAGGAAAGCGTCAAGAAGAATGGTGAGTAGAGAGACCGGGAACTCGGAGGGTGAGCTAGGTACGCCGCTGACGCAGAGAGAAAAGCAGATGAGGGCGAGACAGGACGCGAGGAGGGCACCGGCGAGAGAGCGAGACCAGCGGGGAGAGCCGCAAGCCCATGCACAGGCGAGACCAATGGGGAGAGAGAGCCACGGTAGAGGGGGAAGTACGAAGAAGCCGGAAAGTGCGAGCACGCCGAGGGCGAGCAGGGCGAGGAGAGCAGCCGGGAGTCGATAGGGAAAGAGACTGAGCAGAGAGCGCGAGAGGAGCAGGGCAAAGATGCAGCCGAAGAGGGTGAGAGCGGGGGGAGAGGCTGCGCCGCAAGAAACCATTACCCGGCACACAAGAGGCAACCAGCCACACCACAGAAAGGCACGAGAGAGGGAAGAAAGGGAAGCCGAGGCGAGAGGCAGGCGGGGCAAACAGAGGCTGAGGGCGTGCAAAAAGACGAGACCCGCGCCCGTAAAAGCAAAGAGAGAGGGGAAAACCGCAGAGCTACGGAGCAGGGGAATCTTTAGTTGAAAGAGGGTGGGATGAAGGAGGGGGTCTGCTTCCGAGACCTGCTGCAAGAAGCAATTTTGCAACAGGATGAGCAGCAACAAAAGGACGGGGGCAAAGTGGCGGCGCATAGCTATTGGGCTTGGAAACGGCGTTGGATTTCGCTGAACGCAAGGGGGATCATCGTCGGTTTGCCGCGAGGGGTACAGTATGGGATTTCGCAGTGCAGGAGGTCACGGAGGAGAGGCATGGGCTCCTGTAACCAGCAACTTAAGTCCTCATTGCGTACATATTGATGGGCCAAGCGGATAGCAAAGAGCTCGTAGGGATCGCGGTTGCGTTTGGCACGCACTTCCCCGGAGCTGAAAGTGCTGATGAGATCGGCAATGAAGGGTTCGACCCCACGGAGGGGAAGAAAAATGGGGATGGCATCGACGCGCAAGGTTTTGCCCCCGAAAAACGTGACACGAAAACCGGCTTGGGAGAAAAGCGGGTAAAGTTGGGAAACGAGACCGACATCGCGGGCATCCAGCTCAATGAGAGCGGGCGCGATCAACTGCTGCGAGGGGATAGCGCGTTTGTTGGCTTCCACGAGGCGTTCGAAGAGAATACGTTCACGGGCAGCGCGCACGGAAAGCAAGACCAAACCCTCCGCGTTTTCCAAGAGGACATACTGACCGCGCACCGTACCCAGAGCGCGAAAGCCGGGACAGGTATCCGGGGCTGCTTGGGTGGGAGTGGACGGAGAGCGCGGCAGCTCGAGTTCCGACTGCGTCGGCTCAGTAACTAGGCGCAACACATGCGTCGGTGAGTCCGCGTGAGTCGGGGGCGGTGGAGACTGCGTTTTACGCGCCGGAGCGGCGGGGGACGGCAGGTGCGATAGGGGTACCGGAACGGGAGAAGGCGCAGGCAGGGGGGTAACAGACGGAGAGGTGACGGACGGCGATGTGTCGGCAGGCTGCTGCGGGGGAGGTGCTGCGGGAACATCCCCGCGCGCGTGTTCGGCTAGGGTAGCAGCCACCGCCTCGATGATGGCGGAGGAGATTTCCGCCGGACGCCGGAAGCGAACTTCACGTTTGGCGGGGTGCACATTGACATCCACCAGAGCGGGTTCAACGTCCAAGTAGAGATAAAAGCCCGGATGGACCCCTGTAGGAAAGCCGCCGTATCCGTCCCGCAGGGCACGATTGACAAGTTTATCTTCGATGGCGCGCCCGTTGAGGAAGACGAATTGCTCCTTTCTGTTGCGGCGGGCGCGGGAGAGAGGGGTGAGAAAGCCATGGACGCGCACCCCCATCCCCGTGGTAGGGCGAATGCGAATCAATTCAGCTGCAGCCGCTAAGGAACTAAGCTCGGCGATGCGCTGCCGCATGTCGGGAGTGGCGGCGAGGTCGAAGACAGCGGAGCCATCGCGAACGAGCGAGAAGCGGATATCCGGGAAAGCGAGGGCGTGGAGCTTAACCTGCTGTTCGACATGCCCGGACTCAGTCTCCACGGACTTCAGGAATTTTCTGCGCACCGGCGTATTGAAAAAGAGGTCGCGCACTTCGATGCAGGTACCCGGGGGACAACCGGCGGAGCGGATTTGCTCCTCCTGCCCTCCGTGAGAGCAGAGCAGCGAGCCCTCCACATCCTCCGCGCGTCTGGTCGTGAGCGAGACATGCGCGACGGACGCGATACTGGGCAGAGCTTCCCCTCGAAAGCCGAGCTGCCGGATGTCAAAGAGGTCCTCGAAGGAAGAAAGCTTGCTGGTGGCATGCCGTTGCAAGCAGAGAGAGAGGTCTTGGCGGCTCATCCCTTTCCCGTCATCGGTTACCTTGATGAGGGCTATCCCGCCGCGAGAGATTTCCACGCGGATGGCACGCGCTCCGGCATCGATGCTGTTTTCCACGAGTTCTTTGACCACGGATGCGGGGCGTTCGACGACTTCTCCCGCCGCCACTTGGCTGGCAAGCACATCATCCATGAGATGAATAGTCCGGTCAGTGGCTTCTTCCATAACGGGTTGCAGGGCAGGGGATCAGAGAGATTTTTTTGTACGACGCAAGACGAGGGCAGTGCGCGGCAGGAGGTAGAGAGAGAGATTTTCGGCGTCATCCGTGAAGTGATGCACGGAAGGGTCTTGGCGACCGAGTCCGGCAAAATCGGGTGAATCACTGTCAAGGACCACCTCCCACTCACCGGGGGAGGGCGCGGGAAGCTCGTAATCCGGCAGGGCAGCGCGTCCGTTCCAGTTGAAGACAAAGAGGAGACCCGCGCGCTCAAATGCCATCACTTGGTTCGATTCGTCCATATTCAGGGGACGAGCGGGAGGCGAAGCGAGCAGCTCGGACTCACGCGCCAAGCGAATCATGGCGATGTCAAAGTTATTCAGGAAGCGGTAACGGAGCAGCTCGTTGTCCACCAAACTCCACTGACGGCGGCAGTAGAGGAAGGAATGGTCATTACCGTCGCGCGGGAAATCGATCCATTCGGGGTGACCGAATTCATTGCCCATGAAGTTGAGCCAGCCCTCACCCCCGGCTGCGAGGGTCACGAGGCGAATCATTTTGTGCAGGGCAATACCCCGATCGATGACGAGACTCGGCATGTCGCACGCCATGTGCGTGTACATCTCCGCATCCATGAGACGGAAAGCAATGGTCTTATCACCCACGAGGGCTTGGTCATGGCTTTCGGCGTACGCGATGTTGGGTTCCCCGTAGCGGCGGTTGATCAGGGTATACCACATATCCCCCACGCTCCAATCCTCATCTTTCTTTTCCTTGATGAGCTTGATCCAGTAATCGGGCAGTCCCATGGCGAGGCGGTGCGTGAACCCGAGCCCCCCTTCATCCACCGGACGGCACATACCGGGCATGCCGCTCATATCCTCCGCGACGATGATGGCACCGGGGCATACTCGATGGATGAGGGTGGTGGCGAGTTGCAGGTAGGTGACGGCATCGCCGTTCACGCGGTCATTGTAGTAACAGCTCAGGTCGGAGAAGGGCTCGTGCCCGTGGTGCAGATAGAGCATACTGGTCACGCCGTCGAAGCGAAAGCCGTCGAAGCGGAATTCCTCGAGCCACCACCGCAGATTACTCAGCAAAAAGATTTGCACCTCCTCGCGCCCGTAATCGAAGAGACAGCTGTCCCAGTCCGGGTGGACGGAGTCGCGCTGCCCGGCGTGGAAATACTGACCGCCCGAGCCATCGAAGTTGTTGAGCCCCTCCGCCACATTCTTGACGGCGTGGGAGTGCACGACATCGAGCAGCACAGCCAAGCCCAAACCGTGGGCGGAGTCGATGAGTTCCTTGAGGTCGTCGGGAGACCCGAAACGACTGCTGGGGGCAAAGAACGAAGAGACATGGTAGCCGAAGGAGCCGTAGTAGGGGTGCTCCTGCACGGCCATGAGTTGCACGGTGTTGTAACCGAGGGCGGCGATACGCGGGAGGACGTCGCGGGTGAATTCGGCATAACTGTGCAGACGTGGCTCCTCGCCAGCCATGCCGACGTGGGCTTCGTAGATGAAGGGTTCGCGCACGCGCGCGGGAGTCCAGCGGGTATTCTTCCAGCGGTAGGGGGAGGGGGGAGCCCAGACAACGCCGCAGTAATCGTAAGTCTGCGGGTCTTGGCAGGTGCAATGAATCCACGCCGGGATGCGGTCGTGCCGCTGCAAGTCGGCACCCAGCACGTGCACTTTAACGTGGTCGCCGTGGTGCAGGGCATCGGCGGGCAGGCGGACACTCCAGACACCTGAATCGCTTGGTTGCAAGGGTGTAGCGTCTCTGTTCCAGCCGTTGAAGTCGCCGATAAGCCAGAGACCGCGCGCGCCCGGTGCCCACTCGCGGTAGAGCCATTCACCGGTGGACGCGTCGCGCACGATCCCCATGCGTTCAAAGCCCCGGGCGGCTTCCTCCAAGCTGCCGTACTTGCGGGCAAGAGCCTCCACCCGGTTGTCGTAGAGTTTCAGGCGCGTCTTGATTTCCTGCTGGTAGGGAGCCAACCAGCCGTCTGCCAAGACAATGCCCGGGATGGGGGGTCTTCTCATGCTCACATTTTACCTGATTT
Organism: uncultured Akkermansia sp.; assembly: GCA_964459715.1. Taxonomy (GTDB): domain Bacteria; phylum Verrucomicrobiota; class Verrucomicrobiia; order Verrucomicrobiales; family Akkermansiaceae; genus Akkermansia. The sequence goes on from CAYWNS010000002.1 coordinate 69,317, forward strand.
CCCGCGTCTTTTCAATCTGTTTTTTTCTTCCGTGAGGGAGCGGCGGGAGACGAAACTTTCTCCCTCCTCGGCTGCCGTGGCTTCCTTGCCTTTTTTGCGGGGGCAGATGGCGCGGAAGTGGAGTCGCTTTCGGGGGCAGGTGCGGGCAGACCCTGCGGCGCGGATGAGCTGTTGAACGCGATGGCAGAGCTGTGCGCATCTTTGCGAGATGCCTCGGAGCTTTGTCCGGGCGCGAGTTCCCCGCGCAGCATGGCTTCGGCTATGGGGTCCTCCAAGAGTGTTTCAATTGCCCGGCGAATAGGACGAGCCCCGTACTGCACATCGCTTCCCTTCTCCACGATCATACGAATGACATCCGGTGCCAGCGTCAGACGAATCTGCTTGTCAGCCAAGCGGCGAATCAATTTAGCGGTCTCGAGCTCCACAATGCGCTCCAAGTCGGTCGTGGACAAGCGACGGAACACGATGAGATCATCGAAACGGTTGATAAACTCCGGGCGGAATTGTTTTTTCGCGGCGTCGCAGATACGCTCTTTCATCGCGTCGTAATCGGCATCGTCATCGGCGGCAAAGGTGAAACCCATCTGACCGCCGGAGTTGGCGAGCGAAGCACCGACATTCGAGGTGAGGATGATGATGGTGTTACAGAAGTTCACTTTGTGCCCCATGGAGTCAGTGAGGCTGCCATCCTCCAGTATCTGCAGCAGCAGATTCATCACGTCCGAATGCGCCTTTTCGATTTCGTCAAAGAGAACCACTGAGTAGGGACGCCGACGGATTTTTTCCGTAAGCTGCCCGCCTTCATCGTGCCCCACATACCCCGGGGGAGAACCAATCAGACGGCTCGTGCTGAACTTCTCCATGTACTCGCTCATATCGACCTGAATGAGAGCATCCTGCGTGCCGAACATGAGTTCCGCTAGGTTACGTGCCAAGTAAGTTTTACCTACGCCCGTGGGTCCCATGAAGAGGAATGAGCCAATGGGGCGTTTGGGGTCTTTGATGTCTGCCCTGCTGCGACGGAGGGCACGCGCGATCGCGGAGCACGCTTGGTCTTGCCCGATCACCCGACTGCAAAGCTCTTTTTCCATGTTGAGCAACTTTTCCGCTTCCTTCTCCTCCATGCGCGCAAGCGGAATGTTTGTCCACTTCGCTACCACGTACATGATGTCTTCGTCGTCGACGGTCACGTAATCATCCTGCATATTTTTCTTCCATTCCGCGACTTTTTCTTTGAGATCGGCATCGAGGGAGTTGATGCGATCACGCAGACCGGCCGCCAACTCGAAGTTTTGCGCTTCCACGGCACCTTGTTTTTCACGCCGCAGCTCACGCAATTCAATCTCCCGCTCTTTAAGCTGCTGCGGACGTGTCATGCGACCCACGCGCTTGTAGGAACCCGCCTCATCAATCACATCGATGGCCTTGTCCGGCAAAAATCTTCCCGTCAGGTAGCGGTTGGAGAGCTGGACGGCCGCCTCCAGTGCCTGCGGCGTATAACGTACGTGGTGATGTTGTTCATAACGGGATTGTAAACCCTTGAGGATGAGCACAGATTCCGCCGGGGAGGGTTCACCGACGGGAACCTGCTGGAAACGACGCTCGAACGCCGCGTCTTTTTCCATGTACTTGCGAAATTCCTCGAGGGTGGTGGCACCGATCGCTTGTAATTCCCCACGTGAAAGTGCGGGCTTGATGATATTGGACGCGTCCATGGAGCCCTCAGCCGAGCCCGCGCCGATGAGGGTATGCACTTCATCTACAAAGAGGATGACGTTGCGGTCGTGCGAGATTTCATCCATCACAGCCTTGAGTCGCTCCTCAAATTGTCCGCGGTACTTGGTACCTGCCACCATCATGGGCAAGTCCAGCGAGATAATGCGTTTGTCGAGCAGAAATTCAGGCACATCCCGTTTGGCGATGAGTTGGGCTAAGCCTTCGACGATAGCCGTTTTGCCCACCCCGGCTTCTCCCAGCAGAATCGGGTTGTTTTTCGTGCGCCTACAGAGAATTTGGATAACCCGCTCCATTTCGCGTTCGCGCCCTATCACGGGGTCCAGCTCTCCCTTGGCGGCACGCGCGGTCAAGTCACGTCCGTAGGTAAGAAGAGGTGAGCGTCTTCTGCGGAGTTGTCGGCTGTTGCCGCTGCCCACCGTGCGATGCTCGGCGTTAAACAGGGCACCGATCTCCTCTTCGTCCTCCTCCTCGCTTTCGCCGTCTTCTTTCTCCTCTTCCTTTTGGTTGTGTGACTCATCAGTTTGCCCGGGCTGCATCATTTCTATCAACTTGCATGCCTCCTCATAGCTCGCCCCGGCTTCGGTCAGTACGTGGTGCGCCATCCCGTCTTCGTCTTTCAAAAGAGCCAACAGCAGATGCTCCGTGCCGACGTATGAGTGGTTAAGTCTGATCGATTCCTGACCGGCTGTTTCCAAGATGCGCCGCACTCGTTGCGTGTACGGGAGAGAACCCGCGCCCGCTACATCTCCGCTGCCCGGTACGAGGGCTTTCTCAATTTTGGTAATGAGCTCCGGGACGCATACACCGGCTTGGTTGAGTATGGGCATGGCAAAGCCCTGTCCGAGTTTGAGTAGCCCGAGCAAGAGGTGCTCTGCCCCAATGTAGTTGTGGTGAAAGCGTAGTGCTTCTCGGCGGGCGAGGTTGATAACTTGTTGTGCTCGTGGTGTGAAGTTGTTCATGTTGTTCAGTAAAGATTTAGTTGTGATTTAACCGGAGTTGTTCCGTGAGAATGACGCGCAGCAGCTCGCCGCGCACTCCATCCGGCGAACACTGTTGCGGGACACCCTTCAATTCGAGACGAATGCGCGCGGGCAGGGTCGCGACACAGGCGTTTGCCAGAGCATTGATAGCTTTTCTTTCCGTCACGCCGACTTGCAGCTGCTTGAGATACACTCCTAGGATGAGACGCGACAGCATGCCGGGCAATTCATGCTCCCCTACGCTCTGCCCGGATTGCATCCTCTCCGCGTCGTGTCGCAAAACTTCCTTCCAAGCAGCTGATTTTTTTTTGTCTTTTACCAACTCTTCGCGCGCCTCGTTTTCTTTTTTGTAGAGGAGACAGCAGAGGCTACGGAGTCTGGCAGCCGCAGTTGAAAAAGCCAAGGGTGAGTCACGCGGCACGTCAAATCGCAGGAATCCCGGCATATCCTGTAGGTTCATGCTCAATCCTGCGCGCATGCTGAGTCCGCTCGTTTTTACCATCTCCTCTATGTACCATTTCCTCCCTATTTCCATGAGGGCAGTCAGGTTCATCCAAGCAGCTACACCGACACCATCCCCACAGCATGCCGGATTGCGCATCAAAAGTTGAAAGTCATCGCGCCAAGCGGGTGGAAACTTCATGTCCGTCATCATACACTCTGCCAAAGCATAGCCATGGTCCACCGCTTTCTTGACCATTTCCGGGTCTTTCGTCGCGGTATATTTTTCCATGTAGAGGTGCTCCTCGCCGTTGATGACGGCAGTCGCTTGGAGTGTCTTGCTGAGTACCAGCATGGTAGAGACAGACTCCTTTTCCTTGTCCCCCGGCAGGATTTCTCGTTCGCGCAGGAGCTGCCGCTCATCCTCCTCTAACTCACTGATCTGTATTGGGTTGAGCCATTCGACTTTTTTTATCCGATGCAGCGCGTCGTAGGCAATATTGACTACCGCGCGGAGCTGTTTCTGTGACGCGCAGTTGGTGAAGGGGTATTTCTCCAAGTTCATCGCGATGGTGCTCAGAACCCCAACCATGGCGCACCCACCCGCCAGCCCTCTCATCAAGGGCGGCGTCTTGATGCGTATCTCATCTCGCTCCTCCTCCTTCATGACTTGTCGAGTTCCCGTATACAGTCACGTAATCTCGCTGCTTCTTCGTAATTTTCTTTTTTTACGGCTTGTTCCAAACTCTTCCGGAGATGCTCCTTCATCTTTTGTTCGTTTACTTCGACCGTCTCATCTGCCTCTTCTTCGTTCCAATCCGGCGGGGGGAAGACTCTATGGAGCCGTTCCTCAAATTGTTCGTAACATTTCGGACATCCCAATTGGTGCGTCTCTCGGAATTTTGCCCACGTGTAGCCACAATTCGGGCATATACCTCCGCGCCTTTTCCGCCTGCGTTCGGTTTTTTCTGTCTCATCCCCTCCGTCGTTGTCCGGTGACCCGTCCTCAATCTCATCCCCATTGAGCAAATGTCGGATGAGCTCTTCAACCTGACCACTCAACTCTTTCGGAAGGAATTGACCGGCGAGAACCAGACGTCGCGGGTCAAAAAATCCATTTTCCCGCGCGCACTCTTTGCACAACGCGACATCCTTTAGCTTCCCGTTCGCTATTTGCGTCAGGAATACAGATGCCGGTTTCCCACATATTTGACACTTTTTCACTCCTCCCCTATATTATCACCTTTTTCCCATTTTTCCAACCTAAAGCGCGTCATTTTTCATATCAAAATACAAGGGAAAACGAAGCCGTCTCTCTAAGTTGCTCTCTTTCAAATATATATCACTCTAATCTCTATCTCGTCATACCCTCCTTTTGGCGTACCACGGGGGGGCTTCAACCTCACGGGTGCATTAATTTATCCCCACGCGTCTTTTCCGCTTTGCCTTCTCTTAACTCCCCTGCGCAACTCCGTTGCGCCTAACTTTTTCACTTCGTACTTCGTACTTCGTACCTCGTACTCGATCCCCTCCCCGTCTCCCTGCCGCAAAGCCATCGCCCACCACGAAACCTCTAATTTTTGCGTACCAAGGGGGGCTTCAACCTCACGGGTGCATGAATTTGTCCCCCACGCAAGATTCCCGCTTTGCGTTCATCGTCCCTCTCCGCGCAACCTTGTTGCGCCTAACTCCTTCACTTCGTACTTCGTACTTCGTACCTCGTACTTGATCCCCCCCGTGTCTTCCTGCCTCAAAGTCACCGCCCACCACTAAGCCTTTAATTTATTTGGGACAGATGTGTTGATTTATCTCCCCCGCTTCGTTTCGGCTTTGCCTTCTCTTAACTCCCCCGCGCAACCTTGTTGCGCCTAACTCCTTCACTTCGTACTTCGTACTTCGTACCTCGTACTTGATCCCCCCTCCGTTTCCCTGCCGCAAAGCCATTGCCCACCACGAAGCCTCTAATTTATTTGGGACAGATGTGAGTTCTGCCTTGCTTTTCGCGAGCAAATGG
>CAYWNS010000003.1:0-46072 GCA_964459715.1 uncultured Akkermansia sp.
GGAGTTGTACGACAATGGGCGATTCGCGATCGGGCATGGACAGGCTATACAAGGGAATACGCAGCTGAAGTTCTGCGATAACGGCGCGGGTATCTTGAAGTACGCCGAGAATGAGAACGGGTACTTAGTGTACAACGGGAACTTGTCGGGGCAGGTGTCCAAGGAAAGCGCAAAGGGGACGGTGCTGCACATCCAAGTGGGCAATGGGGCGATGGATGATGTCGATGAGGTGGTGAGGGATGACGCGGAGGGAGTCACGTGGAGCGGAAATGTTTCGGCGAAGGGTATCGAATTCGCGGTGAACAACGGTATCGTCAAGACGGGGCGCAAGGTGTTCCGGCTCAAATGGACTCCGGGCAAGACAGTCGGTACGGATGACCAGTTCAATGGGACGCTGGAAGCCGTGGAAGGGGAGTTGGTACTCGAAGCAGAGGGTGATGCGACCATTGCAGTCGGGAAGGACGCCAAACTCACGGCGGAGGAGGGAGCTACGCTGAAGTTGCAGGTGAAAGACGGGGCAGCCCTGACGGTATCGCGCGCGGCGAGCGGTGCCGGGGAAATTCGCATCGGCTCCGATGGGGAGGAGGGAGTGCAGACCTACATCCTCAACACGGGGGTGAGCAAGGACTTCACCGGCACGGTGGCATTGGAAGGAAACGGCACGAGCAGCACGGTGAAGGTGCAGACGATCGGTGCCTTGGGTAACGAGCAGTCGACGCTCGCCTTGGCGGGACGCGCGATCGTGCTGGATGGTGATGCCGCGAAGGGGGAATCTCAGGCGATTACGGTGAAAGCCATCACGGTGGAAGGCACCAACTACGTGGGGGGCTACGAGACGAAACTTCCGGACAATGCCAACAAGTCGATCAAGCTCACGGCAACGAAAGGGGTCACCGGCGACGAGGAAGCGGTGTTGGCAAACGCGCAGGGAGGCTACAAGCACACCTTGGAGGGAGACCTGAGTGAGTTTAAGGGCACGATTGTGGCGGGAGTTGCCCCGGCAGCCGAGACACCCTCTGACCCGGAAGCCGCAGCACCGGAAGAAAGTACGTGGACGTTGAGCGGCACGCTCGCGAGCTCGGAGGCGGAGGTGAAGACGTCCCTGGCGGGCACCGGGAAGGTCATCGTGGACTACACACTGAGCGATGTGCCACCGGAGACTCCGGGCAAGGTGCTGCTGACGGGTAACGTAGGAGACGAGACCTTGGGGAATAGCGTTTCCGTCGAGCACGCGATGGAGGCGGGTACGATCCTCGTGCTTGCCGGGGAGAAGAACACCACGACCGGCGACCTCATCTTCAACGGCCATGAGATATGGCTGGGGGATGAGAATCACGCGAGCAGCTGGGTGGGCGGTGTCGCCAAGGGAACGGACGAAGAGGCGACGAGCCGCTTCGTGCTCCGGAACGGCACGCTGGGTAAGGCATTGGAGGATAAGGACGGCGTCACTCTCGCGGTGGACACGGCGGTTCAAGCACCGGACGAAGCGGGCGTGAGAGGGAAGACCCTCGTGGATGTCGGTGGGACGGCGGGGAGTCAATTCGATGAAATCGTCATCAATGACAGCGGGCATTTGAGTGGGGTGGGAGGAGACATCACGGTGGGTAGCGGAGAAGGGCAGACGCGGGTGGAGCTGTACTTTGGCGCGGGGAGCTACGGGGATGCAGCGAGTGGCAACGCGGCGGACTACCTCATTGAATCCACTGGTAACTTGGTGATCAACGAGGTGCAATCCCTGTTCCAAGACGGCCCGGAGGATGATCTGAAGGACGAGGCGGCGTTCGTGATAGACTTCAGCAACGAGGGACTCTTTGAGCTGCTGAAGAAGCACCACAACGAAGGAGAGAAGAGCTACCTGCACGCAATTTCCGGCGGGGAGATCGTCTTCGATCCGGAGACGGAGGAGGAGCAACTGAGTGAGCTCCTGCGCACGGGGACGTATTCGAAGCTGCTCTACGGGCTGACCTTCACGCTCGGAGTGGAAGGGGGAGACCTGATACTGCGGGGCTCGTCCTCGGATGTCTACCTCGTGCTGAGCGATGAGAGTGACCCGCAGGGCAACAAGCACACGGTGAATAACGCCGAGGATGCCGACATCCTAGCGGAGAAGAAGGCGACACTGCTGGACAAGGGTACCACGCTGACGGTGGAGTTGGGTGAAGGGAAGGCGGGAGACTCGGTGACGGTGCACAACTTGGTGGGGCTCAGTGGGTCGGTGCTGGAAGCCACCGGGGAGGGGACGGTCGTCCTCGACAACACGGAGGTCGTGCCTGATCCCCTCGAAACTGACCCGTGGGTGAGCGGCAAGGTGGACGATGCGGGGCATCTGGGACAACTGAAGGGGCAAGACACGTACTTTGACGGCATGATTCGGGGCAAGGATGTGCAGACGCGGTTTGTGAAGACGGGGGCGGGGACGCTCACGGTGGGAGATGGGACAGAGAGCGGCGGGGTGGACATCGCGGGCGAGCTGAAACTCGAGAACGGCGACTTTGTGGTGCGCGGAAAGAACGGGGTGGTCGGTACACTGACCTTTGCCTACGGGGAAGGCGCGGTACACGAGAAGGACTTCGTCGTGCAGGGCGGGAAGGTGACGGTGGGAGCACTCAAGGATGAGACGGGCGGCGGCAAGGTGACGCTGGAGCAGAGGGGAACCTTCGCCTTTGTCGGGGATAACACGGCGACACCGCCCGAGAATCTGCAATTCACCGGCAGCGGCACGCTGGAGGTGGGGGGAGATGAGGACGGCGGGAAGCTGGCACTGGGCGGTACGTCTTCCATTGCGGGACCGGACGTGCAGGTGGATAAGGACAGCACGCTGAGCCTGCGGGACGGAGCCGTGTTGGATGGTGTCGGGACGGTGACGCTGTCCGAAAACGCCACGCTCGACCTGAGCGGCTCAGCGCACGAGGCGCACCACACGGTGGGGACGCTGACGGACAACAGCGCGGGCACGGGAGTCCTCAGAGGCGGGGCGAACACCGACCTGACGGTGACGAAGGGTGGGTCGTTCGGCGGGACCCTTTCCGGGAGCGGGAAGTTGAGTATTGCCGGGAATGCCGCGTTCTCCATGGCGGGCGTTAAGACCACCGATGCCAATAAGGAACCTGCCGGGGCGTGGGGGATCACGGTGCAGAAGGGCGGCAGCCTCACCCTCGATACCTCCGAGCAACACGGCGGTTCCGGACCGGTCTTCGGGGATGTGGACTTCGAGGCGGGTTCGGATATCACCCTGCGCTTCGATTACGACGCGGACAGTGGTTCGACGGTGCGGACGCACTCCCTCAGCATCGGGAAGGGAGCGCACCTGACCTTGGAATCGATGAGTACGGGACCCTACTCCGGCTCTAGCCTGCGCGTTCGCGTCGCGTATTCGGAGACCGAGGGGACGGTGGAGGATGTGGAAGTGGAGCTCAAGGGAGTGTCCTTCCTGCATTTCGAGAAGGACGGGGACGTATTCTATGACGATGGGGCATACTACGTAGGGGTGAAAGAGGTGAAAGAGAACAAGTTTGAGCAGGCATTGCCGGGGATGGACAAGAACGCGCAAGCGGGAGCGGAGCTCTTCTGGTCGGCGTCCGCGCCGAACAAGGGTGAGGCTCTCGCGAATGTACTTGCCAACCCGAACTCCGACCTCTACAAGATGCTCTATGCGCTTATGGAGATGCAGGATGGAGGCGACAAAGCCGGGCTGGAGCGGACGTTGGCGGCGGGCGCGGGGGCGTCGATTTCGGTGCTCGGACCCGCTCTCGCGGAGGATATGCACCGGCAGTTGGTTTCCATGCGCAACCGCTCCACCACACTGACAGAAGACCTGCCGACGGATGGGTACGACGCGTTCCCGTATTGGCACGCGTGGATCACCGGCGAGGGAGGTTACCGCAAGCTGGATGCCGATGGACTCGCGCCGGGGTACACGCTCAATAATTGGGGCGGTTCCGTGGGAGCCGACGCGAATATCACGCAGCGCACGTCGGTTGGTCTGGCACTCACGGCGATGTACGGAGACCTGAAGCCGGACGCGGCGGACAGCGCGTCGGGCAACATCGATACGGTGTACCTGAGCGGCTACCTGAGGCACGCGATCGGGGCGTGGAGTCATACGGTCGCGCTCAGTGTGGGGATGGCGGATGTGAAGCTGGACCGCACGGTGAACTACGGCATCGGCAGTTACCACACGAACGGGGACACGGACGGGCTCGCTTTCGGACTCTTGTACGAGGTGGGCTACACGAAGTTCGTCAACAAGAACAACACGTTCGCGCTGCAGCCCATAGCCAATGTGGAGCTGCGCCACGCGATGATCGACGGCTACACGGAGACGGGCAGCGACGCGGGGCTGCGGGTGGATGACATCGAGCAGACCATTCTGACCTTCGGAGCGGGCGTGCGTGTGCAGGGGCTGGTCGGCGGGCGCGCGTTCAATGACTCGGCGATGCTGGAGGCGCGAGCCCTCGTGAAAGCTGATGTGGGAGACCGTTCCGGTACTTCGAAGCACGCGATCATCCACGACACCACCCAAGCGGAAGTTGAGAGCGCGGAGGTGGGAGCCGTGGGGGTAGAAGCCGGAGTGGGGTTGAGTGTGCCGCTGGGGCGTAACCTCGGCAGCATCATCATCGATGGCTCGGTAGAATTCCGTAGCGGCTGGACAAGCGCGAACGCGAGCGCAGGCTATCGCATCAGCTTCTGACAATTTTCCGTCGCCCTCCCCCCGTTACCCCAGAATGCGCGGTCGCTAAGGCCGGATTGGGGGAGGGCAGACGGAGTAAGATGAAGTACGAGGTACGAAGTACGAAGTACGAAGTGGCGAAGCCGGGGAGGGGGTGGTGTGGTAGGCGGCGGTGTCGTGCAGGGAAAATGTGTGTGGAGGAAAGCGTAAAGACACCGTGTGTGGCGGGGAGGAATGGCGACTTTATGCTCACACTTGTCCCAGTAAAATTTTTTGAGAAACGCCGCGATGTTAGTTTCCATGCGGGTTACGGACGCTCTACGTGTTAAAAGGGGGCAACCTCACGGGTGCATTGATTTGTTCCCCGCGCATTGTTTTGGCTTTGCCTTCTTCCAACTCCCCTGCGCAACTCCGTCGCGCCTCACTCCTTCACTTCGTACTTCGTACTTCATACCTCGTACTTAATCACCTCCGCGTCTTCCTGCCTCAAAGTTACCGCCCACCACGAAGCTCTTATTTTTCTTGGGACGGCTGTGGACAGATGTGGGGCGTGGCGGCGATTTTCAGGAATTTTCTTGGGGGGAATGGGGTTTTATGCTAGAATGGGGGCATGGAAAGTAAGGGGTTGAGCATAGGAGTTGACATGGGGGGTACGTCCCTCAAGGTTGCCGTGGTGAGAGGGTCGGAGATCATACACCGCAGCGAAGGTATTAACACGCGCGAGTGCAACGCGCCGCAGGAGCTCACCGAACGCTTAGGCGCGTGCCTGCGCGAGCTCCGCGCCGAGTATCCGGGGGTACGCGCTGTGGGAATGGGGTTGCCGGGATTCGTGGACCATACGGCGGGGATTGCCGATTCGCTCACCAATGTGCCGGGTTGGTACAATGTACCGATCCGTCGCATCTTGGAGGAAGCCGGGGGGTTACCGGCGGCGGTCGACAACGATGCCAATTGCATGGCGTACGCCGAGTGGAAGCTGGGAGCCGCGCGCGGCATGCGGCATGTGGTTTGCCTCACCCTCGGTACGGGAGTGGGGGCGGGTGTGGTGGTGGACGGGCATTTGCTGCACGGTTTCATGGGAGCTGCCGGGGAAATTGGACAGGTATCCATCGATTATCGTGGACGGATCGGGCACTACGGCAATCGCGGCGCGGTGGAAGACTACATCGGCAACAATGAACTCGCCTGTGAAGCACGCATGATGTACGCCGCCGCAGGAATCGCCCCGCCGGAGGATTTCACACCCATCCACTTAGAAAAAGCCGCGAAGTCCGGGTGTCCCGTAGCGTTGGCGTTGTGGGATGACGCGGCGCGCAAATTGGCTACCTGCCTACTCAACTGCCACTACATCCTCAATCCGCAGGCATTTGTCATCGGTGGCGGCATCGCTCGGGCAGGGGATTTGCTCTTTGCGCCCCTGCGTCGTTACCTGCAAGCCCAGATATACCCTCCGCATTTCGCGCGTTTGCAGATATTGCGGGCACAATTCGGCAGCGATGCCGGTGTCATCGGGGCAGCTCATCTCGCCTTAGACGAAGTGGGTGCCTCGAGAAACCCGAAAGCAAACAACGCCGGAGGTGAAACCCGTCCACCATGCAACTCGTCCCCGACGTAACTCGACTCGAGACACCACCTACTCAGGCTGAATCGCGACTTTGCCATCGTCTGAACCTGAGTGGGGAGCCCGCGTTTGCGTTGCTGCGTGCCATGCGCACCGGAGATGCCGCGCGGATGGCTGTCGTACTTACCCCGCGAGTGGGGGAGGATTACGTCGCGCCTTTCGCGTGTGAGGATACCGCGTGTTTTCCGTGGCTTCCCGACAGGGTGCTCCTACCCGCCGCCGGAGCGAAACCCACGCGGCACGCCGACTACGCGGCGGGATGTTATTATGTGATGGACCTCTCATCCTGCTGGACGAGCGTGGCACTGACCGCGCTTCCGCGCACGCCGCAGAGGAGTTTGGACCTCTGCGCGGCACCCGGCGGCAAGAGCGTGTTGCTCGCGGCGCGTTTTCCCTTGGTTGATCACTGTGCTAACGAAGTGAACCCGGCCCGACGCGGCATTCTGCGGCAGAATGTCCTACTCTGTGGGTTACCCAATACATGCGTTACCGGCACGCGTCCCGACCGCTGGGCAGCCGCCGGGGAGCAATTCGACCTCATTTTAGTGGATGCCCCGTGCAGCGGACAATCACTGCTGTGCAAGGGGCTCAAAAACCCCGGTTGTCTCGGGGCATCCACAGTGCACGGCAACGCGAAACGCCAGCGAGGAATCCTCCTCGCCGTCTCCCGCTGCCTTTCCCCGGGCGGGTTCTTGCTCTACTCGACCTGCACTTACGATCCCGAGGAGAATGAACGAGTCATTGCCTATATCCTTCGGCGCGTACCGGGTTTTTCCGCCGTCGAGGTACCCCTGCTCGCCCCCTTTCGCAGCACGCTCTCCCGGTTTCCCGCCTACCGACTCATGCCCCACCACGGAGCCGGTGTCGGCGGCTTCTGCTGTTTGCTGCGCTATGTACCATCACACCTGTCCCAAATAAATGAGGGGCTTAGTGGTGGGCGGTGACATTGTCGCAGGGAAACGGGGGGTGATCAAGTACGAGGTACGAAGTACGAAGTAGCAGAGCCGGGGAGCGGGGGTTGTGTGGTGCCGCAGCTTGGCGCGGGTTGTGCGTGTGTGTTGTGTTGTGTTGTGGGAAGAAAACGTGCGAGGCAAAGAGAGGGACGAAGTGAAGGGGTTAGGCGCGCCAAGGTTGCGCGGAGAGGAACGATGGACGCAAAGCGGGAATCTCACGTGGGGAACTAAATCCATGCGGTCGTGAGTTTGAAGCCCCCTTGGTACGCGGAGCGTCTGCAACCCGTATGGGGATTAGTATCGTAGCGTTTTTCGAGAATTTTATTGGGACAGGTGTGATTTCTTTTGTTTCCGAATTTTTTTTTCTTGATTTGGCGGAGTCATACGGTATGATGAAAGGGAGCAATTCTTCCATCATTATGAAACTCCACCTTCCATTGGGACTTCTCGTTGCTGTGCTGACTGCTTCTCAGGCGAGTGCCGCTTCGAAAGAGCTTGAACTGCCGGAAAAGTTAGAGTTTGACCTGTCGTACACGGTAAAGAATACCGATTGGGAACGGGTACCAGATTCGATTACTGACATGTACCACGTCGATCTACCGTTCGCGGTGTACCGTGAAAAGGAGTGGGAGTTTGACCTAAGAGTATACAAGACGAGGACGAACTATTTCATTTCCTCGCTACCCCAAAGCCAGCAGTCGACCATTGAGGAGAAATCGCCAAATTTTTACATGAACATAAGCGGTGCGCTTTATATCAGCGGCTTGGGTGCGCCCGGTTTTGGATACGATGCTAACCCTGATGTCAACGAAAGTAGCAGATTTCAGCTGAACTATCGCAGTTCCAAGGGTTCGGTGACCACGACGGTGAGTGCTTTCAAGTCAGCCAACAGCCACTCCACGCATAGCCCCAAGCAATGGACGCTGCCGACGGAAGACATCTTGGGGGCACCGGACATCTTGTTCACAGAATTGTACACATCGTGGAGGACAGCTGCTACCATCAACATAAGGGCGTTCTTGGATTTGGAGCAGAACAATGAGTATGTCGTAGCGCGGGGCGGGACGTTGGGAGCGTATAGCAAAGGGAATACGGGTTTGTTAGCCGTATGGGATGATCCACAGTATCAGATGAGCATGCTGATGCTCAATACAGACTGCGGAGAGAACGTAGAAGGACTGTTTCAGGATTCGAGCAATAAGTCTAACACACTGCGTTTTGCGGCACCGGGGCGTCGCACGGAGAGAGCGGTGGGAGAAAGAATTTCCGATTTCAGAGACATCGCAGTGCAGGGGGGGGGCGGGGAGGTACGGACGGAAAAGTTGTACGCCAAGGGGATACGCGTGGATGAGGGGGCGGTGGGCTACGAGCTGGATGTGAGCGATGAGGTGGGATTCGCGGGCGGTGCGGAGCTTACGTTCGAGGAGGATTTTACTCTCACTGGCACCGGCACGATCACGTGGGATGGCAATGCGACCTTTGACATCGCCGCAGATAAGACAGTGCACTGGGATCTGAGTGGAAGTAAGAACCCAGAGACCGGTGATGCCGCATCCGGGGAAGGGCATGTCACCATAGGTGCGAGGAACGAGGACGGCGATTATGTGACCGGTGGTACCTTGTCTGTCGGCGGAGACTACGCCATAGGCACCGGTTCCGTTGATACGTACGGTAGTACGCTGAACATGAATAACACAGTCTGGAAGAACCAGATAACCATGTATTCGGCGGAGGATACGGGGAGTAGCTTGGTCGGAGCAGGGAACGCGATAGAGGGAACGGAGGTGAGGATACGGGCGCTTATGCCTGAGGTGGATGACGACAGATTGGACCTAGAGAGTGGGGAAGATGTACCGACAGTCGCGCCGGTCGACTTTGGGATGGGTGGGTTGAAGGGGGAGTACTTGAAGTCAGTCGATCTTGGCACTCGGGGTGGTCGTGTTTACGGCATAGGCGGAGGTACGGTGACGGTGGAGGAGTTTGAGGCATTTAGCTTTTTGGTGCGAGAAGAGAACATTAAGTACGTGAAGGAGGGCGAAGCACCGACCGGCGGCACGTACATGATGGAGTTTCAGGAAAGCGGCGCGATTGAATTCGAGGATGGAGGCAAGATAGAGTTACAGTTTGCGGATAGTGTAATTGAGTGGCTGCGCGACCTAGAAGGAGAGGAGGAGAATGAGGATGAAAGTGTGGGTACCGGTGACGAGGGGGGCTACGTGGACCTCTGGCTTACCAACGGCATTTTCGCGGAGCTCAAGGATATCCAAGAGAACGGCACGGTGGGAGACATGAGGGCATGGTTCCAGAAGTACTTTAGTCTTGAAGCCGGTACGGACATAATCGTTGGGGGTGACTTTGTCGATGGTGCTGAAGGTGGTGGTGGGGTGCTGCGATTTGTTCTTCGCGCGAACGGGATATGGTATGCCGCAACACACGGAAAAGTCGATGCACAGCAAATTAGCGGGGAGCGGTGGAAGCAGGTGCGTGTGAATACGGACATGACGGTGATGTACTCTAAGAACGACGACGATGGGATTGTCTTGCGCAATCTCAACTCCGGAACAGATGGTCGCAGTGGGAATCTGACTATTCAGAATCAGATAGGTGATGAGGACGTTACCTTGTATATAGACCAACAAGATGATGTGACTGTGGCGTCACGCACCTTACGCGGGAGTATCATATTGGATCAAGGCGAAGCCGTGCATCGAATTAAGCTGACAAAGCGCGGTGGAGCGGAGTTAAATGTGACCGGCAATGTAGAGAATGTCGGGACGTTGCGGGTGGAGAAAGGAGAGTTTACCATCGGGGGAAATTTGGTGAAAGCCGGGACCTTGAGTGTTGATGAGACCGAGGAGGCGAAAGAAGGAGAGGAAGAGATTCCACCGAATAAACTCGTCCTGAACGGTTGGCAGAGTGAAGCTGAGACACTGGGAACGATAGGGCACGGCTCTGTGCTGGAAGTGAATGGGATATTGACACTATCGAAGGACACGACACCTATCGGGCAGGGAACAATCGGTGGTAAAGGAGCGATTGTGGTGAACGGTACGCTGAATGCGAGCGATGTAGGGCTCGCCGGAGTGGTGGTGGTGCTCGAGGGAGACAACGCCGGGCTGGTGACGTCATCGCAGAGTAACAAAGTCGGTGCGCTGTCCGTGGCGGAGGGTAAGGAAGCATCGTTGCAACTGGGAGGGGATATCACCATTGATAATACCTCTTCCTCCCCCTACTTCCAAGGAGCATCGACTTATCGCGGAAGCATTAAGTCGGCGAACGAAGGTGCGAAAACGGTTACCGTGTCTGGAGCGAGTACTGCCCAGACTCTGTACAGCGGCGGCAGCAACACGGTCAACCTGACTGTGGACGGCGGGGCGTACTTGGGTCTGATCGGGGAAAAGGCGAATGTCGCTCCCGTTGCGCAGCAGGCACCGACGACACCGAGTCTCACGTATGGGGAACTCGAGTATGGGAACGTAACGGTGAAAGAGGGCAGCTCACTTGCATTACTCGCCCCGGATGATGGGAAGGACGGTTCTGTCGCTTCGCGCCTAAAGACCGGGGATTTCTCGATGGAAAAGGGAGGGACGCTGGGAGTGTACTACAATTTGAAACCTACAGAGGGGAAGATGGAGGGGGTAGAGGCGGCTGTGGTGGGCAGTGGCACGATGGCATGGGGGGAAGGCGCGAAGCTCGTGCTGGGGAGTTTGGGGATCAACCCCTTTGATTTGGAAAATCCTCAGGATTTGAAGGATATGAAGGTGCTGAGTTCTGCTCAGGGGATAACGGGATTAAACAACGGGCAGGAGGTTGATCACGTACTGGAAGGCTCGTTCCGCGTGTTCTGGGAGGATGTGAGAGTGACGTACAAGGACGGTGATATTGTAGTAAACGCTACGGCGAGGCGCGGGAATATATTTGCTCAAGACGCGGGGAAGGTTGAGAATGTGCAGGCGGGAGCGCAGTTGATGTGGGCGGCACGCACAAGTGAAGCGATGACGAACGGCTCAGAGTTCCAAAATGTGATGAACTGGGTCGTAACTGGTTTGGGAGAACCGGCGATGGCATCGGCGGTTTCGAAGACATTTGCCGGGGTGGCGGGTAGCACGGTGCCCATCGCCGGGACGGCGCAGAGAGACGCGCTGCGGGCACAGATGCTGCGCATGCGCGACCACGCCGGGGCGATGGGGTTGGACAGCGACTGCAGCTACGATTCCTTGCCCTACACACATTTCTGGTTGGAAGCTTCCGGTGACTTTGCCAACCTCAATGACGATGGCATGATGTCCGGATACAAGTACAACGCATGGGGCGGTACGGTCGGGTTGGGCATGGATTTGAATGAGAGGACGAGTCTCGGACTCGGGTTGTCCGCCCTCTACGGTGACTTGGATGGAGGGAGTTGTGATACGGCAGACGGCAATATGGATAGCTACTATCTGAGCCTCATGGCACGCTTTGCGCGTCGACGTTGGGGGCACACGTTGGTCGGAGTAGTGGGATTGAACAGTGTGGACCTTGACCGCACGGTACAGTATGGTGCGGCCAGCTACACCACGAGCGGCAGCACGGATGGCTGGGGTGTCGGTCTCATGTATGAATTAACCTACGATATTCCGCTCAACGAGGAGCACACACAAGTGTTGCAACCCTTGGTGGGGGCATCTGTGATGCGTACCACGTTGGACGGATACAACGAAGATGGGCAGGGTGTGGGACTCAATGTGGGAGAGCAGGAGTGGGTCACGAGTACCTTTACGCTGGGGTTGCGCTGGATCAGCGCGGTGGGGGCCTCGGTCTTTAACACCGCTGCTCAACTTGAGCTGCGCGCCAATATCGCCCAAGATGTCGGTGATTCGCAAGGGGGTGCCGATGTCGCCTTGCAGGTAAACCCGGGAGTGAGGCAAACGGTGGAAGCCGCCGAGGTGGGGAAGACGGCTGCGCAGTTGGGTGCTGCTCTGCGTATGCCCCTTTCGGAGGATACGCTGCTTTACTTCAACGTAGGTGCCGATTTGCGCTCCGGCATGGATTCGTGGAGCGTGACCGCCGGGGCTAAGTACAACTTTTGACGGCGGTTGCCGGGAGGAATGAACGAGAAAGCTCGTCGCGCGTGAGCTGCGACGCGGGTTGGGTATGGCAGAAAAGTTTGATATGGGGCTGCTGAACGCGGCGCAGAGGGAGGCTGTGCGCACGCTCGATGGGCCGGTGCTCATTTTGGCGGGGGCAGGCACGGGGAAGACACGGACAGTGACTTGTCGCATCGCGCAGATGCTCCGGGTGGGAGTGGACGCGAAACACATACTCGCGCTCACGTTCACGAACAAAGCCGCCAATGAAATGGCGCAGCGGGTGGCGGGGCTCGTGGGGGCAGAGCAAGCCAAAGAGATGACGGTGTGCACCTTTCATTCGCTCTGCGTGCGCATATTGCGCCGGGAAATCGGGCGGCTCGGTTATAAGGAGAACTTTACCATCCTGACGGGCAGTGACCAAGAGGGACTCGTGAGGCGGCTCATTTCGGAGATGGGCGCACGCCGGGAGAAGCTCGAGCCCGTGCAGGTGCTTTCTGTGTACTCAGCCGTGCGGAATCGCGGGCTCTCATATCAGGCAATCGAGGACGAGTTGACAGCGGCGATCGCGGCTGCATATCAGAAGGAAATGAAGGCGCAGAACGCGGTCGACTTCGATGACCTCTTGATCCTCACGGAGCACTTGCTGCGCACGAATAAGGAGGTGCGCGCCGATTGGCAGAAACGCTTCCTCTACATCACGGTGGACGAGTTCCAAGATACGAATGGTTTGCAGATGAGTTTGCTGCGACAGCTAGTCGGGGCGGCGCACAATGTGTGTGTGGTGGGGGATGATGATCAGGCGATTTACGGGTGGCGAGGGGCGCAAATTTCGAATATCTTGGACTTTGAGCACTTTTTCCCGGGACCGAAGGTGATTAAATTGGAGGAGAATTACCGCTGCACGCGGCGAGTGTTGGACTGCGCCAACGCACTCATCAGGCACAATGCCGGGAGACGAGAGAAAACGCTGCGCACGCGGAAGGAAGGAAAGGAGCCCGTGCGACTCGTGAGAATGCCTAGCTCGGAGGAGGAAGCGCGTTTTGTGGCGGATGAGATGCTGCAGCTGCACGCGCAGGAGCACATCGCTTGGGAAGATTTTGCCGTGCTCTTTCGCGCTAACGCGCAGAGTCGTCCGCTCGAAATGGCACTGCGAGAATGCCACATTCCATACCGCATGGTCGGTACGAAAAGCTTTTTTGATCGCCGAGAGGTGAAGGATGTGCTCAGTTACCTGCATGTGATTGCCAACCCGGATGCCGACCTGCACCTGCTGCGCATACTCAATACCCCGCCGCGAGGAATCAGTGCCACTACTGCCGGGGACCTCATCCAGAAAAGCCGAGAGTTGCGTAAAAGTGTGTGGCGCACGATGAGCGATATTGTTGCCTGCGGCTCTCTGAATGAACGCGCCCGCAGCTGTGTGGCAGCCTTGGCGCGGCTGATCGAGAAGTACCGACATGCCTTTGCCGATGGGGCTAAGTCGGCAGCGGCGTTGACATCCGATTTGTTGAGCGAGGTCGAGTACCCGGCATACATGGGGCGCAGTTGCAAGACCGAAGAGGAGCGGCTGAGACGTGAAGCGGCTATCGATGAGCTCATGGACACGCTACGGCAGGCAGACCCCGCACCCGGCAAGTTGCACGAGTTTCTCGCTTCAGTTTCGCTGGACGATGAGAAGGAGGAGGACATCGAGAAGAAGAAGGGGGTGTGTCTCATCACAATGCATGCCGCCAAGGGGCTGGAGTTTCCACGGGTCTATATTGTGGGCGTGGAGCAGGGGCTCTTGCCGCATTCCCGCTCAGTCGATGAGGGAAATCTCGAGGAGGAGAGGCGACTCCTCTACGTCGGTATCACCCGAGCTCAGAGTCAACTTACCCTCAGTTACTGTGCCCACCGTACCCGTTATGGGAGGGAAGAAAGTTGCGCCCCTTCGCCCTTTCTCGACGAAATTCCCGCAGAGCTCTACGAGTTCATCGACTACGAAAAAATGCGCAACGAACCTGTCGATGAAGGCACCTGTAAAAACTTTTTTGCCTCCATGCAGGCTATGCTCGAGACATGATAAGAAGTACGAGGTACGAAGTACGAAGTACGAAGTGGCAGAGCCGGGGAGGGGCGGGTGTGATGGACGATGGTGTCGTGCAGGGAAAAGGTGTGCGGTGGAAAGCAGCGGGACACCGTGTGTGGCGGGGAGAACGCCGGAAGTAGAAGTGGCGAAGCCGGGGAGGGGCGGGTGGGGTATGCTCGGAGGATACCGCGCTTGGGCTTGAAAAAAACTTCGTTTAGGTGTATAAGATGCGCATGGAAACGAAGATACGCACCCGTTTCGCGCCGTCACCGACGGGTTATCTGCACATCGGGGGAGTTCGCACGGCTCTTTTTAATTATCTCTTCACCCGGAAGATGGGCGGTACCTTTGTATTGCGCATCGAGGACACCGATCGGGAACGCCATGTGGAAGATGCCATGCAAGCCATATTCAGCGGCATGCGCTGGTTGGGACTCGATTGGGACGAGGGAGAAGGCGTCGGCGGACCCTTTGAACCCTATTACCAGAGTCAACGCGGAGAAATTTACGACAGGTATTTTCAGCATTTAGTGGACAGTGGGCGCGTGTATGAGAGTCCTGCTCCCAACAAACGCGACAAAGAGGGCAACGAGATTCCGGGCACGAGCGAAGGCACGGTGTGGCGTTTTCGCTTTCGGCGCGATGGGGTAATGACCCTGCACGATGCGGTTTGCGGCGACATCAGCGTGGATTACACGAACGAGCAGAACACGCCGGATATGGTATTGAAGCGTACGGACGGTTCTTATATTTTCCACTTGGTCAATGTCGTGGATGACATCGAGATGAAGATAACGCACGTGATTCGCGGGGAGGACCACATCATGAATACGTTCAAGCACCTCCAGCTCTTTGAGGCATTCGGTGCACAGCCGCCCGTGTATGCCCACATCCCCCTCATTAGGAATGCGGATGGCTCCAAGATGAGCAAGCGCGATGTAGGTGCACAGCTCGGCTCTTACCCGGAGGAGGGTTTCCTGCCCGAGGCGGTCGTCAACTTTATTGCCTTGCTCGGCTGGAACCCCAAAACGGAACAGGAAATTTTCACGGTGCAGCAGCTTATTGAGCTCTTCTCCCTCGAGCATGTGAACCGCGCAGCCGCCAAGTTTGACATCACCAAGTGCAAGTGGATGAATCAGCAGCATATTCTGCGACTCTCCCCGGAGACGTTCGTGGAAAGGTCGCTCCCGTTCTGTGCCAAGGTCGGTTTGGTCGATACTCCGCAGCTCCGCACGGCCATCGCCGGTGCGCAAGCAAAGGTTCAGCTTCTCAGTGAAGTACCCCACTGGGTGAGCTGGGTGCAGCAGCTCGTGTACGATTCCGCTTCGATGGAAGCTCTCCAGAGCAATGCCCGCGAGATGCTTTCCCTGCTGGCAGACGCGTTCCGTGCGCTGCCCGAATGGAGTCCGCAGGCTGCTTTCGCCCTCATCAAACCCCTCTGCAAGGAGCACGGCGTGAAGGTCGGTGCCGGTATGTACCCCCTCCGCGTTGCCCTCACCGGCAACCATGTCGGTCCGGGGATGGATTGCATACTCGCCGCCCTCGGCAAAGACGAATGTTTGCGTCGGATGAGCGTTTTCCCATGCTGACCCCATCGAGTTGTGCGTACGCCGGACTTTGATTACCCCTTGCCCCCGGAGCTGATTGCCGACCACCCCCTGCCGGAGCGTACCGCTTCGCGCATGATGGTCGTTCATCGCGATACCGGACTCATTGAGCACCGCATTTTTCGCGACCTCCCCGACTTCATCTCACCGGGTGACCTCCTCGTACTCAACGATACGAAGGTTGTGCCCGCTCGCTTCTTCTCCGACGATGGCAGCATCGAACTCGTGCGCGTCGGCATGCCCGGGGAGTCGGTTTGGAAATGTCTCGTTCGCCCGGGGCGTAAGATGAAAGTGGGTCGCACGGTTCGCATCGGCTCCTCTGTCGGTACGGTCATCCGAATCGATGAGGAAGGTTACCGCCTCATCCGCTGGGACGCACCCGTGGATGACGACAAGTACGGACGCCTCGCTCTCCCGCACTACATGAAGCGGGAAACTGACCCCACCGACCGCGAACGTTATCAAACAGTCTATGCCGTCCACGAGGGAGCCATAGCCGCTCCCACCGCCGGGCTCCATTTCTCCCGCGAACTGCTCGCTTCTCTCCCACACCGTTTCCTCACCCTTCACGTTGGGGTAGGTACCTTTCGCCCGGTCAAAGTCGAGCGCGTGGAAGAGCACCACATGCACACCGAATCTTTCAATCTTCCCCCGGATACCGCCGATGCCGTCAACTCTGCCAAGCGTGTTTTCGCCGTGGGCACCACCACTGTTCGAGTCTTGGAAACACAGGCAGCTCGCTACGGACTCCCCCTGCGTCCCGGCTCCGGCGAAACTGATATTTTTATCTACCCGGGCTTTCATTATCAGGTCACGGACGCTCTCCTCACCAACTTCCACCTCCCGCAGAGCACCCTCATCATGCTCGTCTGTGCTTTCGCATCCCGCCCCCTCATCATGGAAGCCTACCGCCAGGCCGTCGCCGAACGCTACCGTTTCTTCTCTTACGGCGACTGCATGCTCATCCTGTGACACCAACACAGATGCGGGCGCACATCAGTGGACATTTCGTTTTATTCGCCGAGCGGCAGCGTGAGCCGGAAGGTCGTGCCCTGTGGGGAAGAGCGTTCGAGAGAGAGTTCGCCGCCGATGGAGCGGGCGAGGTCGCGCGATAGAGCCAAGCCCAAGCCAATGCCGGGCTTTCGCGAATGCTCTGCTTTTGGGGTGTGAGAGAAGGGGCGGAAGAGCGAACGCCGCATTTCCGGCGGGATACCCGGTCCATTGTCGGTGATACGCAGGGCGACCGCCCGGTGCGTCTGCAGGGCGTGCAGTGTCATGACCGCGTGGTCGGACGCGGCGTACTTGATGGCATTGTCGGCGAGGTTGAGCAGAATTTGCTCGACCGAGATGAGGTCGGTGCGCAGCCGCAGAAGCCCGACCCGCGTGTCGATCGTGATATTGACCGACCACCCGGCACGCCGCAAATGCTCGGCGATCTTTTCGAGCAGAGCCGACAGTAATTCCGCGCAGCTGCCGATGTCTTGCCGTTCTCGTAACTTACCCCGGGTGAGGCGGGCGTAAGAAAGCACATTTTCCACGAGGTGAGAAAGGCGCAAACTCTCGCGCCGGAGTGTCGTATGGTATTCGTTCGCCTTTTCCGGTGGCAAGGTCGGGTCGCAAAGCAGGTCCGTGTACAACTGGAAACTGGTAAGGGGCGTGCGCAGCTCATGCGTGACAGCGGACACAAAGAGCGAGCGACGGCGTTCCATCCGCGCATAAAACGCGAGCAGGGCAAAGACGATCAGCACGGTGAGGATGGAAAAGAGCCATGCCGAGATGACGGGACCGCGCATCGCTTGCTCTCTCTCCCGAGAATCGGGCAACTGTACCTTTTCCCCCGCTCTCAGCACCATGGGTAGAGGGGATAGATTGGCAGCCTCGCCGGGGCGTACAAAGTCGATGCTCGGTTGGACCAAACCGGGCTCCGTCAGCGGCAGCAAGTGGGCAGTAAGCCTGGCGGGATCCATGACGAAGCCCTCCGCCGCAGCCCCGTGGCTCGTGGGTACCGAGCGCATACATACGAGCGTATCGCCGTAATTCCAGCAAAAAAACGGACCGGGTTTGCCGGTAAGACGCATCGGCTTGTCTAGGTCCGTCTCCGTCACCTCATATACCCCGAAAACGGGGAGCTGCGTGCGTGGATCGTACGATGTTTTCTCGTTAGGATTGTAGGGCAAAGCCGAGGGATTGTACGCTTTGCGGCGAATGGTGTTGGTGATAGCCGGGGCGGAGGCGAGACGCTCGGCGAACGCCTCATCACCCACGGGGGCTTGAATCATCGCCGGGGTAAGCAGAAAAAATCCGCGATTGAAGTCGGCTTTACCCCCCGGTGGCATGGGGTAATTCACCTTCCCGATGGGCGGTGTGGTGCCGAGTTTTGCCTGCTCGGCGCGCAGCAATGTCCGCACCTCGGTGAGCACGCGCGGGAGAGAGAGTTCAACGAGACGGGCAGCCTGCGCGCGCGCATCGATAGCCCGCAGCCGCTCCTCGAGTAGTGCCGCCTGCATCGCCTGCCACAACGCGGCTGCCACGGCAACCAAGGCGATAGATATGAGGATAATGAAGGGCTTTTTCTTCATGCGTCATTCCACTTGTAGCCGCGCCCACGCACGCCCTCGATACGCTGCGATACCTCCGGCGTCAACTTTTCACGCAGTCGTGCGAGGGTGACCGACACCGTACGTGTCTGCGAAGCGGGGACGCGACTGCTCCACACGCGCACGAGTAACTCCTCCTGCGGGATGATGCGCCCCGGGTGCATCAGCAGATAACGGAAGAGCTCGTACTCTTTATCTCGCAGGGGCACCGTCGTTCCGTCATCCAACAGCATAGCGCGGGACTGCGGGCAAAGCGAACCGCCCGGGAAAGGCAGCGGCTGCTGCGGTGCCGCGCAACTGCGGGACGGATAGCGTCGCAACACCGCCGCCACACGCGCCAACAGCTCTGCCATCGAAAAGGGTTTCACCACATAATCGTCCGCTCCGCTTTCCAGACCGCGCACCCGGTCCTGCTCCTCTCCGAGCGCGGTCAGGATGATACTGGGGACTCCGGGACATTCCTTGCCCATCACCTTGAGCAACTTGAGACCGTGCAGTTTGGGCATATTGAGGTCGAGCAGCACGAGGTCGACTCTGTTCGCAAGGATGAGACGGAGAGCGGCTTCGCCGTCAGCAGCGGTAAGCACCGCAAACCCGTGCGTCCGTAGGGCATCCGCTAGACCGGCACGGATGGATGCGTCATCTTCTGCCACGAGAATCGTACGTTCGTCCATAGGCTAATCCCGGTTCGGGGGAGTGAGGAGCAGCACCATTTCACCCTTGTAGTGGTTGGAGGCGAAGTCGGTAGCGAGCTCAGCGGCAGTACCGCAATGGTAGGTTTCGTGCAATTTTGACAATTCGCGGGCGACACACACCTGCACTTGCCCGCAAAGCTCGGCGAGTTGGGTGAGCGTGGCTACCATGCGAAAGGGGGATTCGTAAAAAATACACGTACAGGAAGCCTGAAGAGCGCGTTCTAGGGCACTGCGCCGCTTGCCGGGCTTGACCGGTAGGAAGCCGCCGAAGTAGAAAGAATCCGTGGGCAGACCGGAACCAACTAGGGCTGTGACCAGTGCGCATGGTCCGGGCAGCACCGTGTAGGCAACTCCACGGGCACGAAGCTCGCGCACCAGACGGAAGCCGGGGTCACTCACACTGGGCAACCCCGCGTCCGTGACCACCGCGAAACGCTCTCCCGCAAGGGCACGCGCGGCAACCTCGGAGCATCTCTCGCGCTCGTTGTGCTCGTGGTAACTGAGCAGCGGCTTGTGTATCCTGTAGTGAGCGAGTAAGCGTCCGGTATTCCGCGTATCCTCGCAACAGATGCAATCTACTTCCGTCAGTACAGCCAAAGCCCGTTGGGTGATATCATCCCGGTTGCCGATGGGAAGGGCAACAAAGCTGACGGGGTAGGATATCATGGAGTGGTGAGATTCAGCACTATTTGCTCAGCAGCTAGGCGAGTCGCGTAGGAAAGGGCACTATCGCGGGCAGCCTGCACATTGCCCGCCGAGTCATTGAAAAAGCTCCCTTCCTCGGCTACCTGACCCCGAGTGAGTACTTTTCCGGTGCGGGCATCGGTCACCACATAACTCACGTGCACCGTAAGCCCAATTTCTGCCGAGATGTAGGTATTTCGCCAATTAGCTCGCAATGAGCTCTCAGTCACGGAGGTGACAGCCCCCGACACGATGGCGTCGCAATTTGCGGGGGATGCCAAGCTGTAGCCGCCGTCCCGTTGTAATGTCTCCGTGAGAGCGGCTGAAAATTGTGTAGCGACGTAGGGAAAGAGCGTGTGGTTCGCAAAGGTGTTCACGCATACGGTGTTGATTTTCCTCATGCTACGGTTTTTCACTCCTCCCAGATGATAGACGCAACTGGACGCGAAGAAAGCGACCGCCAAACACAGCAACCCCGCAAGCAGCGCGCGCCCTTTCATGGTTTGGAAGCAGTGGAGGGTTTCAGCGCGGCTCGTGCCCGTGCTAAAAGCTGCCTAGCCTCCCGCGCAGCCTGCGGATTGAGGCGTTCTTGGCGAATCACACTCTCAAAGCAAAAAGCGGCAGGACCGTATTCCCGAGCGCGGTTCAAATAGTATTTGCCCACTTCGAGCTCTTGTTGGACGAGCAAACGTTGCATTTCCTGCGCCCCGCTGCGAGCCTTACCGACCTCCGCGTGGTTTGGGAAAAGCAGAGTAAATTCCTCGTATGCCTCGCGGGCGCGGTCGAGGTTGACCAAGTTGTTATCGCCGCGAGTACGACTACCGGCGTAGATTCTGGCAGCCATCATCTGCGCGCCCGGCGCGTATGGGCTGTCCGGGTATTTGTCCACGAGCTGGCGGTACACTACGACGGCCTCATCATAACGTTTTTTACGAACCAAGTAATCACCTAAGACAGAGGAAGCCGTAGCGGACATATCCGCGTAAGGCGCATTGATGATGATAGACTGTAGCCACTCAATGACCTTCGCTTCCTCCATGGGCACATCCCAAAGCCAGAGCACCTTACCCTTCAGTTTGCCGTTCGCGGCAGCCGTAGCTATGGCGAGTTGGCGGTTGAGAGCTTGGGCGTAGAGTTCGCTTCCTTGGTATCCCTCTACCACTTTACCATACTGGCGGAATGCCTCGCGCGGATCATTTTCTCTTTCCGCGATATCACCGAGCAGAATGCGTGCCTGTGCCGCACAGGGCGCAAGTTCGTGCTCAGAAACGAGTTGTGTGAGCACTCGCCGTGCGGCAGAGAGCTTTTTCGCATTCAAAAAACGCTGCGCCTTAGCCAATAAGGTATCCGCTGTGGGGTCTGTGGCTTGCACTCGCCCCGCCGGTAGTGGACCCTCAACTTGGTCGCACATGACCAGCAGTGTTGTTGCCAGTACGGCTGTCATCAATGAAAAGATCCTCATAACCCAAAACATAGCATACTTTGCTCGTGTTGGCAAGCCGGACCCAAATCTGTCCTCGAGAAAATTCACACCTGTCCCAAATAAATTAAACATCCAAAGTAGTGCGATGGTTTTGTCGCAGGGAAACACAAAGGTGACCAAGTACGAGGTACGAAGTACGAAGTACGAAGTGGCAAAGCCGGGGAGGAGCGGGTGTGGTGGGCGGTGGTGTTGTGCAGGGAAAAGGAGTGCAGAGGAAAGCATCGAGGCATTGCGTGTGATGGGGAAGGAGGAAGCAGTACGAAGTACGAAGTGGCAAAGCCGGGGAGGGGCGGGTGTGGTGGGCGGTGGTGTTGTGCAGGGAAAAGGAGTGCAGAGGAAAGCATCGAGGCACTGCGTGTGATGGGGAAGGAGGAAGCAGTACGAGGTACGAAGTGGCAAAGTTGAGGAGAGAAGTGTATGGTGGTGGGAGAAGGGGGGAGGCAGAGAAGCAGTGTGTGAGGTGTGTGGGGCTGGCGTAGGGGGTGTGGTGTGGTATGCCGGGTGTGTGACGGGCAGCACGGGAAATGTGAATAGCACGCAGCGGTGCCAAGCTATTGTTACCCTTGATTGGACGGGACGATGAAGCAATCGAAAATCAGCTTGCCATCGGCGAAGATATGGATAGTGATGCGACCGGGTTCTTGGTGAACGATGTAGGCATCGTGCTCCGCAGGGGGACGAGGGCTGAAATGTCGCGCGTTTTCGGGGGAGAAGACCGACATTCGAAGGCTGTAAATAAGACGACGGTTACTCATCTCGAGCATCTCCTCGAAGTCATCGGTCGGCAGCGTGAGTGAAGGAACACGAGGCATTTGCGGGCACTATACCCCGATTTTACGAAATGTCAAGAGTATTCGTAGTTGACACATCGAGGAAAAACGGGTAGACTTTATCAAGCATGGCGAGTGAAAAGAAATATCCGACACCCTTCCAACGGGCGGCGTGTTGGCACGCGTTGACGTGGGCGTGTGTGCTCTTTTTGGTCACCGTAGCCTGCGGTTTGCTGTACGGGTTTGTACGGGCTTTTGTCGCGCTGGAGTCGGTGCTTTTACCGGTCATCATAGCCGGGGTCTTGGCGTACCTGCTCAACCCGATAGTAAACTGGTTGCAGGCGCGAATCGAATGTTCGCGTACGCTTGCCGTTTTGCCGGTAATGCTTGGTGCCGGGGTGGTGGTAGGGATATTTGGGTACGCCGTGGTACCGCCGTTGGTAAATCAAACGCGGGATTTGATTCAAAATCGGGCTGAGTATTTGCAGAATGCGGTGGATGCCGGTAAGTCGTTCTTAGAAAATACGCCTATTGCGCAAACGGCAGTTGATAGCCTCTACAAGCGCATGCAGGACGAAGAAAAAGCAGAGGGGGGACAAAATAAAAACATTAAGCAGGGCGCGAACGAGCCAAAAGATTACACAGGGAAGCTGATAGCTATCCTCGAGCACCATTCCGATGACCTGGTTGGCATCGGAATCCGGTGGCTTACGGCGGGTACGAGGGTGATCTACGGGTCTGTCGGTTTTCTCGTTGGTGTTGTGCTTATTCCGGTGTTTCTCTTTTATTTTTTGCTGGAGAGCGAAGACATCAAAAAGAGATGGCACTTGGTGTTGCCGATACGCGCGTCTCGCTTTCGCGATGAAGTGGTGGAAACTCTCAGGGATATCAATACCTACGTGGTTTCCTTTGTGCGTGGGCAGATGATGGTGAGCATAATCGATGGAATTGTGCTTGGCTGCGCACTCATGATTATGGGATTGCCCCATGCAGTCACCATCGGGGTAGCGGCGGCACTGTTGGGCATTATTCCTTACATTGGGATGATTACTGTGAGCATTCCCGCTCTTTTACTCGCGTGGAGTATGTGGCACGATGTCGGGCACGTGATAGCGGTACTCGCCATCTTCCTTTCTGTCAGCCAGCTAGATGGTTGGGTTCTGCAGCCCAAAATACTCGGGACTCGCCTGCACATGCACGACTTGACCGTCATGTTTTCCGTTCTTTTCTGGGGTAGTATACTCGGTGGGATTGTGGGTGCGCTGTTGGCGGTGCCGCTAACTGCATCGCTCAAAGTGCTGTTTGTGCGCTATGTATGGCCCACCCTAAGCCATGATAAGCAAACTGAGGTGCAATGATATAGGACAATGGATATCCATACAAGTCGAGCATGGAGGGATGCCGAGCAAAGGGCTTTTGGGGAGGGACTTTGCACGCCTGAGGGTTTGATGGAGGATGCCGTTCGTTCCGCCGTCACGCAGCTGCGACATGATGCGCAGTTTGCCGATGCGGTGAGCACCTATCCGCGTGTCATCGTGTACGCAGGTAAGGGATTGAACGCTGGGGA
Organism: uncultured Akkermansia sp.; assembly: GCA_964459715.1. Lineage (GTDB taxonomy): Bacteria > Verrucomicrobiota > Verrucomicrobiia > Verrucomicrobiales > Akkermansiaceae > Akkermansia. The sequence continues at coordinate 23,784 of CAYWNS010000003.1, forward strand.
TGCCCTCGGTATCGCACGGGGGCTGGGTTACAGGGATATCGTCCTGCGCTGCGCGACAGATGTTTCCGAGATGGTGGAAGTGACACGTCATCAGCTCGAGCTTGCGTCTGAAGGAGCAGCAGTCACCCCGCTCGGGGAGTCGCCGAAACCTACGAGCGAGGGTACACTCATCATCGATGGTTTGCTGGGCAGCGGAGCCCGAAAAGATTTGAGTCCTCGGTACGCCGAGCTGACGGCGGAAATCAATCACCTGCGCGCGCATTCCGTGCACTGCTGCGTGTTGGCAGTGGACATTCCCACGGGGCTACACGTCGATGAAGGCACGGCGGCACCGCATGCCGTACGCGCCGATGTTACCTTAGCCATCGGCTGTGTGAAAGCGGGGCTGCTCGTCGATGGAGCGGAGGATTATGTTGGTCGTTTGCTCTGCGTGCCTCTTGTTCTGACGCAGACGGAGAAGGGCAACGCGAGCGTGGCGGACGAAGAGCTGCTGACTCTGCTTCCGCATCGCGACTACAGTTGCTATAAAAATCGTGCCGGGCGCGTGCGCATTGTCGCCGGTTCGATAGGGATGCTGGGAGCGGCGCAAATGTGCGCACAGGCAGCCCTGCGGATGGGAGCAGGTCTCGTGGAGCTGTTTTGTCTGCCGGATGTGTATGAATTGCTCGCCGTGCGAGTTGCCCCTGAGGTGATGGTACGGTATGTCGACAGCTTTGCGGAATTACCGCTTGAAGGGGCACAGGCGTGGCTCATCGGTCCCGGTATGGGCACTCCCGATGGTGCCAACCGTCGGGCTCTGAGAGCATTGCTTGCGGCAGTGGAATGCCCCGTTGTCATGGACGCCGATGCCCTGCGACTCCTAGCGGCGGAGGAACTTCCCCTGCCCAAGCGGGCGATCCTGACTCCCCATGCGGGCGAAATGCGTCGACTCTTTCCGGACTCCGTCCACCTTTCACGCGTAGATGCAGCGAGCTCTTTCGTGCGGTGGCATCCCTGTACCCTCTTACTCAAGGGTGCTCGCTCCCTGACCACGGACGGCTCCCAAGTCATATACAACAGCACAGGGGGACCTTACATGGCCAATGGTGGTCAAGGGGATGTGCTGGCCGGCGTCGTGGCAGCACTGGCGGCACAGGGACTTGCTCCACTGCATGCGGCGGCTTTGGCGGCTTATCTTTGCGGACGTGCCGCCTGCGCGGCTTACGCCAAGCAGCACTTCCCGCTGTGTGTTTGTGCCACGGATATTCTGCCTTTTCTTTGTCGTAGTTATCTCTGATTTTTAATCAAATGCAGGAAGAACTCGGTAAGAGTGAGGATGTCGTGACCCATCAGCAATCCGCGAGGATCAAGCATGGAGCAGACAACAGTCCGCGCCGGTCGGTGAGCGGGAAGAGCATCATCGCATGGTTCGCTCTCGCTCTGCTCGCTCTCTTCCTCTGGCTGTTGCGACTTCTGGGCGTCGTGGAACTCTTTTGATCGGACACATACCACGGCTCCTACCGCAGCCTCGCAGCCAACTCCCGTGCCGCAGACACACCGCATCCGCGTTCCATTCTTCCTACGTCGTACTTGCGATGAACGATTGGAGGAGTGAAAGGCGGGAAGGACGCGCGAAGGAAAAATCGACACACCCGTCAGGGTGATGCTCCCATGGTACGCAGAGCGTGTAAAAACACGTAGGAGCTGACTCTGCGGCGATTTTCAGAGATCCTCTTGGGAGCACACCTGTCCCAATAAAATTTTCGGAAAACGCTGCGATACTAATCCCCATGCGGGTTACAGATGCTCTGCGTACTAAGGGGGGCAACCTCACGGATGCATGGATTTAGTTCCCCTCGCATCGTTTCGGCTTTGCTCTCTCTCAATGCATTTGCGCAACCCTGTTGCGCCTAACTCCTTCACTTCGTACTTCGTGCCTCGTACTTAATTACCTCTCCGTTTCCCTGCCGCAAAGCCACATCGCCCACCACCAAACCCTTAATTTATTTGGAACAGGTGTGTCTTGGGAGAGGAGTGACAAGAAAAGGCTTGACCGAAGCAGGGAGGAGATGTACACTCATATATACTGCGCGGGGAGGTACGGGCAGGGCGCGTAAATAACAAGAACTGTAGCCATGGAAGACGCAAAGTATTATTACAACCGAGACGGTAGGAACAACGGACCGGTGAGCTTGGAAGAGCTGAAGGAATTGGCGATGAAGGGAGAGATCAACGGAAAGACGCCGGTGATTAAGGTGGGGACAAAAGAATGGGTTAAGTGGGAGGCTCTGGCATCCGCATCGGCGGGGCAGGGAGTGCACCCGGCGGCAGGAGCGTCCGCACCCAAGCCGGTAATGAAAGCGGTGGTGTTGCAACCCGCTGAGCAGGAGGTGGAAAGGCAGGGTCTCGGCTCCAAAATTACGCAGGTATATGAGAGGATCAATGACTTTTTGACGCGGGCATGCGTGTTGCCGACGGGTTTGGCAGACACTCCGGAACAGTGCGAGAGGAGTCTGAACTTTTTGAATGCACCGGTAGGGGTGGGTACGCTTTTGTGCGTAGTGTGCCTCATTTTGGGCAACAGTATATACGAAAACATTACGCTGACGGCGGGGTTACTTCTTGCCGGGTGTGTGGTGCAGTACATCTGCTACCAGTTGTACCGGGTGATGACACCGTTGCTGCTGGGACGCAAGATTAAGCTGTCCTCCATGGGCGTTCCGTGGGCGGTGATGATGATAAGTTTGCTCTTGGCACTGAAATACCTCCGTGAGATATTCCTAGAGGACGGAGTGAGCGGGGTCATGGGTGACATCATGCTCGTACTGTTCTACGCCGGGGTAAGTTATGTGTGCGTCAACGCACAAAAGCTTTTTGTGACGGTTGTTCCCCGGGATGTTACGCCCGGGCGCGAGTTGGTCAATTACGCGCGCTTCACTCTGCGTGCTCTGTTCATGGCACTGCACGTACTCACACCGCTACTTATGCTTATTTCAGCTTTGACTCTTTTGACGGGTGACATCGCGGGAATGCGAATAGTCTTCTCCTTCGTGCGTGCACTCAATGACTTCAATATTATGCGGCTTCTCAACAACACAATCGAAGTTGCCGGTGGCATTCTGCCGATCGTGACGCTTTTCCTGTTCTGCGTATTTTCCCTCCTTCTGGACATCGTGGAAGCTATTTTTGCTGCTGGGGATGCGAAGGACAAAACTTCTGAATAAGCCATGAGTACCGATGACAAGAATGAGGCATCGGATTTGCCGCCGGTGCCGGTTGAGTTGGAGGAGCAGACAGCTCTTGTGAGTGAGGGGACCTCCGGGGAAGAGCTTCCGCCTCTGCCGCCGGGGATGGCAGGAGATAATGCTGTGGCAGGACCGGCACCTGTGCTGCGTCCACAGCCCATTGTAAGTCCTGCTGAGCCGCAGAGCGTGCCGTATTCTCAGGCACAGAAGCCCAAGGGGAAGGGAGCGATGGTCGTACTCATCCTTGCCCTCATCGCGTTTACCGTGTACCAAGGAGCGCAAGCGTGGCAAGCTAGGCAGGCGGAGATGGAAGCCAAGGAGAAGACGCAGCAGAATGTAATGGCGGAGGCAAAAGCGACACAGCGAGCCGAGGAGGCGCAAGCGCATTTTGATCGCGTTGCTGGACTGGTGAAACCTAAGCACGAAGCCGATGATGCCCTCAAAAGTGTGCAGGATGACCGTCGCAATTTCAAAGAGAAAAGCGGCGATGTCGATGTTCAGCATTCACGCCGCAGAGCGGAAGCTGAAAAGGCACTGAAAGAGGCGGAGGAAAGAAAGAGAGAATTGGAAGAAAAACTCAAGGAGGGGCAATCATGAATGATAAGGTGATAGCGGTAATTTGTGCTGTAGCTGCGCTCGCTGCGTGGGTGTGCGCCCAGCAATTCGGTAAGCAAGCCGAGACGGCGGCGGCCGCTCTCACTCTCTCCGGACAAAGGTCCCTGCAGGCGCGACAGCAGGTGAAAGATGCGGCAGACCGTCTCAGCGAGCTGGTGCAAACCGAGGGAGACCTGACCCAAGAGGAGGTGACGCGCTTAAAGTCCGAAGCCGAGGAACAGAGGATCAAGTTGGAAACCGAAATTGCGAGAGCAACAGAAAAGGCTGACAGGGAGGAGTTTGAGGTGCGCGATTTGGAAAAGCGGGTCGCTGATCGCCAAGCTGAGGTGCGGGAGTTGGAGGAGCAGGTGGACAAAAAAACGCGCACGGTAGTCAACACATCGAGTTCTTCGGTAGAGCCACCACCGGTCAGAGTGGTCAACTATCCTGTGATGGTTGAGGATCGCAGTGACTTGCAGCCCATGATCAACCGGATGGCAGCACTGAGGTGTCGAGAAGCCACCTCGGCGTTGTACCAGAAGCGATTGCTCACATTGCTACCGATGATACGGGATGGTGCGCCGGTGGACTTAACATTGCCGGAGACGAAGGGCAATACTGCGCTGCACTATTCCTGCGGCATTGGAAGCTGGAGTATAACGAGGTGGCTTGTGGAGCACGGAGCGGATGTGAACGCGGTGACGAACAAGGGAAAGACGCCGCTGGATTGTGTGGGGTCGGATAATGCGCAACGGATACGTGCGCTGCTGATATCGCGCGGGGCGAGGCATGGAACGGAGCTCATCGGTGGAGGATGGCAAAGCAGCAGCGCGGGGCAGACGAGCATGGATATTGCCGCGCAAAATGGTGACGCAGACGCGCAGAATAATTTGGGGCTGGCCTACCAATACGGGAACGGAAAACCGCAAAATTACAGTGAAGCGGCTCGTTGGTACCGACACGCTGCGGAGCAGGGGCATGCTGCGGCTCAGAACAACCTCGGCTTCTGCTACCACAATGGTTGGGGAGTGCCACAGGACTATTCGCAGGCGGCATATTGGTATCGCTTGTCGGCGCAGCAAGGAAATGCGTGGGGGCAGAGCAATTACGGCACCTGTTTGGAATTCGGCTGGGGTGTGCCGAAAAATAGGAGTGCTGCCATTGAGATGTACCGCCGCGCCGCTGCGCAGGGACATGCCTCTGCCAAGAAACACCTCCGGAGAAACGGGATTGCGTTCTAAAGGATAAACTCACCGGCACGACTCTGCTGCGCCTAACTTCTGCACTTCGTACTTCGTACGTGATCACCTCTGTATTCCCCTGCGCCAAACTCATGTGGGAGGAATGTTCAGGAAAAGGCTTGACCGAAGCAGGGAGGAGATGTACACTCATGAATACCGCGCGGGGGGGGGGATACGGGCAGGGCGCGTAAATAACAAGAACTGTAGCCATGGAAGACGCAAAGTATTATTACAACCGAGACGGTAGGAACAACGGACCGGTGAGCTTGGAAGAGCTGAAGGAATTGGCGATGAAGGGAGAGATCAACGGAAAGACGCCGGTGATTAAGGTGGGGACAAAAGAATGGGTTAAGTGGGAGGCTCTGGCATCCGCATCGGCGGGGCAGGGGGCACACTCGGCGGCAGGAGCGTCCGCACCCAAGCCGGTAATGAAAACGGTGGTGTTGCAACCCACGCCGAGGGCGTACACAGCGACCGCCGCACAAACGACGCAGCCCGTTGAGCAGGAGATGGAAGGGCAGGGGCTCAGTGCCAAGATTACGCAGATATACGAGAAGATCAATGACTTTTTGACACGGATATGCGTGTTGCCGACGGGTTTGGTGGATTCCACAGAGCAGCGTGAGAAGAGCTTAAACTTTCTGAATGCGCCGGTAGGGGTGGGTTCGATTCTGTGTGTGGTGTGTTTCATTTTAGGGAATGGGCTATACGAAAGTCTCAAGTTGACGGCGGTGCTGCTTCTTGCCGGGTGCGTGGTGCAGTACATCTGCTACCAATTGTACCGAGTGATGGCACCGTTGCTGCTGGGACGAAAGATAAAGTTGTCCTCCTTGGGCGTTCCGTGGGCGGTGATGATGGTAAGCGTTGTGCTGGCGGCAGGGTGCTTTCGGGAATTATTCTCGGAAGGGAAGGTAGTTGGGGCGATGGAGATTATCATGTTGATGCTGTATTTTGCTGGGGTGGCGTACGTGTGCGTGAATGCGCAGAGACTCTTTGTGACGGTGGTACCGCAGGAGGTGGCACCCGGGCGTGAGATGATAAACCACTGCCGCTTTATTCTTCGCGCACTGTTTACGACATTGCACGTACTCACACCGCTGCTCATGGTGATCTGTGCTGTATCACTATTGGCAAACGGACACGAGGGTTTCAAATCTTCCGGGAGTCTAGGGATGGATATCACGCATGTTGCCCTTATGGCGGGATTTTCCGGCAGCTTCCTCCCGCTCATCGGAATAATACTGCCGATTGTAACACTTTTCCTGTTCTGTTTGCTTTCCCTGTTACCGGACATTGTGGAAGCTCTTTTTGCTGCCGGGGACGCAAAGGATAAAACTTCCGAATAAGCCATGAGTACTGATGATGAGAATGTGACATCGGATTTACCGCCGGTGCCGGTTGAGTTGGAGGAACAGACAGCTCCTGTAGGTGAGGAGGCATCCGGGGAAGAGCTTCCGCCGCTGCCGCCGGGGATGACAAAGGATGACACTACGGCGAGACCGGCACCTGTGTTGCGTCCGCAGCCCGTTGTGAGTCCTGCTGTGCCGCAGAGCACACCGTATCCTCAGGCACAGAAACCCAAGGGGAAGGGCGCGATGGTCGTGCTCATACTTGCTCTCATCGCATGTGCCATGTACCAAGGAGCGCAGGCGTGGCAAGCCAAGCAGACAGAGACAGAAGCCAAGGAGAAGATTCAGCAGAATGCAACGGCAGAAGCAAAGGCAATACAGCAAGCTAAGGATACCCAAGCGCACGCCGACCGCATTGCCGGGTTGGTGAAATCCAAGCACGAAGCCGATGAAGCCCTTGAAAGCGTGCAGACTCGCCGTCGTGATTTTCAGGCAACACGCAGCGATGATGAGACGCGATTGGAGAGTCGCAGTACGTCCGCAAAAAGTGCGCTGGAGGAAGTGGAAAAGAGGAAGTCGGAATTAGAAGAACAACTTAAGGAAGGTAGACATGAATGAAAAGGTGATGGCAACGATTTGCGCCGTGGCTGTGATCGCAGCGTGGATGTGCGCCGAGCAATTCGACAAGCAAGCTAAAGGGGCTGTGGATGCGCTGACTGTCAGCGAGCAGAAGCTTCAGCAAGCTCAACAGCGGGAGAAGGACGCAGCGGACAGACTCAGCCATTTGGTACAAACTGAGGGGGACGTGACGCAGGAAGAAGTAGACAAACTTCGAGCGGATGCGGAGAAACGGGAACGGGAACTGGATGAAGAGATGCAGGCAGCGAGCAGAGAGGACAAGACCAAGGAAGCGGAAATCCTCAGGTTAGAGAAGCAGGTAGAAGATTGCCAAGCTGAGGTAGCTAAGCTGGAGGAGCAAGTCCGCGACAAATCCGGAGGGAGGAGCGCAAACAGCGGTGGGACCAACACACTGAGTGCCGCTGAGCGGCAGGAAGCGGCGGACCTCGGTGGCAACTTGCAGGTGAGTACACTCTCTCCACCAGAACACAAACGAAATCAGGGGAAACTGATGGGATTGCTCGATAAAATAAGCGAGGGTGCAGCGTTGGATATGACAGACTCAGAGGGCAAGACAGCACTGCACTACGCTTGTGCCATGGGCAGTACTGAGGTTGTGGCGTGGCTCGTAAACCACGGGGCGAATGTGAATTTCGTTGCCAATGATGGCTCCACACCCCTAGACTGTGTTACCCGGGGCTACAGTGCAAACGATATTCGCACCATACTTAACAGGCACAATGCTACCACTGGTGCAGTGTTGCGCCTTTCTCAATCCGGTTCCGTACCTGTGATGGTTGAGGATCGGAGTGACTTGCAGCCCATGATTGACCGGATGGCAGCACTGAGGTGTCGGGAAGCCACGTCGGCATTGTATCAGAGGCGATTGCTCACCTTGCTACCGATGATACGCGACGGTGCGCCGGTGGACTTAACGTTGCCGGAGACGAAGGGCAACACCGCGCTGCACTATTCCTGCGGCATCGGTAGCTGGAGTATAACGAAGTGGCTTGTGGAGCACGGGGCAAATGTGAATGCGGTCACTAACAAGGGGATGCGGCCGCTGGACTGCGTGGGGTCGGATAATGCGCAACGGATAAGAGCCCTTCTCATATCACGGGGGGCGATGCGATCAAGATGATGAAACACGGGATGATATATATTCTGATGTGTTTGCTGCTGAGTACGTTTTCAGTGGCGAGTGATCTGGTGATACTGGACATAGGGCATTCTGTGCAGTCACCCGGGGCAGTGTCGCCGGACGGCAAGTTGAACGAGTGCACCTTTTGGTACAAGTACGCAGGGGAGGTGAAGCGCGAGATTGAAGGGGCGGGTTACCGATGCATTGTCTGCAACCGCAGTTCTGCCCCCAAGCGAGAGCCGCTCGCCACTTACGCTAGGCAGATTGGAGTGGTGCAGCTCAACAAGCCGGATACGGGGGTGCGCTATCCGTCCAAGTATTTTCCGGATCGCATAGGGGCGGGGATGATCAGTGCCGACTTCGGAGTGGAGCAAAAGCCCGCGTGCATGGTGTTTTTGCATCTCAACAGCACATCCGGCTGGTTAAAAGCACCCGTTTCCGGGGTCATCATCCACAATCGGGTACACGGAAAAGCCCTCGGCGAAGCCTTGCAGCGGGCGTTCAGTCAGGAGCTCTTCGATCGTCCCGGTGGAGTTCCCAATGGCGGTAAAGGGTGTCGGACGATCATCCGCTACCGCAAGGAAGAGACGGCATCCGGGTGGCTCAATGCGCTGGACGACGCGGGCATACCAGCCGCCGTTATCGAAGCACTCTACGTCAACAACCGCACACACGTTGCCTATCTGCTTACGGATGCCGGTGGAAAGAAAGCGGCGCAGACGGTCGCACACGGCATTATCAACTGGTTGAAAACGCAACCCCTCCGAGGGCGTGGGGAGTAGCAGGGAGTACGGGGTGCGGGGAGGGAAGGTCAAACGCCGTTGGCTTCCGCCGAGAAGCGGTTGCGCGATTCACGGAGGATGGCAGAGGCACGGTCAATTCCGAAGAACTCGCCCACTTCTGTTTTTTTGTTTTGCAGGGTTTTATAGGTAGAGAAGAAGTTTTGGATTTCCTGCAGGTAATGCGGGGGCAAGTCCGTGTAAGAGTGCACGTGTTCGTAGCGGGGGTCTCCCACATTGACCGCCAGTATTTTCACATCCGGTTTTCCGCCGTCGATCATATCCATACCGCCTATGATTCTGCAATCGACATAACATCCCGGGAAGGTAGGGGAAGAGGTGAACACTAAAATATCGAGTGGGTCGCCGTCCAGATATTTCGTACCCTCCACAAAGCCGTATTCGGCGGGGTAGTAGACGGAAGAGTAAAGGACGCGGTCCAATTTGATGTGACCCGACTTGACGTCCACTTCATATTTATTACGGCTACCCATAGGTATTTCGATCCGGGCTTCTACAATTTCCATGCCCCGCATATTACCGAATGCGGAGGGAAAAGTCAAGCATCACTCGTCCCACGAAAGTTTTCGGTCATCGCCGCAATGCCAGTTCCTACGCAGCTTTCACACGCTCTGCGTGCCAAGGGGGTATCAACTTCACGACCGCGTGGATTTAGGTTTCACGCATCGTTCTGGCTTTGCTTCCTCCACGTCCCTTTGCGCAACGTTGTTGCGCCTAACTCCTTCACTTCGTACTTCGTACCTCGTACTTGATCACCTCCCCGTCTCCTCGAGGCAAAGTCATCGCCTACCACGAAGCTCATATTTTTCTTGGGACAGGGGTATGGGGTAGGGCGAAGAATTTTTTCTTGCGTCCGGGCACAGGATGGGATATAAGGGGAGGGATGAATCTGCCCAACAGCATTACCTTGCTACGCGTGGTCTTGGTCGTGGTGTTCACTGTGGTGTTGGCGGTGGGGCAGGGGACGTGTCCTGCAGCGGTGGAAGCTGCGCCCGACGGAGCTTGGTTTGAGCCGCTGTCGGCAGTGTCGTGTATCGCGTTTTGGGCATTTGTCGCAGGGGCAATCAGTGACTTTTTCGACGGACATCTCGCGCGCAAATATGGGATGGTGACCAACTTAGGGAAGTTGATGGATCCCTTAGCGGATAAGATATTGGTGAGTGCCGCTTATGTGTACCTGAGCAGTGTGGGGATGTGTCCTTTTTGGGTGACAGTGCTCATCATTTTTCGCGAACTACTCGTGACGGGACTGCGCCAGCTCGCGGCATTGCAGGGCGAGGTGATGGCAGCCGACCGGGGCGGGAAGTGGAAGACCGGGCTGCAGATAGGGTTTTGCGTGGCGTGTTTATTTTACTTGGCATACGGCGGGAATGCACCGCAGCCATTACGCTTCCTCTCGGTGGGGGAAGGCGGGGAGTGGTGTCGCCGTTTATTTCTGTGGGGGAGCACGGTTCTTACCGTGTGGAGCGGGCTAGTGTACCTCACGCGCGCGCGACGGCTATTGCGCGGTTGACTATTTTACCATGACACGGACTAGAAAGAAGAGAGACCCAGAAGGAGAACAACCGGACCCGCTTGCTGAGGAATTTCTGCGCTACATGGAGGCGGAGCGCAGTGCTTCGGCACATACCCTGACGGCGTACCGGCGAGCACTCACGTTTTTTCGCCGGTGGATGGGAGACCGATTTACGGAGTGGAAGGACTGCACGGGCGAAGATTTCCGGAAGTGGCTGTATGCAGCCATGGAAGAGCAGCTCAAGGTATCTTCCATTCGGCTGCGTTTCGCTGCCTTGCGCTCATTTTACCGCTACCTAGAACGCTACGGAAAAGTTGTCGTTAATCCCTTGGCGGAGGTAGTGCTGCCAAAAGGGCGGCATACCTTGCCGATATACTTGAACATCAAGCAGATGGAAGAGTTGCTGAGTCTTCCTCTGCGGCTGCCATTGGATAAAAAATTCCCGGAATGGGTGCCGTATCGCGATGCGGCAATTTTAGAGCTTTTTTATTCATGCGGGATGCGACTCAGTGAGCTGGTAAGTTTGAATGCCGGTGTCCTGCAGGATGGAACAGATTGTATACGGGTAGTGGGAAAGGGGCGGAAAGTGCGGCTCATCCCGGTGGGGGAATACGCGCGCGACGCCCTGAACAAATACCGTGCGATGGCGGGACTCAGTGGCAATATGCCATTGTTCATCAACCGATTCGGAAGGCGGCTCTCCGGACGCGGTATCCAGCTCATGCTGGAGAAATACCTGCGGGTTTCCGACATCCCGTTCCACATCTCTCCGCATAAGCTCCGCCACACATTCGCAACACATCTGCTGGATGCCGGAGCTGATCTGCGCTCGGTGCAGGAGCTGCTGGGTCACGCCTCCCTCTCCACCACGCAAATTTACACCCACGTCACAAAAACGCGCATGAAGGAAGTTTATACGCGGGCACACCCCCGCGCCGGGCAGGAGAAACCATCTGACCCATGAGGAAACGAGGTTACCGCGCACGCGCCTCCTACCCGTGTTCCGTGTTGGGCAGGACGTTTGCCAGTTCGCGGGGAAGGTCATCGTGGACGTGAATGAGGTGGTCGCCGGAAGGAAACACCAAATCACAGGCATGGAGAGCGTGGCGGGGGAGGATGAGGCGGCGCGCCAGCTCGGGGGACCAACCGTTTTCGATGAAGTCGAGGTAGCAGGATTCATCGCCGCCGTAAATTTTATCACCGAGGATGGGGAACCCGAGAAAAGCCAGATGAGCGCGCAGTTGGTGCATTCGCCCGGTGATGGGTTGGCATTCCAACAAGGAGATAGCGGGAAAATCGGCGCGGGCGGGGATGCGCCGCAAGGTGCGGAAAAAAGAGCGACAGGGGCGACCATCGGGGTGGCACGCTTGGCGCACACGGATGCGCGTGGGAGCGACGCTGTGCATGGGGAGCAAAGGTTCCGCGCAATAGGCGGATTCCCAAGCCGGGCAGCCACGCACAATGGCGAGGTAGTGCTTGCGGATAGCGTGGTGTTGCATGGCGCGACCGAGCACTCGGGCAGCCCACGCGTGTTTGGCAACGAGTACCAAGCCACTCGTTTCGCGGTCTAGGCGGTTGACGAAGGAGACGCAGCCGCCGCAGGCGAGTTCGTAGGCAAGCAGATGCCGTACTCCATCGAGGAGGGTAGGCTCGAAGCGGCGGACACAGCCGGTGGGGTGCATGAGGAGAGGTGCCGCTTTACTGACGACCAACGCATCGTCGTCCTCGTAAACCACCGAAAAGTCCGGGCAGACGGCGATGGGAAAGTCACTTTGCACGGGCGAAGAGGGTGGGATCGATAGCCACCCATTCTCCCACAGGCAGGGAAAGAGCGGCGAGAGAGAGCGGACCGATGGAGACGCGCGTGAGCTCGAGCACCGGGGCACCGACCGCCGCGAGCATACGCCGCACTTGGTGGTAACGTCCTTCCCAGAGAGAGAGCTGCCCCGCGCAAGCATCGGTGGCGTCAATCCGCAAACGCGCGGGCAGACAGGGAGAAGTTTCCCCATGCAGTACGAAATTGCCGCCGGAGAAGAGCTGTACCGCCTCCTCCGGCACGGGTACCGCGCAACGAAAACGGTATACCTTTTCAACATGTTGCCTAGGGGAGGTGAGGGCGTGAACAAAGGCACCGTCATCGCTCAGCAGGAGGAGACCGGAAGTCTCTTTATCCAAACGCCCTACCGTCTGCACAGAGGGAGAGCGGCGCAGCCATTGCGGCGGCAGGAGAGAGAACACCGACGGCGCATCGTTCTCCTGTACATGGGAGCAGGTGCAGCCCACCGGCTTGTGCAGAGCCACGTAAAGACCGTTGGGAAAGGGGATGGGGCAACCATCGACCGATACCTCGGCAGGGTTGAGGCGGCGAGACGGAGAGGAGACAGATTCTCCGCGAAACGAGAGGCGACCGGCGCGCAGCCAAGCAGGTGCTTCTCGGCGTGTACAGTACCCGAAACGACTCAATATCGCGTCGGCTCGTTGCATAAAATCACATTATCATCATTTTTTCGAAAAACAAGGTTGAAATCCCGTCATAGGTGTGGTAGAGTTGAAGGAGATGCAGGTGGGTGAGTGACTACGGGCACGAGCCACCCGCGTGCGCTTACGAAAATATCTCCTCCCTATGATCACAATCATTACAGAAAAGGAATTGCAGGCGGCAGAAGCGGGACTTTGGCGCAAGGCTAAAGAAGCGGCAAACCTCAAAAATTTCAAGTACGCGGTGAGCATATTGCGTACGCTGGTAAAGCGCGCACCGGGTTTTCTAGCGGGCAGGGAGCTCTTGCGAAAGTGCGAGGTTGCGGTGACTCCGGACGCGGGGCGAAAATCCTCTTTTTTGGCAGGGGTGCGGATGACAACAACGCGACGCGATCCTGAGACCACGATCACAACGGTCGAGGATGAGCTGGAGAAAGACCCATACTCCATTCCCGCGAATGAGGCACTTTTTACTGCGGCGACGGACCTCAATTTGCCAGATATGGCTGCTTTTGCGCTTGAAACCATTTGCGAAGGACAGATAAAGATCGGGCAAAAACCGAAGAAACACCTGCATTTGTTGGCGAGTCACTACATCAAAAACGAGCAATTTTCTGAGGCGGCGGAGGTTTACCGGCGCATCCTCAAGATAGATCACACGGACCCGGTGGCACAGCGCGGAGAGAAGGACTGCGCCGCGAAAGCTTCGATGCGTCAAGGGAATTGGGAAGGTGGAGGCGACTTCCGTACCAAGATGAAAAACCAAAATGCCACAGCGGATTTGGAGCGGGAGGACAAGGTGGGGATGACGCGAGCTGAGATGGAAGCGCGTCTCGCTCAGCTTTCCCAAGAGTACGAAGCGGATAATACGAATTTGCAGGTCGTTAAGGGCATTGCTTCCGTATACGAGCAGATGGAAGACTTTGCCAACGCGTACTCCTTCTACGCGTACGCTTTCCAGTTGAGCGGGTCCACGGATTTGTCCATCAGCGATAAGGCGATGGAGATGAACGAAAAGGTGATGCGGGCGGATTTGGAGTACTACCGGAGTGTGCTGGAGCAAGACCCCAACAACGAGGAAGCCAAGGCGCAATACGAGCAGAAGAAGCGGGAGATAGCACAAGCGGTGGTGGAAGACGCGCGGGTGCGAGTGGAGGCAAACCCGACCGATGCCCAGCTGCAATTCAAGTTTGGGCAAGCCCTCTTTGAGGCAGAGCAATTTGCCGAGGCTATCCCGGCGTTGCAACGCGCCCGTTCCAACCCCAATCTCCGCGTGAAGTCTATGCTTATGCTCGGTAAGTGCTACGCCGCTAAGCACATGACCGACATGGCTATCCACCAGCTCGAAGATGCTAACGGCGAGTATCCCAACATGGATGACACCAAGAAGGAGCTTCTTTACACCATTGCCTCGCTGTACGAGCAGTCCGGCAATAAGGACAAGGCGTTGGACAATTACAAGGTCATCTACGAGGTGGATTACGGCTACCGCGATGTCGCTCAGAAAGTTGAGTCATCCTACAGTTGATGCCCAAGTTGGGTGGGGAGAAATACACGGTGCCGCTGCGCGCCCAGTGCGAGTGCATGGCGGGATTGCGTAGCACAAAGACGAGGCATGGAGGTCATTGAACATCGAACATACGATGAGGAGAGGGCGTTATACGGTAGCTGTGGGCTTCTGCTGCGGCATTGCAACTTTGATGGACCGGTGGATGGGGAGAGTGCGCTGAAGGAAAGCCGGGATATTGCCGTGCAGGATTGTCGCTTCAACCTGCGGTATCCCTTTTGGCACGTGCAGGGGCTGAGCATCGCGCACAGCGAGTTCACCCCGAGTTGCCGCGCGGCGTTCTGGTACACCGAGCATGCGACCGTGCGGGAGTCCGAGTTGCACGGCATCAAGGCATTCCGGGAATGCAGGGATGTCACGTTGTCGCGTTGCAATATCATTTCTCCGGAGTTCGGGTGGTTCCTAGACGACGTACGGATGGACGAGTGCGAGGCGGAGAGCGAGTATTTTATGCTCAAATCGCGTAACCTCTCCTTCCTGCATCTCTCTCTGCGAGGGAAGTACTCGTTTCAGTACGTGGAAAACGCGGTGTTGGAGCACTGTGTGCTGCACACCAAGGACACCCTCTGGCACTGCCGCAATGTGGTGGTGCGCGACAGTGTGCTCTGCGGCGAGTACCCGGCGTGGTACGCGGACGGTCTCACCCTAGAGCGTTGCAAAATCACCGGAACCCAGCCTTTTTGCTATTGCTCCGGTTTAGTGCTGCGCGACTGCGAAATGACGGATACCGACCTCTGCTTTGAAAAGTCCCACGTGGATGCCGTCATCAACTCACCGGTGCTGAGTATCAAAAACCCCGCATCCGGCATCATCCGCGTACCGCACGTCGGGGCAGTCATCATGGATGATCCGAACAGCGGGGCAAGAATTGTTGAAAGTGCGGAGTAGAGCGGGGTAAATGTCTGCCGTGTACGCCCGTCGCAAGTACGAGACAAATGGGAAATACGAGGTACGAAGTGGCGAGGCTGTGGCGTGGGGAACGGTGAGGGGAAGCGTGGTGGTGCCATGTCCTCTGGGTTTTTTGCGTGTGAGGTGGGAGAGAGGCGAGAAAAAAGAGGAAGTACGAAGTGAAAGAGTTAGGCGCAACGGAGCAACACCGCCGATGAACCCGTGCCAAGCTGTCGCACTGCACAAGCCCCGCTTCCCGGCTTGGTACTCTTTATACCTCGCGCCCCGCTTAACGTTTGCTGAATTGGAAACGCTTTCTTGCTCCTGGGCGACCCGCCTTCTTGCGTTCTTTCATGCGAGAGTCACGGGTGAGCAATTTTTGCTCGCGGAGCAGAGGGCGAAGAGCCTCATCCGTCATGACCAAGGCACGAGCGATGGCCAAGCTCATGGCACCGGACTGACCGTGGATGCCACCCCCCTTTGTCACGAGCAGTACGTTGTACTTTTTCATGGTGTTGGTGGCATAAAAGGGCTGCAGCACGACATTCTGGAGAGCATCAGTCGGGAGATACTCTTCAAAGCTGCGTCGATTGATCGTTATTTTACCGGTTTTACCTTCTTCGACCGGTGTAAGCCACGCGTGAGCGACAGCTTTCTTACGACGTCCGGTGGCATTGTATGGGGTAGTAGCCATAATGAAAAGGGGAATCAGGAGATAGTAACAGGCGTGGGATTCTGAGCGGCATGCGGGTGAGTTGCCCCGGCGTATACCTTGAGCCGGACACCCTGTGCACGCCCCTGACGCGTATGCGGCACCATACCGAGCACGGCGTGCTCCAACAGGAATTCCGGCTTCTTGCGACGAATTTTAGCGGGGGTGAGCACCACTTGATTGCCCACATAGCCCGTGTAGCGTGTGTAAATTTTCGCTTGCTCTTTGTTGCCTGTGAGCACAACTTTGTCGGCATTGATGATTACCACGTAATCACCGCAGTCCGTATGGGGCGTAAAGATAGGTTTATTTTTTCCGCGCAGCAGGTTGGCAGCCTGCACTGCCACCTGACCGAGCACCTGACCGGTCGCGTCTATCACATACCACTTGCGCTCAATGTCCTGAGCTTTAGCTGAAAAGGTCTTCATAAATAGCTACATGCGTTCATCACGAGCACCACCGGACGCGTACCCGGGGCGCGGGGAGGCAGCATACTCTCACTTTCCCCATTTGTCAACCGTATTTTTGCACTTTACCCGGTTTTTTGTCAAATTTGACCTCCGATTGCGAGAATACGCTTGCAAAATGTGTTTACCGGTTCTAAACTATACGCGCGCCGCGTGCGCCATCTTCATCAATATACACCATTTATGCCCATTCCCAACGGACGTAACAACAGACCGGGACCACGGAGAAACTTCCCCCCGCGTGCCCAGCAGGGAGCGGCTCGCCCGAATCAAGCTCCGGTAAAACAGAAAAAGGCAGAGGACGAGGGCGAGGATGAAATTGAGCTGGAAGGCGTGGTCACTGCCGTCTTGGCAGGCACGATGTTCCGCGTACGCGTCGAAAGTGGTCATGAATTCCTAGCACATATCTCCGGCAAAATGCGTAAACGCTTTATCCGCCTGATCGTTGGTGATAAGGTACGCATCGAAGTTTCTCCGTACGACATGAGCAAGGCGAGGATCACTTTCCGCCTCAATTAGGAGGTACGAGGCAACGGGGAGTACGAAGCGGCAAAGCCGGGGAGCGATGTTTGCGCGGTACCGGGGTTTGGCGAGGATTCCCCGGTCATGTCGCAAGTGCGACGCGGATGCACCTCGCGCGCAGCACGGATACGAGGTCCGGTTCGTCACAAGAGACATGATTTGTCTTCCACACCTTCTTCCTGCCTCCTCCCATCCCCCTGCCACATCTGTCCCATGAAAAATATGAGAGGCGGTGACTTTGAGGCAGGAAGACGCGAGGGGTGATCAAGTACGAGGTACGAAGTGAAGGAGTTAGGCGCAACGAGGTTGCGTAGGCATGGCGGGAGGAGGCAAAGCCGAAACGACGTGTGGGAACTGAATCCATGCCCCCGTGATGTTGAAGCCCCCTTGGTACGCAGAGCATCTGCAACCCGCATGGGGATTAGTATCGTAGCGTTTTTCGAGAATTTTATTGGGACAGGCGTGTCCCTCTGCCTCTCCAGTCCATTTTCAATTTTCCCCACGGACGGGCAAAATCGAAAACAGAAAACGGGTAAAGGAGAACTTCGTGATTGGCACTTAAGTGTTGGCACACGTTTTTAGCCATGGCGCGAGGAATTCTGCCGGGGAGCCACCGTTGCGGATATGTTGAAGGAAAGCGGTACCGATGACAGCGGCATCCGGTTCGGCATCCGGGGGCAGGGAGCGGAGTTGTTCGGGCACGCGCAGACCGAACCCCAAGGCGAGCGGCACATCGAACACACGGCGGGCGCGGCGGATGGTGTCAGCGACGGCTTCCACGTGCTCATTCATTCCCCCGGTGGTACCGAGTACCGACACGATGTAGACGTAATCCTTCGAGTAAGGGGCGTACTGTCGCATCCGTTCGGTGGAGGTATTCGGACCGACGAGTGTGATCAGCGAGAGTCCGCGCGGGGCAATGGCTTCGCGGAACTCGGTCGTCTCTTCCAGCGGGAGGTCCGGCACGATGAAACCGCTGACACCCGCAGCGTCACAATGGACGGCAAGGCGATTCAAATCGTACTGCACGAAGGGGTTCATATACCCCATGAGCACGAGTTTGGCACGGAAGGAGCCGCGCCGGGCGCGCAAGCCGTCAATCACCCAATCTAGGGACATGCCTTGGGCGAGGACCGAGCGGCTGATTTCTTCAATCACGGGACCATCGGCTACGGGGTCGGAAAAGGGGATACCGATTTCGATGATGTCCGCGCCGGCGGCATCCGTCTGCGCGAGAACTTCCCAAAAAGTTTCCCGTGAGGGGAAACCGGCGGTCAGAAAAGGGATGACGGCATATCTACCGCCTCTGCGTGCTGCGAGGATGGCGTCTTTCATAGGTTAATCGAGGTGGATGTAATGCAGGGCGTGGGCGAGGTCCTTGTCGCCGCGCCCGGAAAGGTTCACCAACACGCGGGAATCGGGGGAAAACTCCCCGGCGTGGTTGAAGACCCAAGCCAAGGCGTGCGAACTCTCGAGGGCAGGAATGATACCCTCGGAGCGGGATAGGCGACGGAAAGCATCGAGGGCTTCCCGGTCATAAGCAACGGCATAGTGTACACGCCCGGTCTCGTGCAGATATACGTGTTCCGGACCGACTCCCGGGTAGTCCAGACCGGCAGAAATGGAAGAGGACTCGCAGATTTGACCGTGGGTATCCTGCAAGAGGTTCATGCGCGCCCCGTGCAGCACCCCGGGTGTGCCCAGATTGATGGCGGCGGAGTTCTCGCAGCCGGGTTCGCCGGTGCCGCCCGCCTCCACCCCGATGAGCCGCACCGAGCTGTCCCGCAGGAAGGGGTAGAGCATTCCGATGGCATTCGAACCGCCGCCCACGCAAGCGACAACGGCGTCCGGCAGTCCCCCCGTTCGCGCGAGCATCTGCTCCCGTGCCTCGGTGCCGATAACTTTTTGCAGCTCGCGCACCAGCGTGGGAAATGGATGCGGACCCGCCGCCGTGCCGAAGACGTACATCGTGTCCGCTTGGTGCACTATCCAGTAACGCAGGGCTTCGTTGATGGCATCCTTGAGGGTGCGTGAGCCGGTTTGCACGGCGATCACCTCTGCCCCCAACAGCTTCATGCGCTGCACATTCGGGGCTTGCCGCTCCACATCTTTCGCCCCCATGAAGACGGTGCACTTTAAGCCGAACTTGGCGGCAGCCGTCGCTGTGGCGACACCGTGTTGCCCCGCACCGGTCTCGGCTATCACGCGTTTCTTCCCCATCATCTCGGCGAGGAGTGCCTGTCCGAGCGCATTGTTGATCTTGTGTGCCCCGGTATGCAGCAAATCCTCCCGCTTCAGGTAAAGCCGGATGCCCAATTCACCGGACAGCCGTTCGCAATACGTCACCGGCGTCGGGCGTCCGCAGTACTCCGCCAGCAGTTCTCGCAGCCGATTTTGGTACGCCTCGCCGGGGAATATCTCCCCAAGTGCTCTCTCCACCTCCATGAGCGGCGGCATAAGCGTCTCCGGCACATAGCGTCCCCCATATTCCCCGAAATATCCCGGTCGTTGCAATCCTAGTAGCTTCTTCATGTCATGCGGAACCGCTCGCATTGTACCAGATAAACCACCATGCCGCAAGCATAGTTCACACCTGCCCCCGAAAAATTCACATCCGTCCCGAATCACATCTGTCTCGAATAAATTAGAGGCTTAGTGGTGGGCGATGGCTTTGCGGCAGGGAGACGGGGAGGTGATCGAGTACGAGGTACGAAGTACGAAGTGAAGGAGTTAGGCGCAACGGAGTTGCGTGGGCATGGCGGGAGGAGGCAAAGCAAAAGCGACGTGAGGGAACTAAATCCATGCACCCGTGAGGTTGAAGCCCCTTCAATGTGCAGAGCGTCTGAAAACCGCATAGGAACCGGTACGGCGGCGATTATCGGAAAGTTTTTTGGACAAGTGTGGTCCCAAGAAGTAGAATACTAGGTGACGGGCGAAGATTTTACGACGCGGATGTGGTACGCAGAGGAGTTAGGCGGATAGGAAACCCGTGCCAAGCTGTGACACCACGCGAGCACCACTCCCCGGCTTTGTTACTCCGTACTTCGTACTTTCCCTTGTTTGAGGGAGGTGAAAAAAATCTCGAATGAAAGAGATTTTGCTGTGGACAAAAGCGGCATGGTGGTGTACAATGGCTGCCGACAGGGGAGCGGTGGAGAGCTGCTCCGCGTTCAACGATATACCCCCTCACGATATGCCATTCTTCAACACAGCTAAGAGCAGTACAAGCGGTGCAGACGCTGATGTACAAAAAGGTACAGATTTTTCGAATACCGCTGCTTCCCCATGGGCAGCACCCGTAGGAGACGGCACGGACACCGCACCGGAGGATTATTTCCCCGGGTCGGGGCAAGGAGCTACGCCGTTCGGTGGTGCGGTTCCGCAGGCGGCGACCCCGGCAAACAGCAACGTGCTCAACTCCGATGTTACGGTGGTTGGGACACTTCGTTTTATAGACGACCTGCTGGTGGACGGGATCGTGGAGGGGGAGATACTCTCCGAAGGGGTGCTTACGGTGGGGGAAAATGCCAAGATATCCGGCACGGAGAAGGACCAACCGGCGATACGGACGAAGAGTGCCATCATTCATGGGCGAGTCATTGGTAGTGTCGTGGTCAGTGAGCGAGTGGAGCTTGCGTCCACAGCTGTCCTGCAGGGAGATATTACTGCCAGCAGCATCTCTATCCAGGAGGGGGCGCAGATAGTCGGACACGTCCAAGTGGGAGCCAATGTAGGCATAGAATCGCCGGTCAAGGCGGTAGTTGCGGGAGCGAAGAAGCAGGCGAAGCAAGGCGAAAAGGGCAAGGAAAGCGATTCGTCTAATCTTCTGGTATGAGCGAGGCGCGGCAAGCCGCGCCAGTGAAGACGGGCTACGATACCAAGCCGCTGGAGTCCCCGGAGCTGTCCGGATACGTGCCGCAGGGAAGTCGCGCGCGCCGGGGATTCTTCAATTCCGGGGCGGTGCAGCGGGAGCCTCGTTTGGTGGTGCCCATGCGCGAGGTGGTCTGCTACGAATGCGGCAAGACCTGCAGCATACCTGTGGCGGCGTTGTCGGCTGCTTGCCCGCATTGTTTCGCGCACCTCAACGCGATGGATGTCACCGTTAAGCCCGGAACACGGCACTTGGACGTGCGCACTCTCGGGGACGTGAAGATACCCGCTGGGGTGGAACTTTCTCGCTTGCGCGTGAGCTGCCGGCACCTCACCCTAGCGGGACAAGTGAGCGGGACGCTGCACAGCACGGGGATTCTGACCATGCAGGGACAGGCGTGCGCGGACGGGCAGATAGAAGCGGCTCGGCTCGTTGTCCGCGAGCGGGCGCGTGCGAGAGTACAACCGGGTATTTCCTGCGATGAAGCCGAGCTGCACGGAGAACTCACCGGCTGCATTCACGCGCGTGGTGTGGTGCGCATTCTGTCGGGCGGCAAGCTGCTGGGTGAGTGCAGGAGTGCCGAGCTGGAAATAGCACCAAACGGGCGGCATGAAGGCATGTGGGAAGTACGAGGTACGAAGTACGAAGTACGAAGTGGCAAAGCTGAGGAGGGTAGTGTGTGATGAATCTGTGCGGGTGTGTGTGGCGAGCTTGTGCGGTGGGGTGGTGATGCATGCGGTACGGATGTGGCGGGAAGCGATGTGTGCGGTGGAGTAGTGGTGCGGTATGGATGTGGCGGGAAGCGGCGTGTGTGGTGGGGTGAGGTGTGGTGGACTGGTAAAATGGAATGGGCGAGTAAGTCGGGTAAATTTTGTGACTTGTGACTGAAGTTATGGCAGATTTTGCGGCACAACGGGTACTTACTTCATGCTTGTGTCGGTCGTATGCGTTAGGCAATTTTTTTGACTATCGCCCGGATTGTCGAAGCAACACGGATGTGCGACGTGCGCCGAGCCATCGCCTCACGCACTCGTCATTCCCCGGCTCCGCATACTTCGTACTTTGTACTTCTCGTTGGCTTCGTACTACCCGTTCGCTCCACATTAGCAACACGGATGTGAGACCCGCGCCGAGCCACCGCCTCACGCACTCGTTTTTCCCCGGCTCCGCATACTTCGTACTTCGTACTTCGTGTTGGCTTCGTACTACCCGTTCGTTCCACATCAGCAACACGGATGCGCGACCTGCGCCGAGCCACCGCCTCACGCACTCGTTTTTCCCCGGCTCCGCATACTTCGTAC
>CAYWNS010000003.1:46172-62400 GCA_964459715.1 uncultured Akkermansia sp.
TTCGTACTTCGTACCTCGTACTTCGTGTTGGCTTCGTACTTCTTGTTGTATGGACATACGCATAAACGGCGCATCACAAAATACGCTGCGACACATAGACCTCACCTTGCCTTGGGGGAAGATCATCGCATTGGTGGGACCGAGTGGGTCCGGAAAGAGCACGTTGGCGTACGACACGCTGTTTGCGGAGTCGCGGAGGCGATTTTTGGAATGTTTGACGCCCGGGGCACGGCGCATGATGGCGAGGCAACCCAAGGCGCAGGTAGACAGCATCGAAGGTTTGCCGCCCGCGCTGTGTCTGGAGCAGGGGTTGCCGCCCATCACATCCCGCTCTGTGCTCGGCAGCATCACCGAGGTACTCGACTACCTGCGCATCGTGTATGCCGCCATCGGGACCCCCCACGACCCGGAGACTGGGGAGCCCCTCACTCGGCTCAGTCCGGATGAAATAGCCGCCACCCTCAGCGCACTGCCGCTCGGCACGCGACTCACCCTCCTCGCGCCACTGGCGGAGAAAATAGGGCAGGGGGAGGGCGAGATCAGCACCCTGCAACTGCGGAAGTCCGGCTACCTGCGGGTGCGCGTGAATGGGGTGCTCCGCGAGACAGATGATTTGGAGGTGGCACCACCGCCGCAGGACGCAAGCATTGAGCTCGTCGTGGACCGCTTGGTCGTGAAGCTGGAGAACGCCTCACGCCTAGCGGACTCCCTGCAAAGCGCGCTCCGTCTCTTCCCGGATGAGGTGCGGGTGCTGGTACAGGCTACAGCGGACGAACAACCCCGGCTCATGGCTTTTCACACCCGCTACCGCAATGAACGCACCGGTTTTACCCTGCCGGACCTCAGCCCTGAGCTTTTCTCCCCCTATTCCCCGCGCGGGGCGTGCCCGGTCTGCCAAGGGCGCGGGGTGACGGAAACACGCGGCGGGGAGCTCTCGATGTGCGCCGCCTGCGCGGGTATGCGTCTCAATCCTGTCGCGCTGGCGGTTACTCTCCGCTTCGCGGGGCGTGATTGTGGAATGGGCGACTTCTGTCGGCGTTGCGTGAGGGAGAATTTGAGCATGTTGGACACACTGGAAATCCCGGCAGCATACGGGCGAGTCCTGCAAGCGGCATTAGAAGCTCTGCGCACGCGGCTCAGTTGTTTGGTAGAGCTCGGGCTCGGGTATTTGTCCGTGGACCGTCCCGCTTCTACCCTTTCCGGCGGGGAACTGCAGCGAGCGCGCTTGGCGGGGCAAATCGGCGGTGGGCTTTCCGGGGTGCTTTACATCCTCGATGAACCCACTATCGGGCTGCATCCGACTGAAACACGACGCCTGATTACCGCTCTCGAGCGACTGCGTGATAAGGGCAACACCATCCTCGTAGTAGAGCATGATCCCGAGCTGTTGCGCGCGGCGGATTGGCTGGTGGAACTCGGACCCGGAAGCGGACCGAACGGCGGACGCGTCGTGGCAGAGGGTACCTACGACGATCTCACGCGCAACCCCAATTCCCCCACCGGGGACTGGCTGGCGGGGCGTCGCTCCTACGCCCGCCCGGAGCCCGTTCGCCCCGGATCTCATGGGTGGCTCACCCTCCGCCACGCGCGTGCCCGCAACCTCAAAGACATTGATTTTACCTTGCCACTCGGCGCGTTTACCTGCCTTGCCGGTCCCGGCGGCTCCGGAAAGAGTACTCTCGTGCGCGAGTGTCTCCTACCGGCTTTGAAGTCCGGTCATTTGCCGGGGAGTGAGCATATCGAGCGTGCCGTTGTGGTCGACCAGAGTCCCATCGGTACGTCCGCTCGCTCGACCCCCGCCACGGCGACCGGGCTGCTGGACGTGTTGCGTCCGTTGTACGCGCGCCTACCCCTCTCTCGCGCCCGTGGTTATACGGCGGCGAGATTTTCGTTGAATGTGCGCGGCGGTCGCTGTGAACGCTGCGGCGGAACGGGCAGGTTGCAGGTGGATATGCACTTTTTGGCAGACCTCTCCGCCCCCTGCGATGCCTGCCGGGGCACGCGTTACAACCGCGAAACCCTCGAAGTCACATGGCGCGGCAAGTCCATCGCTCAAGCTTTGGCACTCTCAGTGGACGATGCGCTGGCTTTTTTTGCCAACATCCCCGCTGCAGCCGCCATACTCCGTGCCATGAGCGACATCGGGCTCGGCTACCTTCCCCTTGACCGTGCAGCCGACACCCTTTCCGGCGGTGAAGCCCAACGCGTGAAGATTGCTACCTTTCTGGCAAAAGCGGCTCCCGCCCGCTCCGTGCGAAAAGTCACGGGGAAAAAGCTCCTCATTGTCATGGATGAACCCACCACCGGCCTGCATTTTTCCGAAGTGGACCTCCTCCTGCGTGCCATTTACCGACTCCGCGATGCCGGGCATACCATCCTCTGCATTGAACACCACAGTGGCATGCTATCCCGCGCCGACTACCTCGTTCAACTCGGTCCCGGTGCCGGTGAAAACGGCGGTCGTATCATCTCCGCGTCTCCCATTGAAAGTACGAAGTACGAGGTACGAAGTACGAAGTAGCAAAGCCGGGAAGCTGTGCATGCGTGACGCGGTAGCCTAGCGCAGGTTCCACTTTTTTCCATATCTTTCCCAATAAAATTCTCGGAAAATGCCGCCATGTTAATCCCCATGCGGGTTACCGATGCTCTGCAAGCTAAGGGGGATTCAATTTCATGAGCGCATTGATTTATTCTCTTCGCATCGTCCCAGCTTTGCATTCATCGTTCCCCTCGCGCAACTCTGTTGCGCCTAACTTCTTCACTTCGTACCTCGTACTTAATCCCCCCCCCCCCCCCCTCATCTCCCTGCGTCAAAGTTATCGCCCACCACTAAGTCTGCGATTATGTTGGGACAGGTTTGGTTTGGAATGCGGCTTGTGCGTAATTTGTGTTTGAAATGCGGGGGGAGATGTGGTAGGATGGAGGCATGCTGAAAATGACATGTTTTCTGAAATGGGTAGGAGGTGCAGCTGTGGCGGCTGCAAGCGGGATACTTTTGGCACAGGACGATGCGAAAGCAGAGAAGGATGGTGCCGACGACTCTACAGCAGCGGTTGAAAAGCCGGATAAATCGAAGAAGAAGGCATTGACTGCCGCTAAGAGTAAGGTTGCCAAAGAGCTTGTGAAGTTAGATACTTTCAACGCGGAGCCGAATTGGAAAGCTAAGTATTACATCTATTTATACTCGGCGAGTTGGTGCGGTCCCTGCAAGCATGAAATGCCTAAAATTGTCGAAAATTACCCTGCGATGAAAAAGAAGGGGGTGGAGGTGGTGTTGATGGGATGCGACAAGACGCGGGAGGACGCCGAAAAGTACCTGAAAGACTTTAACGCGCCCTTCCCGGGAATCATGGAACAGGATGGGAAAGACCTCCCCGGGTTCGCGCAACCGGGCGGTATCCCGTATGCCGTGATCGTGTCGAGCAAGGGCGATGTCATTGTCTCTGATTTTGCTGCTCGAATCATGGGAGACTGGGAGAGTTATATTGGCAAGAAGAGGAAAGCACACGACAAGAAGAAAGATAAAGAGAAGGAAAGGTGAGCTGCGGCTGTCCCGGGGAAAAACGCTTAGTGGCGAAGCGGTAACCTTGCGGCAGGAATGCGCGGGAGAAGCCGAGGGTGAAGTACGAAGTAGCAAAGCCGGGGAAGGAGGGGTGTGGTAGGGGAGGAGGAAGAGGCAGGGAGTGGCGTGTGTGGTGAGGGGGGTGAGAGAGGTGCGGATGGGGCTGGGAGAACGTGTGTGATGGAAGTGTGGAGGTGCCGTGTGAGACGTGGCAAGCGAGAGGCGGAAGGCGGAATAGAGGGGGTGTAGCAGGAGACACAGGCAAGACAGCGGGGCACATTCATCCCGGCGAGATAGAGTGCTTTGCTTGGAGCGTTAGTTTTTGGCGGGTCTTCAGAAATGACCGCCGCGAGGACCGTTGATCCAGTGCCACGCAGTTTCGACGATTTCTTCGGCGTTAGTGAAGCGAGGAGACCAGCCGAGCACACGGCGTGCTTTGTCGGAGTCAGCAATGAGGAAAGGTGGGTCACCTTCTCGGCGGTCTCCGTACGTTACCGGAGCTTTCATGCCGGTCACTTTTTCGGCGGCATCGATAATTTCTTTCACGGAGAACCCCTTGCCGGTGCCTAGATTGAAGCAGTCGGTATTACCGCCTTTCATCAGGTAGTCCAGAGCCCGCAGGTGAGCATCCGCTAGGTCATCCACGTGGACGTAGTCCCGCACGCAGGTACCGTCCGGGGTATCGTAATCGGTGCCGAAGACGGTAATACCCGGGCGTTCGCCCTTGATGGCTTGAAGGATGACGGGGATGAGGTGCGATTCCGGGTCGTGGTCTTCACCGATGGCGGCATCTTCCGAAGCACCGGAGGCGTTAAAGTACCGTAAAAAGACCGACTTCAGGCCGTAAGCTTGTTCGCAATCTTGGCAGACGCGCTCGAGCATGAGTTTGGAGCATCCGTAGGGGTTAATCGGGTGTTTCGGAGCGGATTCCGGGATAGGCATTTCCTCCGGCACCCCGAACACGGCGGCGGTAGAAGAAAAGACGAAGCGTTTTGTGCCCGCCAACAGCATAGCTCTCAGGAGAGTTAGGGGCTTCGCCATGTTGTTCTCGTAGTACTTGAGGGGGTCCTTCACAGACTCACCGACTTGGATGAACGCCGCGAAGTGAATTACTGCGTCGAAATGACCGTTTGCCAACAAGGGGTAAACGACAGGGGCATCCCCTAGGTCACCCTTGACGAGACGGACAGAGGGGTCAACGAGGGCAGCCGGGTGCCCGTAGATCATGCTGTCAAGCACGGTCACATCGGCACCGGAGCGGACGAGTTGTCGCACGGTGTGGGAACCGATGTAACCGGCACCGCCGGTAACGAGAATTTTCATGCGATGAGAAATTATAGGTTGAGGATGAGATGTTCGAGTTTGCGTAAGGCTGCGGAAAAGCGGCGAATACCGTCGGCTGTCTTTTCGGTTGCCATAGCATCTTCGTTGAGGAGGAAACGGAAGCTCTTTTCGTCGGAGGGGAGGCGGGGGATGTCTTTGCTCGCGGCATCGGCGGCACGGAGGGCACAGGAGAGCGCACCGCTCGTCGCGGAGAGCTCCGCGAGCAAGGCGGGAGAAATGGTGAGCAAGTCACAACCCGCCAAGGCGGTAATTTCGCCGATGTTGCGGAAAGACGCTCCCATGATCTGAACCGGGTAGCCGTATTTTTTGTAGTAATCAAAGATAGCACGCACAGAAGCGACTCCGGGGTCAGTTTCCGCCGTGTAAACGGCACCGGTATTCTGGGAGTACCAATCCAAAATGCGACCGACAAAGGGGGAAATGAGGCGCACACCGGCTTCCGCACATGCCACAGCTTGTACCAAACTAAAGAGGAGGGTGAGGTTACAATGAATGCCTTCCTTCTCGAGTACCCGCGCGGCTTGAATTCCCTCCCACGTGGCAGCAATTTTAATGAGGACGCGCTCGCGATCCGTGCCCGCCTGTTCGTACAGGCGAATCATATCCCGTGCCATGTCAATGGTCCCCTCCGTATCAAAGGAGAGTCGAGCATCTACCTCACTCGAGACGCGACCGGGGACGCGCTTGAGGATTTCGAGACCGAACGCCACGATAACGCGGTTGAGAAGAGCTGCCGAGCGCGCCCACCCGCTCAGGGTGCCGCCCCGCATGTCGGTCCGCACTCTTTCGAGAATCGGGCGGTATTCCGGGTCCTCAGCGGCGGCAAGGATGAGAGACGGGTTGGTCGTCGCGTCCTGCGGCTTGTACTGTTCCATCTGCCGAAAGTCCCCGGTGTCCGCCACAACGGTCGTGTATTGTCTGAGCTGCTCAAGTAAAGTTGCCATGGGAAGTCAGCCGTATCGTACACCGATGGACACCGCATGTCAACACCATCCGTCCCAAATGAATTGAAAGCTAAGTGGTGGGCGATGGCTTTGTGGCAGAGAGACGGGGAGGTGATTAAGTGCGAGGTACGAGGTACGAAGTGAAGGAGATAGGCGCAACAAGGTTGCGCGGGGGATTTGAGAAGAGGCAAAGCGGAAAACACGCGTGGGGATAAACCATTGCACCCGTGAGGTTGATGCCTCCTTAGCGCATAGGACGTGTGTAACTTGCACGGGGATTAGCATAGCAACGTTTTTCAGGAAGTTTCATGAGAGAGGTGTGATGCTCCGTACTGTTTGTCGGCTTTGCGCTTGCGGTTGGGGGGAGAGCATGGTATGATCGGGGTCGGATGATGACACTGTACGAGGAATTGAAATGGCGCGGGTTGATCAATCAGATTTCAGACGAGAAGTTGATTGAGAAATTAAACGCGGGGGGGATGACGTTTTACATCGGCACGGACCCGACGGCGGAGAGTCTGCACTTGGGACATTATTCGAGTTTTTTAATTACCAAGCGATTACAGCGAGCCGGGCACCATCCGATTCTTCTGGTGGGGTTGGCAACCGGACTCATCGGGGATCCACGAGGGACGGTGGAGAGAGAGCAACAGAAGAAGGAGCTTGTGGTGCGCAACTACGAAAGTTTGCGTGCGCAGGTGGAGCGCGTGTTCGGCTTCGAGGTGGTGAATAATTACGACTGGATCAAGGATTTGAATATCATTGACTTTTTCCGGGATTACGGGAAGTACATCAACGTCAGCTACATGCTCAGTAAGGACCACGTGCGGCGACAGATGGAAAACGGGATTTCGTACGCTGAATTTTCCTACATGCTTATTCAAGCCATTGATTTTAAGCACCTTCATGAGACACGGGGGGTAGATTTGCAGGTGGCAGGCAGCGATCAGTGGGGCAATATTACCACGGGAATTGAGCTCATACGCAAGACATCCGGGGATGAGGTATATGGACTGACGATGCCGTTGGTGACGGACAGCCACGGCAACAAATTCGGGAAGAGTGAGGGCAACGCGCTGTGGCTGGACAAGGAAAAGACGAGTCCCTATGAGCTATACCAGTACTTCATCAACACGGAGGACACGCAAGTCATCAGCTATCTCAAGATGCTGACCTTCCTCACTCCTGAGGAGATCAACGCCATCGAGGTCGAGCATATTGCCCACCCGGAGCACCGCGTCGCCCAAAAGGCGTTGGCGCGCGAGATTATCACCGACCTGCACGGAGAAGAAGAGTTTAACCATGCCGCGCAAATCAGTACCAAGCTTTTTGCCGGTGACTACTCAGGTATGAGTATACGCGATATCCGGAGCGGCTTGCGCGGAGCCCCACAGGTGACTTTGCCGCGAGGAGCCTCGCTGGTCGATGCGCTGGTAACTACGGGCATCTGCTCGTCGAAGCGCGAAGTACGTGAGTTTGTGAATAACAGAGCTATCTCGGTAAACGGGGAGGTCATAAGCGATGTCGCCTATACTTTTACCCCCGAGCATGCCGTCCAAGGCGAGCTCTTCATCCTGCGCCGCGGGAAAAAGAAGTTTTACTTAGGGACTTTAGTATGAGGATTTTACCAATAGTTCTTTTAGTGGCACTTCCGGCAGTCGCCGGGCAAACGCAGCCTGAGGGCGCGGGAGGTACTCCTGCGGAGCACGCAGCAAGCGGCAAGGAAGACGCGCAGCCGACACAGGGCGAAAGTTGTGCCATCAAACGGGTGCTCCTGCTGAGCATGATGCACCTCGTACGTGAGCGACATAGTATGCCTCCACAGTACGTTGCCGAGTGTGTGGCATGTGCCAAGCGATTACAGGCACCTGCGGCATTTATCGAGTACTACGAAGTCGGCAACAGCGGAAAACTTGGGGGGCGCGCTTTCTACGATAACCATCGTGCCATGAGTGCTCTGCTTATCAAATACCGGGTGGACGAGCTAGCCATTCGCTTGCTGGCGGAAGATATTCCGTGTTCGGAGCAGCAGGCACGCGAACTTGTCGAATGGTTGCCCGTGGAGCACATTTTCAACCTGATGCCGCCCTCGCACCAAGTCACACGTGAGGTGATTGAGCGGCAAATGAGCGAGCTCCTAGAGCTTTATGAACGCATAAGTGACGAGTACGCTAAGGTGACAGATCGAGCTGGGGCAGACGCCGCTGCGGACGCGTTGCTGGACACATTGCCCGTTCTCAGTGAAATTCCGGATGTCCGCCTACTATTGAACAAGTTGCGCAGCGAGAATCGCGCGGCATTTGTTCGGGTACTCGGACCGACCGGTAAGCGTCTGAGTGAGCAGAGGGTAAAACTTGTGGAAAGCAACTTCTATGGGTCGGTGAAACTTGCCGTGATGGATGCCTTGCTGTGTATCTGAAGTGAGGCGCGACGGAGTTGCACAGGGAGTTGGAAAGAGGCAAAGCCGAAACGACGCGAGGGGAATAAATCAGTGTACCCGTGGTGTTGATACCCCCCTTAGTACGCAGAGCATTTGTAACCCGCATAGGAATTAACATTGCAGCGTTTTTCAGAAATTTTCTTGGGACAGCTGTGGTTCTGTTACGAAAAAATTCAAAAAAAAGCAAGAACAGCTTGAATAGAGGTGCGGGATGTGTTAGAATGAGACCAAGCTATGCGGAATAGGGCATAACACGAGGGGGTGAGTATGACACCCGGGAAAGAACGCAGAATGAGATGTTAAATTCATCATTAAATCCGGATCGGGCAACGTTGAACTTTCTTAACGCCTACGCAGAAGAGGTGCGCGAGGAGGGAGAGCGGTTGCAAAAGGAGGGGGCGGTGACCCAGATATTCGGCAATCACTTGTTCATCCAGGGACGTGTGGAGACGAAGAAAGGATCATTTAATACGACGCTGCGATTACAAGGCAACCGATGGTATGGGTCGTGTCAGGCAGAAGACGAGACACTTGCTGGGGTCTGCCTTGTGGCAACCATGGTGGAGCGACTGTACCGGGGAGCCAGCATGCCGGAAAGTCCCAATGAGCTCAATGAAATACCGCTTTCCGATGTATTGGAAGAGAAGTTGGGACGCGACCTAGATGTTCGTGAAGAGGACTATGTGAACAAGCTGGAAAAACGCTACCGACGCTTTGCGATTGAGCAGGAAATCCACGACCACGACCTCGTGCGACTCAACCCGCGCTGGGAAATAACCGGGTACGCCCCCCTCGAGCTCTGGCCCACTCCCCCGCACAATATCCTCGAGTTCTGGAACTATATCGCCTACGCTTTCGCAAAAAAACGCATCAGCTTTCCAACCTTCATGAGCGTCATCACGGACCTCGGCAAGGTGCAGAACCGGATGCGCGAGTGGGAGCGCGAAAAGGAGGTGAATATGTGGAATGAGCGTATCCGCAATATCAACGAGCGACCTCCGCAGCCTCCCCGTTCCACCCTACATATTCGTCTCGTTTCCACCATCAATGAGGCACATTTCGAATTTCGTCGTCTCGAAAGTGACCCGTGGGAGATCATCCGAGAGAAGTCTCAGTTGGATGAGTTAATGACTGGATATAAACGCGGATCGTTCAAGATGGACCCCCAGTCGAACATCTTGCTCAACGTACTCCAAGGGTACTTTGAGATGGAAGGGGCGTTGATGCTCGATTTGGACAAAGACGAGGCATGCAGGGTGATGAACCGACTTTTTCATCAACCGGCACTCAAGGGTTACCTGCTCAATCTCGATGATTGTTACTTCAAGGTCGTCAAGGAGCCCCTGAAATGGATATGCATCGATGATCCCATTGTGCCGGATTGCTATGGTTTGCAGTTGGTAACGGCTTCCGGCGTACACGTCACCCACTCGGTGCGGCAGCTGCCGGGGCAGGAGGAGCTCTACCAGTCCGATGAAACTGTGTTTCCCGGACCGCCACGGTGGTTGGAAGGAACCGAGGTAGAACCGCGATACTCCATCCCTAAGATTGTGATCGACAGCCTAGATGGAGTGGAGTTTCTGCGCAAGATCGGTGCTACACTGCCCCCCAGCATGGAAGACCGCGTGGTGGATATCGAGATGCTCCCCGCGTTCCACATGAAAATTGCTAGAGGGCTCACGAGTGTGGACACCGAGCACGTGCTGCTGGAGGTAACCGCGCAGGATAAATCGGGACGCCGCAGGGAAAGGCTGGGCAAGGATGACTGGGAAGTCCTCGAGCAGGTACGCGTGAAAGACGGCACCTTGCTGCGCTTCATCCGCGATTACCTCTACCCGATACCCGGGTTGCTCGATGAGATGTCCTTCACCTACGGGCTTCCGCGCACGAAAGATGACGATGCGTTCGATGATCTGGGCAGTAAACGCTACACGCTGGAAATTACGAAATGGCTTTCCAAGGTGTACGACAACAAGAAAGACATCCCCTCGAATGTCTTTAAGACGCGCATTACTAAGCAATTTCCGGAAAAGTTTGCCGAGTGGTATAAGACGATTCCGGAATCTGTACACGTTGAGCTGGATAACAGTTTGAGGTCACTGTTGGCAGACCCCGTTGCCGCGTCCATCCGCTTCGAAGTGGTCAAGCAGGATATTGACTGGTTCGACTTGAAGGTCGTATTCGATGTGCAGGGCGTCAGTTTGGAACCGGAGCAGATACGCGCTCTAGTGGCGGCACGCGGCGGTTACGTGCGGATGAAGGATGGTACGTGGATGCGCTTGGGCATTAAACTCAATGATGATGAGAGGGATGCGGTCACGAAGCTCGGCTTGGACCCCTACGATTTGTCGGGGGAAACCCACCGCATGCACGCCTTGCAGCTGGCAGACCCACGCGCGGCAGAAGTTTTTGACCCGCAGGCATGGGCGAGGATTAAGGAACGCACGGCTGAAATCAGGATTGATGTGCACCCGGACGTGCCTTCATCCTTGCAGGCGACGCTCCGCCCCTACCAAGTGGAAGGCTTTCATTTCTTGGCATATTTGGCAGTCAATGGATTCGGTGGTATTTTGGCGGACGACATGGGATTGGGTAAGACCATACAGTCCATCACGTACGTATTGTGGCTGCGGGAGGAGTGGGAGCGCAACCACTTCAAGGATGGCGAGAAGGAGCCCACGCCGCCGGTACTGATCGTGTGCCCGAAGTCGGTTCTGGATGTGTGGGCGGGTGAAACGGAGCGATTCGCACCGGGAGTGCGCGTCATGGTAATTCGCAACAAGGAGCAGGCTAAGGTTGACTACATACGCGAGCAAGTGGACATGGTGGTCATCAATTACGCGCAGCTTCGAGTTTGCGGCGAGCAGATCAATTCCATCAAGTGGCTCACCGTCATCTTGGATGAAGGGCAACAGATCAAGAATCCGGATTCGAAAGCCGCGAAAGCCGCACGCGACATCATCGCCTACAACCGCTTGGTCCTTTCCGGAACACCCATTGAAAATCGACTGCTGGACATGTGGTCGTTGATGGCTTTTGCTATGCCGGGAGTGTTGGGCAGCCGCGCTTACTTCAAGAAGCGGTTTGACAAACGCAAGGACGCCCAGAGTCAGAATCGCCTAGCCGCCCGACTCAAGCCTTTCCTCCTGCGACGTACGAAGCAACAGGTGGCGAAAGACTTGCCGCCGCGCACCGAGGAGGTCGTCTTGGCACGTATGGAGGGTGTGCAGTTGCAGCTTTATCGGCATGAGCTCCGACAGATTCAGAAAGCTCTGCTCAGGTTAGATTCCAATGAGGAGGTCAAGAAGAATTCTTTC
The DNA here is from genome assembly GCA_964459715.1 of uncultured Akkermansia sp. Lineage (GTDB taxonomy): Bacteria > Verrucomicrobiota > Verrucomicrobiia > Verrucomicrobiales > Akkermansiaceae > Akkermansia. The sequence continues at coordinate 57,780 of CAYWNS010000003.1, forward strand.
GCTATCTTACAGGGGCTCATGAAGTTGCGGCAAATTTGCTGTCACCCGGCACTTCTGCCCGACTTCAAGGAAATTGTGGAAAAGCGCGGTTTGAAGATCGATGGAACGGAAGTCAATTACCGCGATGTGAGTAGTGCCAAGCTCAACGCCCTCTTCTACCTGCTCGACCAATTGCGAGAGGAAGGTCACAAGGTGTTGGTATTCTCCCAGTTCGTTAAGATGCTCGATATCATCAAGGACCGCTTGGTGGAAGAGAATCGCACGTTCCATTACCTGACGGGGCAGGTGAAGGACCGCAGGGGAGTGATCGAAAGCTTCCAAACGACCAAGGAGCCGAGTGTCTTCCTCCTCTCGCTGAAAGCGGGCGGTGCCGGCTTGAACCTCACTTCGGCATCGTACGTCGTGCTGTATGACCCGTGGTGGAACCCGGCGGTAGAGAGTCAGGCCATCGACCGTACGCACCGTATCGGACAGAAAAATAAGGTGATCGCGTACCGCCTCATCACGCGCGATTCGGTCGAGGAAAAAATCCGCAAACTTCAAATCCTCAAGAGTCAACTCGTTACCAACGTGCTCGGAGATGACGGCTTTGCCTCCAGTCTGGATATCCAAGACCTCCAATTCATCCTCGCACACGGCGGTGAAGATGATTCCGACATCCCCGAGGACCCGGAGATTATCGAGGAGGAGTGAACCCACAACCCCCCCGTTCACCGCATTGACGTTTGAGAACAATGACGCCTGATGGCGCAAGAGTGTGCCGGATTCGAAGCAGAGCCGGGGTGGGCGTGACTACAGGGGGTGAGGTGTACTGCGTGGATGCGTGTGTGGGCAAGGTGTTTTCGCGACTTTTCTCTCCCCTGCCCCGGCTTCGCGGTGGCACCGGGTGCGCGAGCATGTCGCGTCGTAGGCACCGGAGTATGGTGTGGCGATGGGTTCTCGGGTGGGCGGCGTTGTGTGTATGTCTCACTCTGCTCTGTTCCTGCCGGGACTCTCAGTCTTCCGCCGAAAAAGCCGCTCAGCGGGGGATACTGCTGCTGGGCAACAACGCGGAGCCCCAGAGTCTCGACCCCCACAAAGCGACGGCGGTGGCTGACGGCAAGATCATTTGCAGCATTCTGGAAGGGTTGGTGCGACCGTACCCGCGCGACTCCGCCAAAGTGCTTCCCGGTATGGCGGAACGCTGGGAGCGTGACGCGACGGCGACGGTGTGGACATTCCACCTGCGGCATGCCCTCTGGAGCGACGGACAGCCCGTCACCTCGCGCGACTTTGCCTACGCTTACCACCGCTTGCTGCATCCCGAGTTCGGCGGTCGCTACGCGGAAATGCTTTACCCCCTGCGCGGCGCGCGTGACTTCAACCACGGGCACCTTGCTTGGAAGGATGTCGGTGTGAGTACACCGGATGACTCTACCCTCGTCCTCACCCTCGAAACCCCCGAGCCCCAACTCCCGCAACGATTGCTGCACTACACATGGTTTCCGCTGCCCGCGCACCATCTGGAGAGGTCGGGGGGCATGCTCGACCGCCGCAGTCCTTGGGCTCGAGTGGGAAACTGGGTGGGTAACGGGGCATACCTGCCGAGTGAGCACCGCTTCAACGATTTCCTGAGTGTGAACCCCAACCCGCGTTATTGGCGAGCGGCGGAGCTGCGCAACTGCGGTATCCGTTTCCTGCCTATCGTCAATGGGTACACGGAAACTCGCATGTATTTCGGCGGTAAGTTGCACATTTCCAACAATGTACCGCCCGAGTTGTTGGACGAAGCCCGTCGCCGTGCCCCACATGACTTCTGCCGAGATGCCTACTATTGCACCATTTTTTACCGACTCAACACGACGCGACCTCCGCTGAATGATGAACGGGTACGCCGTGCGCTCTCGCTGGCACTCGACCGTGCCGCGCTCGTGCGGCGCGTGGTTCGTGGGGCAGGTACCCCCGCTTTCGGTTTTACGCCGCCCACTGCCGCCTACTCGCGGGCGCAGGATGTTGCTGCGGCGTCCCTGTCGCAGACGCGGCGCGAGCAGCTGGCGCGTGAGCTACTCACTCAAGCCGGTTTCCCCGGCGGCAAGGGTTTCCCCACACTCGAGCTCATGACGACCTCGCGCGATGTACAGCGCGTGATGGCTGAGTGTATTCAGGCGATGTGGGTGCGGGTGTTGGGGGTGCGCGTGGAGATACGCTCCTGCGAGTGGACTGCCTACAAGACCGCCCAACAGAATGGGGAGTACGACATATCCTCCTGTTCGTGGAGCGGGGACTTTCTCGATCCGGCGACATTTGTGGAGCTCTGGCAGTCCGATGCGGGCAATAATTGCACCGGGTGGGGCAGTGAGGTCTGTGATGCGTACCTCGCCGATGCTCACCGAGCGACCGACCCCGCCCGGCGACTGGAGATGCTGGCTGCCGCCGAGCGCGAGGTGCTGCGCGGTTGCCCCATCATCCCGCTCTACTGGAGCGAGCGCACGTATCTGAAGTCGCCGCTCGTCTCCGGTTGGTTCCCGCTTCTGTTGGATAATCACCCCCTCGATGCCGTGGAGGTGCGTGCCCCCTCGCAGCCATGATGAAATTTTTTGTCAAACGCGTCGCGCAGGGGCTGGTGGTGATTTTCATTTTAGAGACACTCACCTTTTTCTTGGTGCGTGCCCTGCCGGGGAATCCCTTCTTGGGAGAGCGCAAGCTCCCGCCGCATGTGCTGGAGCAGCTGAATTCTCTGTACGGGCTGGATGCCGGGATGGGTGTGCAGTTCCTGCGCTACTGGAAAGCAATCCTCCTGCACGGCGACTTCGGACCTTCGCTGGTGAGAGAGGGAGTGCAGGTTTCCGAGTTGTTGGCGCAGGCGTTTCCCGTCTCCTTGCAGCTCGGCACGGCGGCTATGCTTTTCGCCGTGCTCGTGGGAGTCCCGGCGGGTATGTTTTCTGCTTACCGGCGCAATCGATGGCCGGACACCCTGTTCATGCTCATTGCTGTGGCGGGTATCTGCATCCCGAGTTTCGTGCTTGCCCCAGTGCTCGGCATTACCTTGGGTGCCCATGTGCCGGGGCTGAGTGTGGCGGGCTGGGATAATCCCCTCTGCATTTTGCTACCGACACTCGCCCTCGGTGCGGTCAATGCCGCCTATATCGCCCGCCTTTCCCGCGCCGGTATGATAGAAACTCTCTCCTCCGACTTCGTGCGTACCGCTAAGGCGAAAGGGGCAGGCTCCTCCCGCATCCTTTGGCTCCACGCGCTGCGCTGTGGGCTGCTCCCGGTAGTCTCCTACATGGGACCCGCCTTTGCCGCGCTGATTACCGGCTCTTTCGTGGTGGAATCCTGTTTCCAAGTGCCCGGTCTCGGGCTGCATTTTGTCAACGCGACGACGGACCGCGATTATTTCCTCATTCAGGGGCTCGTCTTTTGCTACGGCGTGCTCATCGTGTGCGCGAATCTCGCAGTGGACCTCTGTCTGGCATGGCTCAACCCCCGTCTCCGCTCCTCATGACTCGCCCCTACGTCCACGGACATTCCCCGTTGCGGCAGGCGTTCCGGCGACTCCTGCGCAACAGGACAGCTGTCGCCTCGGCGGTTTTTCTCCTGCTCATGGTGCTTGCGTGTTTTGTCCTTCCCCTTTTCCCGTGCATCGCTCAGCCCAATGTGACGGACCTAGACCACATCACCGCCCCGAGCTCGTGGCAACACTGGTTGGGCACGGACCACCTAGGGCGCGATCTGCTGGCACGCGTCCTCTACGGGGGGCGTATTTCCCTGACGGTCGGCTTTCTGGCTACGGCGGTGGCTTTTTCTCTCGGGGTGGTTTACGGGCTGGTAGCCGGTTATGTCGGCGGGCGTGTGGATGTCGTGATGATGCGCGGGGTGGATGTCCTCTTCGCTCTGCCCTTCATCGTGGTGGTCGTCGTCTTTTCGCTGGGCATTGAGGAGCCTTGCCGCAGGTTGACAGAGGAGGTCGTGCGGCTCACCGGCTGGAGCCGAGATGCCGTGGCTCCTTTCTTCGGTCTCGTCCCGCTGTTCCTCGCGATCGGTGCCTTGGGCTGGTTGACGCTCGCGCGCATTGTGCGCACCCAAGCCCTCGTATTGCGGGAGCAGGAGTTCGTGCTCGCCGCCCGCTCACTCGGGCTCCCGCATCTCCGTATCCTCTTCCGCCACATTGCCCCGAATCTCCTCGGTCCCGTCATCGTCTATACCACCCTAGCGGTTCCCGGTATCATCCTCACGGAGTCCACCCTGTCTTTTATCGGTTTGGGTGTAAAACCTCCTAATTCTTCGTGGGGCACACTCATCAAGGAAGGAGCCGACCGCCTTGAAGTCGCCCCCGAGTTGCTCCTCTACCCCTCTCTCTTCTTCTGCCTCACCCTCTTAGCCCTCAACTTTCTAGGTGACGGTCTCCGGGATGCCCTCGACCCCACGTCTGTCCCGAGAAAATAATCCCGGGGCGAGGCGGAACACTTGAGAAAGCGGTGGTGAGGGGAAGGCGGGTGTGATGGACTAGGCGAAGTATTCCTGAGGTCGATAATTGCGTAGGATGGGGAGCGGTACGTCCGGAACTTGCATCGGAACTACGTATTCCGAATACGTATGATCAGGTGAGTTGAGGTGAACTGACCGAACACGAGAATGCGTA
>CAYWNS010000004.1:0-45238 GCA_964459715.1 uncultured Akkermansia sp.
CGCAGCGGCTGGACCTCCGCCAACGCCACCCTCGGCTACCGCATCAGCTTCTGACCCCATCTTGCTGCGGCACACGCACACGAGCGATTGCATGGTGTACGCATGCAATCGCGAGTGGCGTCGGGACGTTCCGGCTTTGCGTTTTTCACTTCGTACTTCTCGTTCTCCCCGGCTCTGCCACTTCGTGCCTCGCATCCCTCCCACCCGCTGTGCCCATCACTCACCACCACCCACGCTACTTCCTGCCTTTCACCCCTCCCCTACCACACACGTCCCTCCCCGGGCCTGCGTCAGATTTGCTGATGTTTGATATGCCCATGGGCATTACAAAGAAAATTGCATTTATGCCCAATTATTCGCATGCTCGAAAGGGGAACATGCGGCTTGTTTCTTCGGCGGAATCCGCCTCTCTTGTATGCAGGCAATGTAATTATGCTGAATGCTCTGCAACGAGTATCATGAGTCACATCTGTCCCAATAAAATTTTCGAGAATCGCCGCAATTCTAATCCCCATGCGGGATACACACGCTCTGCGTATCAGGGGGGCTTCAACTTTACGGGTGCGTGGATTTATCCCCCACGCATCGTTTCGGCTTTGCCTCCTCCCGCCATGCCTGCGCAACGGAGTTGCGCCTAACTCCTTCACTTCGTACTTCGTACTTCGTACCTCGTACTTGGCTTCCCTTCCCGCCACCTACGGTTGTTCTTCTTTCCCCTTTTCCCGTCCAGCAAATCTGACGCAGCCCCCCCCCTCCCCGGCTTTGCCACTTCGTACTTAATCCCCCTCCCCGTTTCCCTGCAACAAAACCATCGCACTACTCTGAACGTTTCATTTATTTGGAACAGATGTGTGGCGTTCGCGTTGGGGGAGAGATTTTTGGCTTTTCTTTGGGGGATAACGTAGTAGAATGACTGAGGAGAAATGCGCGTCATCATCAGAATTCTCAATGCGTTCATCGACACGTGCTTGGCTTGGTTCACACCGCTGTGGAGGCGGCAGGCCCACGAGGTACGGGCACTTTTGCGCCGTTACTTAAAGCAATACGTACCTGAAGTGCCGGAGGAGAGAGCTGCGGATATGCGCGAGTTGTGTCGGCGTTTGGACGGTGCCCTGTTAGGGTGGCGCAAGGGGGACGCGGTGGAAGTCATCCGGCAGGCGGAGGAAAAATACGGGAAACTGCGGGGCTACCACCGAGGAATGCTCGTGGAGTTTGTCGAATCCATTTTCGTTATCACTGTTGTCTTTTTGGGGATACGCACGTACTTTGTGCAACCCTTTCGCATACCGACCAACTCTATGTGGCCGAGCTTGAACGGCATTGTGGTTCACCCGGTTGACCGCATCCCCGGCTTCGGCAAACGCGTCTGGGATGCCATCACCTTGGGCAGCTCGTACGTGGACATTACCGCCGACCGCGAAAAACGCATTTACAGCATCCGGGATGAGCGGTACCTGCTCCTCTTCACGCGCACCATCCTGAGTTTCGATGCAGAAGGACGTGACACGGTCACCATACCCGCGGCGTCCGGCACTGTTATTGAGTACCTGAGGAAACAGGGTAGGCGTATCGACACACCGCGTGGAATCGTCTACCTGCCCTACAAAGCCGGGGACACCATCATGCGCGCGCGCGTGGACGCCGGGGATATGGTGCTGGTGAATCGTGTTGCCTACCACTTCCGTCGCCCCCGTCGGGGGGAAACATTCGTCTTCGATACGCGCGGTATCAACACCGGCGGCTCCGCGACCCTCAGTGAACAAAGCCACGGCACGCATTACATCAAGCGGCTCTGCGGGCTGCCTGGGGACACGGTGAGTATAGAACAGCCGAGTCTCCTCGTCAACGGGCACATCGCGCGAGAACCGGGCATCGCGCGCGTGAGTTCCTGCCAAGAACCCTATAACCCGCACGGTTACATGGCACTGGATAGTCGGCAGACACCGACCGCCTTCCTGCCGCATGGGAGGAGTGTGCTCCTGAGTACCTCCGCTCCCGACTTGCCCAACATGCGAGAATACTTGGCATTGGGGGACAACACGACCAGCTCGCTGGACTCTCGTTATTGGGGACCGGTGCGCCAATTCAACATACTCGGACCGGCAGCTTTTACTCTGTGGCCCTTCACAAGCCACTGGGGCACGATTGATTGAACCATGAGCGAACCATCTGAATCTGACACCATCACCCGCAACGCCAAGTCCAACCTTGCCTTTACCTTGGTGGACCTCCCGGAGGAGTGCCGCCGCCACATGGCTCAGTTCTACGCTTTCTGTCGCATTATCGATGACATTGTCGACGAGCCTGTGATGGATAACCCGGAGCGGCATGCCGCCTTGGACCGCTGGACGCAGGTGGTCACCTGCGCGGTGGAACCCTCGGCGGGCATTGAGCAGGAAGTGCAGTCCCTCGTGCGAGAAATGAAGCTGGACACCGCGCCCATGTTGCAGATTATCGAGGGCTGTCGGAGCGACATCGAACCCGTGCAGCCGCAGACAAGGGAGGAGCTCTTGGCATACGCGTACAAAGTGGCTTCCTGCGTCGGCATCACGTCGGCTGCGGTCATGGGGGCAAGCCCTGCCGCGCACGATTACGCCGTTGCTCTCGGCTATGCGCTCCAGCTCGTGAATATTCTGCGGGATATAGCGGAAGATTGTCACAAATACGGTCGTTATTATTTGCCCGCCAAAGATATGGAGCTTTTCGGAGTTAGCTTGGATGACATTCGGGAGCAGCACTACAACTACCGAATGCGCCAGCTGCTGGCGTACGAAGCGGCTCTGGCTGAAAAGTTTTTCGGCGACGCCGAGGAAGAATACCAAAAACTCAGTGTGGATGACCGCAACGCCCTCATCCCCGCCCAAGCCATGAGCCTCATCTACCACACCATTCTGGAAAAGATGCAGGGGGATGAATACCGGGTCTTTGAGCGCAGGTACAGTGTGGGTAACTTCCGTAAACTGTGGTTTTTACTGCGGGCTCGCATGGGTACCGTTGAGTTGCCTATCCCGAGTCTGGCGGATTGGAGCTTCTTTAAGGGCAACGACGAGAAATGAGAAAACTGATAGTATCCATGAATTTCTTCCATCCCCATCGCTTCCGACGCGTCGGCTTGCTCGTTTTTTCTCTCGGCATCCTCCTCGTATGCGGCTCCTGCACCTCCACATCGTACCTTGATGGCATCACCGACCTGCCGCTCAAGACCGTTACCCTGCCGGATATGAGCTGGGAGCGTAGCTCGATGCGTGCCAATGCTCAGTATGCCCTTTACGGCGCGAACTCCGGTAAGGAGCGTCGCAACCGCCTCGGCGATTATTATTACGTGCACTGGTTTGACGCCACACCCAAACTGCCGACTCGTGTGGAAATGCTTTACACTCAATCAGGTACGGCATCCAAGGTGCTCTCGCGCGTCAAGGACTACTCCGCCCCGCGTCGCTGGCGCGGTAGACGCAAGGTACTCTTCGACTTCAACGGACCGCAACGCGCGAGGCTCGGCGATATCCTTTCTTGGCGTATCAACCTGTATGTCAACGGAAAACAAGTAGATACCCGTCACTCTTACCTCTGGCAGGACAAGCCCTAGCTGCGGTCTCGCCCTCCCCCGCGCGACGCGGGTGGCTGCGCAGGCGTGAGCCACCGTATGAGGCGAGGGTGCCCTGTGGCGTGAATGCCCGAAAAATCACGCTATGTCATATTCCCCGCAAAAGTTGGATGACGCGAAGCGGAAGTTTGATTCTTCCCGAAAGGGTACGCTTTGGACGCCTCGCAACAAGATTCTCGCCGTTTTAGCCCTCCTCTACCTCTTTTGCCCAATTGACCTGCTGCCCGACTGGCTTTTCCCGCTCGTTGGCTGGCTGGATGACATCGGAGTCCTCGGTGCCGTTTTCCTATGGATCACCTCCCATCGCGGAAATCCCGAACCCTAGCGTTTCCCCGTGACAAAGCCATCGCTTAGCACGATGCCGTTCATTTTCCCGGGGCAGTTGCGTGCGACACACGTCCTTCCCCACCGCTTCCCGGACTTCTACCCCGCTCGCTTCTCCCCGACCCTGCCACTTCACACCTTGTGTTCATTTCGTCGGCGCACGGGTGAAGCTTTCGGGGTATCCCTCAAGAACGGTGCGTTTTCGGAAGCGGATGATGCCAAAGAGCGTGTATTTGGTATAGTGGTTGGTGTATTTGATCTTAAATAGCGGAACCCCTAAAAAGTAACACTTTTTGTACGCGATGTCCTCCTTGATCGTAAAGGGAAACCTCCTCGTTACCACTCTCCCTCCCCGCGCGATCAACTTAATTTTTCGTGCCAGACAATGCGGAAATTCCGATGTGTCCTTGATGTAGGTGCGTGCGTAGGTTGCCGCTAACTCATTAATCTTCTCCCTCTCCTCTTTCGTTCCCGCGTGTATCAATGAAAAATCGAGGAAGCCGCATAATAATGTCACCCAGAGGAAATACTCTTTCGGAAAGAAGTGATGGCGTTGATAAAAGTCGTAAAGACGACCGGCAACCCGCAGGTGGTGAATGCTATCCGTGCTTTTCTTACTGCGGGCGTCGTGCATGATGGACCCTCGACGGCGGCGGTAGTGATACAGCTTCGTCGGCAAAAAATACGCACTGTGCACGGGTGCCATATAGGCGTAGTAGAAGAAGGCATCTTCATACTTCAGCCCCTCCGGGAAGCGAATGCCATACTGATCAATGATCTCCCGTTTCCAAATCTTATTACATGGTGAGACGTCGATGGTGCGACGCACGTAATCGTTCATCGCCTGCGCTCCCCTAAACTTGATTTTGTAGTACTCCGCATCAGCTATATGTCGCTCCCGATCGCTCTCGTACGATAGCTCGATCCCACAAACGGCTATATCACAGCCCGACGTTTCTATGATGGTGTACATCCGCTCACACATGGTGGATTCATACCAATCGTCGCTGTCACAAAACATGATGTAGGAAGCCTGTGCTACCTCCAAAGCAGCGTTGCGCGCAACACTCAGCCCGCTGTTTGCCTGTGTGAGCACACGTACACGCATATCGCGAGCGGCATATTCCGCGAGAATGGCGGGAGAGTTATCCGTGCTGCCGTCATCCACACAGATGATTTCGAGCTGCCTTAACGATTGCCCAACAAGACTATTCAGGCATTGTCTCAGATAGGATTCCACGTTGTACACGGGCACAATGACAGAGATAAGCGGTTGTGTGGGATCGATCACGAGAGGGAATCAGGGTCTGATAATTTACCGCCGAAGTTGGGAAGCATCTCTGCCGGGTGGGGGAGGATGGCTTTCTTGTGGAAGCGAATGAGTCCGCACAAGATGCGGTATTTGATGACACCGCCTTTTATCTGTGTTTTGCAAAACAGTCTTACGGTCTTACGCAACAACCGGGAAACGAAACATTTGTAACGCACTTTCCATGAATGATTAGACATGATTTGACAAAATTCGATCCAATTTTTGGAAGGAGGATACCAACTGGCAAAGTAAAGCTGTTTGCGATCATAAACTTCTCTGAAAGCGGCAACGAACACAGGCTCAAAAGCGGCACGTCCTGCGGCATCCAAACGCTCCCAATTCCAGATGTAGGTGTTCCATTTCATGTGCATGCGCAGCAGATAAGAGCTCTTCTCTGCTTCCGGATATTGGGCAATATACCGCTCGATCTCGTTCCACTCATCAACCACGCAGAAAATTTTGCCACCGCAATTGACGCTGCTTCCCGCGTTATCCACGCGATAGTGGTAGAAAGCAAGGGAACTGAGCCACACCTTCTCGGCTCGTGCCCACACCTTGAAATTAAAGGATGTGTCTTGGTAGGAAGCCCCGGGTGTTTCCAGAAAACGGATATTATTATCTCGCAAAAAGCTGCGCTCATAGATGGCACTCCAGATGGTCGGTTGCCGGTAAAAGATAGCACTGCGCTCTGCCGGGCAAATCACACGATCCGCATCCCGGTGGGGAATGAGATTGCGGCGTAGCCTGGAAGTGCCATCTGACCGGTATTCATAGGAGGTTCCCTTGACTACAGATACATGGTGCTCGCGCGCCAAGGCGTACAAGCATGCGAACATATCCGATTCCACCCAGTCATCACTCTCCACAATACCGATGTATTCGCCGCGTGCCTCCCGAAGTCCCACGTTCATAGTCGCTCCGTAGCCGCTGTTCGCCTTGTGGATGACCCGGAAGCGAGCATCCTGCGCCGCATACTCATCGCAGATGGCAGGGCAGCCGTCCGTGCTGCCGTCATCGAGCAGGAGAACCTCGAGCTCGCGGAGAGTCTGCGCTCGGAGACTACCCAAGCATTGCCGAAGGTAGGGCTCCACGTTGAAGATGGGTATCAGAACGGTGACTTTGGGGTCAGAGTTCATTCCGGAGTGAATTAAAGAGTTGCAATGCGCGTGCGATTGCCGCATCCATGTTGTAATAGTGGTAATCACCCAGCCGTCCCAAAAAACGCATACGCGGAACTTCGCGCGTCGCCAACTCCGTGTACGCCGTGTAGAGTCGGGCGGTTTCCGTGTTTGCTATGGGGTAAAAGCGTTCATTGCGCCCGCGCACGAAAGGTTCCGAATATTCCTTGACTATAACCGTTTGCGGTGCCTGTTCCGCCAGATAGTACTTATATTCGTGAATGCGCGTAAAGTCGTAGTCGCACGGGTAGTTCACCACGGCGTGACTCTGGTAGTACGGGCGGTCATACTCTTCCGACACGAAGCGCACGCTGCGATACGGCAGCTCCCCGAGGGTATACCCAAAATACTCATCAATGGACCCCGTGTAGAAAATGTGGGAGTACTTGCCCACATCTGCCCGCATATCGGCAAAATCCGTACCTAGGGCAAGCTCGATATTCGGATGCTCTGTCATCCGCCGTACCAGCTCGCTGTAGCCCTGCTGGGGTATACCTTGGTAGGGGTCTGTAAAATAGCGCGAATCGCAGTTGATTCGCACCGGCACGCGCGATGTCACAGTCACGTCCACCTTTTCCGGCGTATATCCCCACTGCTTGGTTGTATAACCGCAAAAAATTTTCTCATACACATATTCGGCTAAAAACTGCAAGTCCGCATCCTGTTGGTGCATAAAACTCAGCACCGGCACCTGCGCCCCGTAGTCAAAGTGCTCGAGTAATTTATGTTCCAACCGCTCCGCCAGAGTGGGAGGGAAACAAAGTCGCAGACTACGCAGGTTGAAGGGCACCGGCACCTCCTGCCCATCCACCAAGGCTACCACGCTGTGCCGGTATGTGTTGAATGCCGAAAATCTCGTGACAAAGTGCCATACCTCCGATGAAGCCGTGTGGAAGATGTGCGATCCGTAACGATGGATGGTAATACCATGTGCGTCCTTGTAGTCAGCGGCATTTCCGCCTAGGTGATTCCGCCGGTCAATGAGCAGAACTCTCTTCCCGGCTTCCTCCGCCAGCAACCGCGCCATGGTAGCTCCGGAAAGCCCGCACCCGACGACTAAGCAGGGCTTGTCGCCGGAAGCATGCGAAATGTGGGGTGTTAGATGGTGTGATGGCATGAGCGTTTGGTTTATTGGGTAACACGGAGCAGACGGGATAAATTATCGCTGACCGTATGCTTAGGATTTATATGCGATGGTGGGGCATCTACAAAATGAACCTGTGGCTTGCCGGATAGTGAATGCTCGAAGACGGCGGATAGCTTTCCGTAGGTGTTGTCCATCAAGTAGACTTCCTTGCCCATGAGGACAGACGCTATACCGACGTGTAAGCGGTCCGTAATCACGGCATCCACACTATCCACTACCGAGAGCATAACTGCGGCACATTGTTTTGCAAAGTCTTCGGTCATATTCATCGATCCGTGGGCGAAGGATGAAATATCCATATCTGACGCCAATTGAGAGTTTGCACTTTCTCCATCTCTGCGGAGAAACTGCTCTACTTTGCCCCCGTGTTCACGCGCGGCAGCAACTCGTGCAATGATGCGCCTGACGGAATCACTGAAACCTTCATTCCGAAAACGGAAGACAGTCTCATCCATACGAAAAGCCATATCATGGTCAAGCAAAATCTCAGCACCGCTATTTGCACGCTCAAGATATTCATAGGAACGGGCATCCCTGCAAAAGACCGTAAATCGGCTATCCAACTGCTGCACAAATTGCGAGCAATCGTGAAAACTGCTCGGTAAGATAAGAATTCTTTTGGCACGCTTGAAGCATGGGAGGAGCATCTTCCACCACGACATGTAGTCAGGTACCCATATTCCTCCACCCCCGTACACAACAGTACCTGCAGTAGCGTCCCACTCCGTGAACCGGGTATATGGTAGCTTATGTTTCTCAAAAAATCGGAAGGTGGCGGCAGCAATGAGCATATCACCCATGTTGCCGGGATTCGGTACGTATGTGAACGAACCGAGTTCTCTCAACTTCGCTAAAAGTACGCTGTCATCTAATGCGTAGGGGCAAAAATTGGTGGTCGAAAGTTTCAAGTTCACTTTGTGCGAATGTGACCTCCGATATATACGGTGACCAAAACACCTGTGAATCACGCAGCTTTCCTGATAACTGATCTTGTATACCGGCGTACCCAAAATATAAAATTCCTTCTCCATTGCTGTGTCCCTTATTTTAACCAACGGACCAAATACTCGACTCGTTGTCCATTCCTCCTCGGTCGCCGACAGCCAAGCCCGATGCCGCCAACATGGGATTCCCACTAAGTAGTACCTTTTCTTAATCCTGCAACCTTTCGGAGAGATTCCCTCTGTGCAGCGGCTCAGTATGAGACCACCCACGTGCTTGTGCAGTCCTACCCAACGATGCTCCTTCATCAGTTTTAGTCGCTTGGTCGACAGAATGTCGTAGGGAATGATATGTGCGTCCGCAAACACTATCATCTCGGTTTCCATGTCCGCACACTCCCCAGCTGTTGCGCCCATGTCCAATCCGGCAGAGCAAAGTTTCAACCAAGTATCCACTAAGTAAGGGAGTCTTCGTGACACTAGTCCGTGTTCCTCGTGATACAACCAGATGAGGTTGGCTATGCGGACATGATCCCCTACATATTTGGCATTGCCATCGACCGCACATCCCATGATACTGCTGTTCCGGCGACGGTAGTAATATAGTAAGTCAGGCACGAAAACGATGCGCCGCACGTAGGCGGTATAGACCGCATAAAAGTAGGCATCCTCAAAATAAAGACCATCCGGAAAGCGCAGCTGTATATGGTCCAGTATGCTACAACGGTAAATCTTGTTCCAGACAGACCACGACGTGTCCATCAGCACTGCATGATTGACATCCACCTCGCCCTCGACAGGCACAGGATAATGAATCAAGGTATGCTGCCATCCCACATCTGCCACCTCCTGCACACCACACACCGCCATGTCCGCTCCGCCTTGTACGGCAGCGTACATTTTCTCGCACATGGTGGGTGCGTACCAATCATCGCTATCGCAGAACATAATAAACGGGGCAGACACCAAAGCCAGGCCGGTGTTACGCGCGGCACTTAACCCGCGGTTTGGCTGCGTCAGCACTCGCACCCGTGCATCAGTGGCTGCATATTCCTCTAAAATGCTCAGTGAACCATCCGTGCTGCCGTCATCTACGCAGATGATCTCGATGTCACGGAAAGTCTGTCCAACAAGACTCCCCATGCACGCCCGCAAGCAGGGCTGCACATTGTATACAGGCACTATAATGGAAATCTCCGGCATGGACAACGCACCGTGTCACCCCCTTGTCAACCGCGTACGACCTAGTCAGGCAACACCGATGCCCAAGAACACCCAAGTCACAGGGGATTATCTCATTTTGAATGAGATAATCAAGTATAAAATTTTAATGTATTGTAAATAAATCTGTTATAAAGAGAGAAGCATTCGTTTGTGGAGGAGCGACTACAAATAACAAAGCTAAGAAAATCTCATGAAAATGATTTATAGAAAGTGAATAGCATCTTTCATAGGTGGTCATCTCATTCAAAAAGAGATAATCGTACGGGGGACCCCTGAAAACAATGCGGAATTGTGAAACGATACTACCGTACGCCGTCGTCATCCATTCGGTGGATGGCGGGGAGAGGGGTTTGTCGTGCTGTTCCGGTAGTTTATTTGGGTGTGGGCGGTGTGTAGTCGTTCGCAGGAAAGGCGAGAGTGCGCTGTCGGGTATAGGGTGAGGCGTTCTCAGGAAAATCAAATTCGGGGGAAAACGGACATGGAGAAGAAGCTCAACACAATCATCTTGGCGGCGGGAAAGTTTGACGCTCGCAATATTTCGGTGGGCATGATCAAAGATGTGGGTTTGCAGCCGATCCGAGGGAAGTCGGCGATAGCGTGGGTGCTTGATTCCGCAGTGAAAAATGGGGCGAGGGACATCAAGGTAGTACTCCGAAAAAGCAGTACCCGTCTGAGTGAGTTCCTGAGCTATCGTTACCCCGAAGTAGAGCAGGTGGCACTCGGGGAAAGGGGTGATACGATCGGTGCGTCTACCGTGGCTATACTCGGACTCTGCGATGAAGGTTCTCCCACCCAGTTCATCCTCAGCGATACCCTCATTGATGAAGATTTCCCCGAGGAAGAGGACGTGATACTCGCATCCCCGCAAGTATGCATGTCGCGGAATCGGTGTCTGGTCTTAAAGGATGCGCAAGGACACGTCCGCGAGGTATACAACAAAGACAAGGGGGTGTTGCCGGAAGGAAAGGAGGTGCTGGTGGGCTACTACAAGTTGTCTGACACACGCTTGCTCAAGCGTCTGGCTATGGCTCAGTTCAGTCGGGGTGACTTTGACTTCTTTCGCTTGCTGATGCTGTACAACAAGGAGAGACCCATCCTCATCAAGACTACGAAGCACTGGTACGACCTAGGGACCATCAGCGGAGCGGTACAGGCGCGACTGGGGCTGTTTTCCACGCGCAAGTTCAACAATCTGCAGGTGGATGCCGTGCGCGGCACCATAACCAAGACCTCGACGCGAAAGCAGAAGTTACTCGATGAGGCGAATTGGTACCGTTCCCTGCCGGATGAATTGGCGGTGTATGCGCCTCGTGTGTTCCGGGTAGAGGAAAAGGAAGACTCGGTGAGTGTGGAGATGGAGATGTACGGCTACCCGAATTTAGCGGAGTCCTTCCTCTTTGGCTCCGGCTCTTTTGAGGACTGGCATCGCATTATCAGTGCGCTCATGGACGTACACGCCAGACTCGAGCAGTACACGCAACCGAGCGATGTCGAGGAACTTAAAGAAATTTATATTTCCAAGACGCACAAGAGGCTGGCGGAGATCCCTGCATGTGCATCCAAGGTCTATGCCATGATGCAGGATGATGGGATGATCATCAATGGTAGACACTACAGAAATTTTCCGCTGCTACGTGAAAAACTCGAATCGGCGATCAAAGGCTTGCTGAATTATGACCGCCGCACCATTGTGCACGGTGATTATTGCTTCTCCAATATTCTGTTCGACCCTATGCACTATATCTTCAAGCTCATTGATCCGCGCGGTCGCTTTATGAAACAGACGATTTACGGTGACCCACGTTATGATATAGCCAAGTTGCGCCACAGTATTGTGGGGCGGTACGATTTTATTACGGCAGGGCTCTACAGACTCAGAGAGACGCGAAATGGGGCTTATGAGTTTTACGTCTCCGCTCCCCCGGCTGCCGCCAAGTTGCAGGAGAGCTTTGATGAAATGTCTCAGGCTGCCGGTTATTGTCTTTCAGATATCAGACTAATTGAAGCCCTTATCTTCCTGACGATGATTCCGCTGCACAGAGATGATGAGTCCCGGCAGCAGGTCTTTTATCTCACCGCAATTCAAAAACTCAACGATATTCTCGCATGACGACCGGGAAATTACGCATCTGTATCGACCTAGACGGTACCATCTGCGACATCCGACAGGAGGGGCAGTCCTATGCCGAGGTCAAGGTTAAACCCGGTGCCGCCGAGTGCATCCGTGCCCTGCGCCGTGCCGGGCATACGATCGTCATCCAGACCGCGCGCAACATGGGCTCCACCGGTCACAATGTGGGCAAAGCTCTCAAAAACGTGGGAAAGATCACCTTCGATTGGCTGGAAAAAAACGGTATCGAATACGATGAAATTTTTTTCGGTAAGCCAAACGCCGATGTGATGATTGACGACCGCGCCCTCCGCTTCTCCGACAATTGGGCGGAGATCACCGAAGAAAAACTTGCCCTCTTCGCGAAAGAAAAATAGCGTCCCTATGCTCACCAACGTCATCATCCCCATGGCAGGTGCCGGGAGCCGCTTCCTCGCGGAGGGATTCTCCCTGCCCAAACCCTTTATTGATATCGGCGGGCGTATGATGGTGGAGCGCGTGCTGGAGGGACTGCACTGTCCGAATGCTCACTACACACTCATCATTCAACGGAGCTTTCGTGAGCATCACGCCGAGCTCCTCCATCGCCTAGAAGAGCAGTTTCATGTCGCCTTTGTCTGCGTTGAGCGTCTCACGCAGGGCGCGTGTTGCACTGTCCTAGCCGCTCACCGCCTCATCAACAATGATCTTCCCGTCGTCTTTGCCGACTCGGATAATATCTTCGCACCCGGTGTGTTCGCCCACTTTGTAGAGGAGAGTCTCGCGCGCCGGGTGGATGGCTGTCTACTCACCTTCCCCTCCACGGAGTCCTGCTTTTCCTACGCCGCTGTGAACGAACAGGGCTTCGTCACCGCCACGCGCGAAAAAGAGCCCATCTCCACCCATGCTATCGCCGGTGCCTACTTGTTCGCGAGGGGACGCGACTTCGTTCACTGCGCACTGCAAACCCTCATCTACGGCGAACGTTGCAAAAGGGAATACTATATGTCAAATGTATATAATTGGGTCATAAAGAATGGAATGAAGGTGTGCATTCACATGATATCTAGCAGCGATTTCTATTGTGTGGGAACTCCTGAGCAGATGAGAGATTTTATCAAACGCACTGGGAAACATGCATAAGCGAATCGCCATAGTTAGCGATGGCGATCCGTTTCTCCCTGTCGATTACAGCCTAGCCGGAGAAGACGCTCGACGTTCGATGGGGTGGAATAGCGGAAATAGAGTCTTTCAATTTGCAATCCGGAAAATGACGCTTACAGACAAAGCGCAAGTCGAGTTTGTGTCTTTAGAAAGAATTTTTAAGTATCCAGAAGATGTGGATGCGGAATATGATGCAATTGTCTACTCCCCTGCCAATATATTGTCACTCGAATTCAGGAGGTATCTGGAACAGTGGGCAGAATTAGTTCTGACACGCATAAAACACGCGTCAATCTACTTTATAGGATGCGGGAGCGATGGGAAACCGGGTGACGCAGCAAAAGTGGCATCAGGAATCCGGGTGGCAGGGTATCAATTAATTAAAGGAATTCTTGATTCGGGCGGAGCAATTGCCCTACGCGGAAATTACACAGCAAATGTAGTAAAGAAAATAGGATTTTCTGACCGAGACTTTGTTGTACTCGGGTGTCCGTCATTGTACATGAACGGGAGGGGTTTACATATCGAAAAACCACAATTATCACGCAAAAAAATTAAACCAATTCTGAATGGGAGCTTGGTGTGGTTGAATAGCAAGTACCATTGTTTATTTAGAGAATATACAAAGTCTATCTTTATCTGCCAAGACCTTGCATGGAATCTATTGTATGACGGTCAATCAATATGCAAAAGGGATGCGTACTATTTGCAATCAACCCTCTTTGAACGGCTTTACATGAACAAAAGAATTCGATTGTATGGAGATTGTGTACCATGGATTAAGGATATCAAAAATGAGGGGTATAATTTTTCTTACGGATCACGCATACATGGAAATATCGTTTCTTTGCTGGCGGGAATTCCTGCATATATTAGTGCGGAAAACGCGCGCGTGTGGGAGCTAGCTCATTTTTTTAAGATTCCGCATGATTTAGCAAATCGAGATGAAAAGCCGGACATATATAAAATATACGAACTTGCGAATTATGATGATTTCAATAAATTCTTCCCACAAAAATATGATAATTTTGTGACATGGTTCCACGATCATGACCTACCATGTTTTGAAGATAAGACCTACATAGAGAAAGCAATTTGTAAAATATCATTTCCTACACCGGAATATCGTACACAGGCAGATATCATTCACCAGTTTACTCAAGCGAACACGCGTATGTGCCGTCCGCATTTTTTGCGGTGCCTACGTAAGAAAATATGCAATTTGCTCAGACATAAATGAGAGTAGAACGTTGCTAAAAATTTTTACAGAACCAATGAAGGTAGCCATCCAATTGTACGGTCATTTAAGGACCTTTGAATTATGTTATAAAAAGTTACATGAGTATCTCATTTATCCTTACCAATGTGATGTGTTCATTCATACATGGGATGGATTGGACCACACTACGCAAACGTGGCACCGGTTCAGGATGACCGGAGGCTATACACCGGAAGAAATAAGAGAGAAAGTGGAGGACTGCTACCATCCCCAAAAGCACATTGTAGAGCGGCAGGAACCGCAAGAAGAGGGGTGCATCGTAGCACAGCATAAATGTATCAGTAAGTATGGAATTAGGGCCATGCTTCATTCCATGCAGCAGGTGAACAAGCTGCGCGAGGAATACGAAGAAGAGACAAAGCGACAGTATGACTACATTGTTATGGTTCGTCCGGATGTAGAACTATGGACTCCGTTGGAATTGAGTTCATACATCGAGGATACAGAGATAGAAAAAGCGCGGGATAGTTTCTATTTCGGTGGCTTCTACAAACAAAAACGCATATTGAATAATTGGCAAGCGATAGGTGGCAGCGATGTTCTCTTTTTCGCCCCCCGATCGGTGATGAGTAAGATTTTCGCCCATACGGATGACATGGTGCAAAATTGCACAGATCAGAAGGTTGCGGGCTACGGACCGGAATATGCCTTTCTGTATACGATTGAAAAGCTGGGTATGCACCTGCAATTCATCGATTACCTGTGGGGGGATAAGTATACAGTTTTGCGAGGAGAGGTCGTGCATAGCAGAGTGTCAGGCAAAGGTTCGGTAGTAACATCAGTTTCGGTCGAAAAGAAAAAGAAGTGGTATCGTCACATCATACGACTACATCTCCGTAGGCATAGACTGGAGCTGATATTTTTGACAATGTTGCCGTTCAATATAGTAGACTTCGAGTTGCATTTTCACACGTGGTTCACTGTGTATCTCTGCATTGGGAAGATGTCAACTTGATACCCTCCGACACGTATGGCTATACCCAAAGTCTCTGTTATTATACCGGTGTATAATGTCGAACTGTATCTAGATGAATGCGTAGCATCCGTAATGCAATCATCTCTGCGAGAAATTGAAATTCTCTTGATAGATGATGGCTCTACGGATAATTCATTGACATTGTGTAGGAAATGGGAAGCAAAGGACTCACGGATACGAGTTTATCATAAACGCAACGGCGGTCTTTCGGATGCGCGCAATTATGGACTTGCCCGTGCTAAGGGAGAGTTTATTGCTTTCGTGGATTCCGATGATAAAATAGACTCGCGTATGCTGGAAGATATGTACAACGCTTGTCAGCAATACGACTGCAAAATCAGTATATGCGGTGTCATGTTGTGGCGACCGGGTGATGAAACGAATTCAGAAGAATATGTAGAGGATTTGCCGACCACAGAGGAGACCTCGGTTGTCGATATGAACTATACTGATTATACGGGAATGTACCACAATACAGCGTGGCGAAAACTTTATCATTACTCCTTATTTTTATCCGATGCTAAATTCCCTTACGGTCTATACCATGAAGATGTCGGCTTTTGGTGGATCATGATGGCTCAAATAGACAGGCTGACCGTTATCAACAAACCCTTGTACTATTACCGTCAAAACAATACAAAATCAATATGTAACGTACTGAATAGGCACAGGCGTGCAAATGACACTATCTTATCGTTTGCATACGGTCTTAAACATGGGCGGGAATTGGTTCCATCGAGGCGAGAGCACGCGTACCTCAGTGCTTTCTTGAGGACATATCTCAAAACATCGTATTCTGATGACATTTCTCGCAGAGCCATGCTCATTCACAGAGGGGTTATGGAAAAATTGTGTTTGGTAGCGCAGAATAGTGATGGAGGAACGCGAGAGATGTTTTTCAGCAAACTGTGGTACATCCAAGACGACACTATGTTGAAGATACGCCTTTTTAGAGAATTGCGCTGGCTGGAATTTGGTCTTTCCCTGTCCATGTTTGGGGTAAATATACTTAAACTACAGTTCGGACGCAATGGGTCACCTTTCCATGGAGGTTAAAATGAACATTTGCGGTTCGAATACTCACTAGGTTCCACGCATAGGATTGTCCACGTTCCGTCTTCAGATCACCCAGTGAACTAGGTGATCCGTGTCCTCTCAGCGTCTGACACCCCAATGCGCTCGTGATGTTATGCCCCCTAGTACGCGGAGTGCTTGTAACCCGCATAGAGTTTAGCATGGCACCGTTTTTCGGCGATTTTCTTGGAACAGATGGGGACGGATTTGCCTGACAACTTGATTCGTATTGACAAAATGGTGCCCGGCGGGTATAAGAGAGGGCAGATGAAGACGATAGCGGGACAGTTGGCGGAAGAGATGGAACGGGCGTTGCGAGAGGAATTGGGAGCGAGGATGCCGGATGGGTTTGCAGCGGTGGTGACATCCGCGCAGGACTTACGATACGGGGACTACCAGAGCAACGCGGCGATGGTGCTGGCAAGGACGGCAGGGCGCAACCCGCGTGAGCTGGCGCAAGCCATCGTGGGGCGCATAGCGGGCATTCCGGAAGCTGAGGCGGCGATGGCAGGTCCGGGGTTCATCAACTTCCGCGTTCGCCCGGAATACTACGCGGAGCGCATGGAGGGGATGCTCCGGGACGCGCGGCTGGGAGTGCCGCAGGTGGTGGTGCCCAAGACGATCGTGATAGATTTTTCCGCCCCGAATGTCGCCAAACCCATGCATGTGGGACATATCCGGTCCACGATTATCGGTGATACCCTAGCACGGTTGGCGCGCTTCATGGGGCATACGGTCATCACCGACAACCACATCGGCGACTGGGGTACGCAGTTCGGCATGATTTTATGGGGGTGGAAGCATTTGCTGGACAGTGAAGAATTGGAGCGTGATCCCATAAAAGCTTTACTTGCAATCTACAAAAAAACAAACCGGCTCTGCGAGGATTCATCTGAACTGCGCCGGGAATGCAAGGAAGAGCTCGTGCGTTTGCAGAGTGGAGACTCCGAAAATCTCGCCATCTGGAAGCAATGCATCGCCGTCACGAAAGCGGGGTTGGATAAGATTTACAACAGACTCGATATTCACTTCGATTATTGGCTCGGCGAAAGTTTTTATAACGAAGCACTGGAGCCCCTCGTGAACAAGCTGACCGAACAGGGAATCGCCAAGGAGAGTGACGGGGCGGTCTGTGTGTTTTCCGATGGGTACCACAAACCGCAGGACGACCCCTTCCTCGTGTGCAGGGGCGGCGAATGGGAGCCCGTTCCCGCTATTATACGCAAGGCTGACGGGGCGTTTCTCTATGCCACCACCGACTTGGCAACGCTCGACTACCGCATCCGAGAGTTCCACGCCGACTCCGTGTGGTACGTGGTCGGGGCTCCCCAAGAGCGTCATTTCAAGCAGATATTTGATATTGCGCGCATGCAGGGTATCACCGGAGACTTCCGTCATGTCGCCTTCGGCTCCATCCTCGGCAAAGACCGCCGTCCCTTCCGGACTCGCGACGGCGAGACGGTGAGTTTGCAGCAAGTAATCGATGAAGCCACGGAGCGCGCGGCACGTGTGGTGGAGGAGAAAAGCCCGAATATGCCGTCCGAAGAAAAGGCGCGGGTGGCGGAAGCCGTGGGTGTGGGTGCGATCAAGTTCGCGGAGCTCTCCCAAAATCGCCTCAGCGACTACATTTTTGACTGGGATAAAATGCTCTCCCTCACCGGCGATACCGCCCCCTACCTCCAAAACTCCTACGTACGCATACGGTCCATCTTCCGGAAGGTCGATGACCCGGCGTTCACCGACGCGCTCGCCGCTCAGCAACCCATGGGCATCTCTCTCTCCGAGGAACGAGAAATACACCTTGCCCGCACGCTCGCCCGCTTCGCCGAAGTGGTACCCGCCACGCTCGATGACTGCCGCCCCAATCTACTCGCCGCCTATCTCTACGACCTCGCCCGCGCTTTCCACAGCTTCTATGAGGCGTGCCCCGTCCTGAAAAGCGAAGGCACCGTCCGCACCACCCGCCTATGCCTCTGCGAACTCTCCGGTCGCGTCCTCAACCTCGGCATGAGCCTCCTCGGTATCCGCCTGCTCGAACGAATGTAATTTGTTCCACGTGAAACAAAATGTCAGTGCCGCGCGAGGGCGGTTGCCGTCTTTAGATGGGAGGTATGTAACCTTTTATGCGAAGAAAGCACGTTCTCCAATTTCTCTTGCATTTCTCTCGCGGCTTCCCTGTTGAACGTCACACCTGTCCCAAGAAAATTTTCAAAAAACGCTGCCACGCTCATTCCTATGCGGGTTGCAGACGCCCCACAAGAAGTACGAGATACGAAGTACGATGTGGCAGAGCCGGGGAGTGGCGGGCGTGGTAGGCAATGGAGGCGTGCAGGAAAAACGTGTGTGATGAGAAGAGTTGAATCACCACGGCTGTAGCCGAACGTGTCATTTGTGATGAACAGTGGTGCCACGCGAGTATCTACTTCGTATAGTTTTACTGATTGTTATTTTTTTAGTAGGAAGAGGAGTTCCTTATTTTCGGTTTGCAGGTGATTGACCCACGCATTGGTCCACTTCATTTCGGACATGACATGGCGTTTATAGTCAATGGCTTTAGATTGGAGGATTGTGCCGTGAGACGCGAGTACATCCAGAAGTTGTTCAAAGGTGGCACGTCCGGACGTACTGTACGATAGAAGGATATAGTCGGCTTGAATATCACGCAGGAGGCGATCTATGGCTTCCAGTGCGAGAAATTTTCCGGTGGATGGATTGGTACGGAATTCTTCAAAGACGGAAGCAGCCTGTGTGTCCGCACTATCGATACGTCTATTGGCTTTTCCGAAGAGTTCCGGACGATCGTTGAGAATAATTGTGGTCCATACGTGATAATAAGCAGAATAACGTATACGGGACGGAGGCATTTTTTCGTTGTTGGAGCCGTAAGGGGGATCGAGGTATGCCACATCTGCGTATACATCCGGTAGAAATGAGAAAATGTCCCCGCGCAATACGGCATGTTCACCGCAGTTGGGGAGCAAGTTTGGCACTTCGAGGTACAGGTCATTATATGTTCTAGGTGCCCACTCTTTAAGATATGAAACATAATGCCCCAGCGTATTGTCTACTTTATCGAGTGCGAGGATGAGACCGGTCAGTGCCACACACTTCTCAATGTACGGAAGATGTAAACGATCAATTTCGCGACGTATGGCATCCAACTTCTTCGTGTTTTTTAATTGCCACGGTCGCTTTAATTGCGCCCCCTTCTCCGCCGGATCCGCGCCGTAGTGTTCGGTATACCATCCTTCTGCAGGTCGCAAATGGTTGAGGTGTTCAAATAGCTCCGTATAATAACCTCTGGGATGCCGATTGAGGAGATAGCAAGTTGCAAAACATTGCGACCAAACTGATATATCTGACGATATCACATCATACCCCATCTGCGCGGCGGCTTGAGAAACGCGGGTTGTACCCGAAAAAGTATCCCAAACTCGTTTAGGTTGAAGCGGTACAAGCATATCCATTATATCACCGAGCAACTTCTTCTTCGAACCGGCGTATTTTATACCCTCGGTCGTCACCTTTACCCCCTGCTCAGGTATGAGTAGCCCCTGTATCATTCTTTCATTCCACGATTGTTGATTTCTGCAATATCTCTTTCAATACAACAAAGAGCTTCCCGGTGTCCGGCAGCCGATGCTACTAAAGCTTTCGACAGGAGCTTCAGCAAATCTTCGTTGTCACCATACGATACCCAATTTTCACACAAAGGCTTAAAATACGAAGCCGCCCTCTGAGTATGAGTCCAAAAACCACGTTGCAAGGCATTTGCATTCACCCCACCGTAACGTGCCTCTGCAATGTAACCGCCTCCCTCGTCTTCAAATAAGTATATCGGATACTTCCTGCGATTCCGTGCTCGCTCTACCAAACGTATCCGATGCGTGGACTGTAACGCCCTCTCGATATCAAATATTAAAATATTGCACCGGTGTCTTTTTTCATCGTAAATAAGGGGTACCACGTGCGTGCTGCGTAATCTAGTAAAGCATGTCTCGGAAAAAATTCTCCTCATAACCCCTTGCTCTGTAATGGGAGACACTTCCCTCGCAAGTACAGCATAAATCTGCCTTTCCTTGTCCGTAGATAGCTGCAATGGACCACACCCGTATGCCTTGAGACTTATTGCAAACTCTTCCCCCGATATATCATTCGTTACAAGAATATCTTCTTCGTGCTCCTTGGAACGAAAGAGTTCCCTGCCGACGTGCTTGGATGAGAAGTCATACATGTACTGATTTATCAATTCAGACAGAGCAATCTCTGCCATATCCCCATGCGTTTTATTCCCTATTCGCCGCATTGTAAATATATTCTGAAGAGTCATTGCCAAAACATCCACCCTCTTTTTCGAAAAGAGGGTGAAGCGTTCAATAAACTCGTCAAACTCTTCCATCCCCGTCCATCATACCTCTGCATTACATAACACGCAAGCAAAATCAAAACACACATGCCCATCCACCACCGCCACACCCGCTCGCACATCCTCGCCGCGCATTCCCCGCCACAGCTTTGCCACTTCGTACTTCGTACTTGATCATCCCTCGCGTCTTCCTGTCGCAAAGTCATCGTCCACCACCAAGCTCGTATTTTTCTTGGGACGGCTGCACATCTGTCCCAATAAAATTTTCGGAAACCATTGCCATACTAGTCCCCATGCGGGTCGCACTCGCTCTGCGCTCCAATGGGGCTTCAACATCACGGGTGCGTGGATTTTCTCTCCACACATTGTTTCGGCTTTGCCTCCTTCCAATTCCCCTGCGCAACTCCGTTGCGCCTAACTCCTTCACTTCGTACTTCGTACTTCGTACCTCGTACTTCCATTCCCCCGCGTCTTCCTGCCGCAAAGTTATCGCCCACCACCAAGCTTGTATTTTTCTTGGGACGGCTGTGGTTGGCGTCCGCTTCTGCTTGCCAATGGGGGTAGGCGGTGGTAGGATTAGGGGCATGTACTACTCACCATATAAGCTGTATCCGGTGGGAGCATTGAGCGCGCGGGCGGCGGCACAGCCTCGAGAAGGGGTGCTACTGAAAGGGGAGAACGGCGGGTACGCGTGCTTGCAGAGTTGGCCGGAGCTCGGGGACTCGCCCTTGGAGTATGAGATGGATGCGTTGCGGGACGGGGCACCTTTGTTACTGGGGGAACGCGCGATGAAATGTATGGAGCTGGACGGAGCGGCGCGCGCCGCCGGGAAGAATCTCTTTGAGGGGTTACGGGTACCGCGCAGTCATGCCACACTGACGGTGAGTGTTTCGCCGTCGCAAGTATATAACCTGCACCAAAAAGGCTTTCGAGTGGGGAAAATCAAGGTCATTCCCAAACTGCCATCGACCGTCGAACGGCTCACGAACCTCGCCGCTATGGTACCCGAATGGAAGTGGCGGGTGGACTTCGACTGCACCTTATCCGTCGATGAAACCCTCAAATTTTGGGAGATGCTGCCCAAGGCACTCAAAGAACGAATCGACTTTATTGAGGACCCGTGCTACTACGATGTCCGTGAGTGGCAAACACTCCAAGATGTCGGCATTCCGTTGGGTTACGACACCCCATTGCGCAACGAAAAGACCATCCCCCGGCGCACCAGCCGCCCGATGATGCGCATTGTGAAGCCCGCGCGGCACCACAGCAACACCGGCTTACCCGTCTTTACGACCAACCTAGACCACCCGCTCGGGCAGTGCTGGGCAGCGTACTGTGCCGCATCGTTTTACACGGGGAGAGCGGAAGAGGAAGTTCCTCTGTGCGGGTTGGTTACGCAGCATGTGTACCGCCCCAATGAATTTTCCGAAATACTGGGGACGGACATCACGCCGGAGTTCCGGGTACCGCCCGGTACAGGTTTAGGATTCGACAACTTGCTGGAGACCATCGCGTGGAAGAAACTGTGATGGGACGCGTCGGAAAAACTCAATCAAGATTCGGTATGAACAACTCCATTGAACAACAAGCCCTAGAGTACCACACCGCGCCCCGAGCGGGCAAGCTGGAAGTACTCCCCTGCAAACCTTGTTTTTCCATAGATGACCTCACCTTGGCGTATTCGCCGGGCGTGGCGGCTCCCTGTCGGGCTATCGCCCAAAGTCCTTCGGCAGCTGCCCTTTACACCGGGCGCAGCAACCTCGTGGGCGTTATCAGCAATGGCACCGCCGTACTCGGTTTGGGTAACATCGGAGCCCGTGCTGCCAAACCCGTGATGGAGGGCAAGGGCTTGCTCTTCAAGATTTACGCCGATGTCGACGTGTTTGACATCGAGCTGGACGAAACCAAGCCGGAGACCCTCATCGAGGTGATCAAGGCAATGGAGCCGACCTTTGGTGCCATCAATCTCGAGGACATCAAGGCCCCGGAATGCTTTTACGTGGAACGGCGGCTGCGCGAGGAAATGCACATCCCCGTCTTTCACGATGACCAGCACGGGACGGCGGTCATTTCCGGAGCCGCCTTGCTGAATGCCGCGCATCTCACGGGGCGCATGCTGCAAGATATGCGCTGTGTCGTCTGCGGAGCGGGGGCGGCGGGTATCGCCTGTGCCAAATTTTACATGGCATTGGGTATCCGCCGAGAAAATATCTTCATGTTTGATTCTAAAGGGCTCATCCATACGGGACGCCTCGATCTCCATCCCACGAAAGCCATGTTTGCGCAGAGCGAAGATTGTACTTTGGAGGTTGCGCTCCGGGGCGCGGACATCTTTTTGGGGCTCTCGCGGAAAGGGCTCCTGAAGCCGGAAATGCTTGCCTGCATGGCACCGAACCCCATCATTTTCGCCTGCGCCAACCCCGACCCCGAAATCACCTACCAAGAGGCGAAAGAGGTGCGCCCCGACTGCATCATGGGCTCCGGTCGCAGTGATTGGCCCAACCAAGTCAACAACGTGAGCTGCTTTCCCTACATCTTCCGCGCCGCCCTAGATATGCGGGCTACTTCCATCAACGAAGCCATGAAAATTGCTGCCTCCCGTGCACTGGCAGACCTCGCCCGCTGCCCGGTTCCTCAAGAGGTGGTCGATGCCAACGGCGGCATCCCGCTCTCCTTCGGCAGAGATTACGTCATCCCCAAACCCTTCGATCCACGGATGATTACCTTCCTTTGCCCGGCAATTGCCCAAGCAGCTGTTATTTCCGGTGTCGCCCAACGCGACTTGCCCGATCTCGATTCCTACAAACTCGAGCTCCAAGACCGCGTCCGCCGTGTCCGCGAGCGCACTCGAGCTCTCGTGCAGAGCTATTCCGCCCATTAGGGGGAAGTACGAAGTGGCAGAGCTAGGGGGGAGGCGTGGTGAAGATGCGCGGGCGGGTATGGCGGTGGGGTGCACGATGGGGCGAGTGAAACTCGCGCAGGAGCAGGAGCCGCAGCGATATTCGGGAAGTTTCTTGGGGTCGGTGTGATTGCGAGGGACTCTTTCTAACAGTATACAACACAAGGGGTGACGTATCTGAATTTGCTATTTACACATAATAAATAATTAAGAGTGGTAGTTTCCAAAATGGAAAATACCACTTTACGGTAGATTTTTTTTGCTTTGTAATTTATCATCTTTTGGAGAAAAATTAGAGAGAGCGGGCAAATGTCAGAAAATTTCGGTGTGGATAAGAGGTGAGGAGGTTGGGGGTGTGAAGACCGCAGTCTTCAGGTGAGGTAAATAAGTTGCACGAGTTTGAGGGCACTATGTTCGGGGGCAGAGCGCACCAGAGCTTCCATGGCTTGGCGTACCATGGGAACTTCGTGCGGTAAAAAACGCCCAAATTCCGCAACATGCGATGCCGTACTCACGGAGGGGAAGCTCCGGGGTTGGTCTGTGGTACGGGGCGGGATTGAGGCTTAGTTTTTCGAGAGTTCTTGATGCGTTTATCGAACGCGATACGCCACTTGACATCGGAGAGTGTGCCATAGAGGACAATGTCAATCATGAAGTCGGAAAGGACGGTGAGAGGGGCGAGAGCGAGCATGGGGATGCTGGAGATTTTCGGCCAGAGGTGCCCGCGAACGGAGAGGGAATTCAGGTCGATGTCGGCATGGACTTTTACATCGAGATTGCTGCCGATGGCATTCATTTTGGTGGTGAAGAGGTGACCGTGTTCGATCCGGAAGTTGGCGTGAGCTTCCTTGAGGTCGTAGGCAATGACGTGATTGACGCCCGGGAGGTAGGCGGCAGTGCTGCCGGTAGTGCCTACAACATTGCCCAATTTTTTGAAAATCCAGTTAAAAGTGCGGGTGAAGAAGCCGGGTTTTTGCGGCATACCTTGCTCCTCCTTGGCGGATTTTTCGAGGTGTACGAGGTACCTAGGCAGGTCGGTGATCATCTCGCCCACCGGGCGGAAGAGACTGAGTTTCATGATGTCTCCATCGATGATATCTGCGCTGCCGTAAGCGGAAAGCGAGTTCACATCGGCTTGGGGAGCACGGAAACGGATTTCCCCGCTACAGAGGGCACGCGATTGCTCACTTCCGTAGGAGGCAGCAATTTTTTTCATATCTAGGCAATTCGCTTTCACGTACCCGTCCAACGAGGTATGCTGCCCGGAGTACCCGATTCGCACGACGGCATCCAGCACACCATCCCAGCTCTTGGCATTCAAGCGGTCCAGTTGCACGAAGGAGTCGGTTAGAGCGATAAAGCCGGAGAAATTATCCAAGGGGATGGTGGTACCGATGAAGCGAAAACCGGCACCCCTTTCGGATGTCACGGAGATCACGCCGCTCATGGGAAGTTTGCAATCATCGTAAATGGGGAACACACAACGTTCTGTTTTGACGTATGCCGGGAGAGGCAACACCACGTCCTCGAGGAAGTCGAAGAGGTCAGAGTAAAACATACCTAGGGAGTAAGCCGGGTACACTTTACCCTCCACATTTTGCAACTCCAAAAAGCTGTTTTCCACATCGATGATAATCCTCTTCCCTTTCAGCACCGACTGCTTCGTGCCCTTGTTCCACTTGTTGCGGCGCAGCCATGGGGTATTGTCGTAGTCGAGCTCCGCATCCGTGATGGTCACCACCGTTTCATCCGGGAGGGGAGTCCCATCCTCCGAATGCTTGTCGATAAGCACATGGGCAGCCACACCGCAAGTGGCGCGATTGACGTGAGTAAAAGGGAAACCTCCACCCACTCCGGGGCGTACCCGTTGCTGTCCCGCATCATTTTCTTCGATGCCATTGAGCTGATACTGCGTATCTAGGAGCTCCACCCGGCAGGTGGAATCGACCTGCACCCCGTTCTCGAGATCTACATCGACTCGGATGTCGGAGATAGTGGAGCGTGAAGAGGGAGCAAAGCGGAAGTCACAGATGATGGAGTGGGCTCGTCGATTGTCGAGGAGCTCATCGACCACATCCGGTCGGATGGTGCAGAGCCCCTTTTCAAGGTGAATACGACCTGCTGAGGATCCGGTTACGAGACCATGGAAGGTACCGGTGGAATGTACGACGTCCAGTAAGGCGTTGAACTTCATTTCGGGGCCGTCCTGCGAGCGAGCGGCATCTACGTAGGCATGAATGCCCACCGGCACACGATGACCACGAAACACAGCCATGCGGTGAGGGGTGCGCACCAACTCCGGCACATCAACGTGCAGGGCAAAGTCTTTTACCTGCATCGATGGCAATAAACGCAGATTCCCGCGTGCATGTACCGCATTCGGCACTTCTACATCCTCTGACTCAGCACCGGCTAGATTCAGGAACATTCGGAGGAGCTCACCGGGTAAATGGAGATCCACTCCATTGAGAACAATTTGCTGCGGGTCACTCCAATCCGGATGAGCGGAGAATGCGGCAGGCGGAGAATCATTTTCTTTACTGACGGTCAAAGAGATATGACCTTCGGTGTATTCTTCCAACTCGGCATTCAGCTTCACATTTCCGACGGTTTCGTCTCGTAGTTTCAGGGCATTCAGGGACGCCGACAACGATGCTGCCGAAAAGAGACGCTGGGTCTCGCCCAACGGTACGATGTTCGCTACATTGTCCAAGCAAATATGCATGTCGGACACGTGCACACTTCGGAAATTCGCCGCCGAAGAATCGAAGAGGAGGGAAGCCCGTTGCACGCGGAGAGACTCCGGTGCTTTGAAGCCTGTGACGCCGATCTGTTGAGCGCGAAGCACAACAGATGGTGATTGCACCTCAAACAGAGGCTTCGGGGAAGCCGACGGGGGTGTATCTGACTCTACTGCAGGCTCGGCGGGAGCTGCCTGCGCCACACTTGCCGCCTCGGCGTGCAGCTCAACTGCCGCCGCAGTTTCCGGTAAGGAGTGTGTGTTGAATGCTATGTCCTTGACAGTCACGTTCAAGTCTGCACCGCTTACCTGAACGGGGGGAAGCGTTGCCTGCGCGGGTGGCTGAAAGCACTCCGCTTGCAGCCTTACGTCCACCTGCTGCATTTGCTGCGGACACAGTTTGTCATCCTGCCGGATGCCGGACATCGTGATGCTGAGCGAGGGATGGACCGCGTGGTAGTCGGCATAGGAGAGCATCTGACATTCTACCGATGCGCCGAGCTTGTGTACCTTCGGCACATAATCCTGCCACACGGACTGCTCGGGGGAGAAAGGAGGGGCATCCAACTCGGCGAGCAGATTCATTTTGACCTGTTCACCGAGCACCAAGCCCTCCGGCAGAGCCACTGGTACGGGCGATAGCTCGTTGACCAGCGCGAGTATCCTCCGCACCGGCATATCTACCGAAATTTCCGCCTGTCCGACCCGGTCTTTCGCCCTAGCGACAGCCTGTAACAAGCCGTCTTGGAATTGCAATTCACACTTGTCGATGTTGAAGTTTCCGTTATCGTAGTAAAACGAGAGGGACAAGTGATTCACGCGGTTGCTACCCACCATCAGATTGTCTTGGTCGAGGCTGCCGCGCACGCGCACATCGCGAAATGTTGTAAAATCTTCCCCAAACGTGACATCACCCGCTAGGTTAATGCGGGGGGGATTGTCATCCGGGTGCCGAAATTTGAAGAGATAATTCCGAGTCTTCTCGTTGCACAATGGTCGGAGCATGCGCAACAGAGCGGCTGTGCTTTTGATGGTAACGGACAGCCGTCTTTCTTCCAAGTCATACCCCCCCTGCAAGTC
Source organism: uncultured Akkermansia sp. (assembly GCA_964459715.1). Classification (GTDB taxonomy): domain Bacteria; phylum Verrucomicrobiota; class Verrucomicrobiia; order Verrucomicrobiales; family Akkermansiaceae; genus Akkermansia. The sequence goes on from CAYWNS010000004.1 coordinate 27,398, forward strand.
GGCGGTGGCATTCGGTGACTCTGCGGCATCCGGTGACCCCGCAATGCCCGTACCCACGGTTTCGATGTGGAGGGAATTGATGGTCACCATGTCATTCTTGTATCGGAGGTCCGCCACCGCGTGCTGAAAGCGAATACGCGGGGTATAGTCGAAGCGCGGTACCGTGGCACGCACGGATATACGGGATTTTTTGAGCAAATCCGGATGCGGCACATCCAAGCGCACTTCCAGCACAGGACATTCCGCCGCTTCCCAATGTTGCGCACGAATTTTGCGATAAATGGTGTCAATTTCGTGCTGATACGGTGCCACAAGTGCCTGAAGCACGTTTTGCTGCGACTCCTCTCGCTTGCCGGGAGCTCGGAATAGCTCGGGGGTCAGGCTCCCACCGAATTTCACCAATATCCCCTGCACCGTAAGTTGACCGTTCGTTATGTGCACAACCCCGTCCGGTCCTCGGTTCACTTCGATATCCTTGACACGAACGTTCAGTGTCTCCCCCTTTGGCGAAGACACCGGAATATTGATATTCGCACCCGTCACTCGCAAAAAATTTGGCTCAGCCTCTCCCCTCATCAGAGCCGCAGTTTTCAGCCCTGCGGCGATGCTACGCACGGACGCGACTCGATGCCGTTTTTCCGCGTCGTGGTACAGCTGAATCCGGGTAACCCGTGCCATCGGTCCGAGCGAGGGTATCAGCCGCACCGCCCCGATATCCAAGTATACTCCCTGACGCGCCGCCGCTTTTTCGATGTAGCGGAGGGCGAACCCCGGTAAACCGAAAGCGCACAGCCACACCACCGCCACCGATATAGACAGCAGGAGAAACAGGCAGACTATGGGCAGCACGGACCCCTTTCGTCGTATGGTGATCATTCCCGCCATGTGTATGGTGCCCGTGCTCTCAGTTCGTCATTTTCCACGACCCGCAAAACTTCGCTCGGTATGGTCGCGGTCCGTCATCTCCCTTCCCGGCGCGTCCCCGCCGCTTCGAGCTCCCTACACCGTACATGGTGCCTGCGGCGGCGAGAGCGGGCTCTGGGTTGGGCTGCGGCATTATATTTCCGGGTCTACTTCCCCTTCCGGTAGGCGCGGTGCTTTCGGCAGGTTCTTCTCGATGTCATCCAAGAGGTTCACCATATCTACCCCGCGTTGCGCGGAATCATCGTGCCGGAAAGTCAGTTTCGGGGTGTTTCGCAAAACCACGCGGCGGCTGATCGCGCTCTGGATGCTGCCGCGCGCGCGCGACAGCTTTTCTACCACAGCGGCAGCGGATAGTTTGCCCACGACACCCACCCACACTCGGGCTTCGCGCAGGTCTTCGGTTACTTCCACATCGAGGATCGAAACGATCGTGCCGGACCACTCAAATTCGCGTTGCACATAGGTGCCGATCTCCCGCTTGAGCAGTTCATTCACCTTATCTAAGCGATGCGTTGCCATATCTATCAAAACGGAGATGCGACCGGGGAAGTATTGCGGTACAGAGTGCGGCTCAAAGACTTTGCTTGATCTTTTCCAAGACGTAGCATTCGATTACGTCCCCCTCTTCGTAATCATCGTAATCGGCTAAGCGAATGCCGCATTCCAGACCGCTCCGCACTTCCTCCACTTCATCCTTAAACCGACGAAGGGTCGACATCCGACCATCGAAGACGACCTGCCCATCTCGCAACACGCGGGCTTCCGCCGTACGCAGCATTTTGCCGTCACTCACGTAAGAACCGGCTGCTTTCCCCTTATTCAGTTTGTAAACCTGCTTGATTTCGGCATGTCCCAGCACCGTTTCCCGCGTTTCCGGCTCCAGCATCCCCAGCATGGCATCCTTCACTTGGTCAATAAGTTCATAGACAATCGAGAAAATCTTCACCTGCACCCCCTCGCGCTTCACCGCTTTCACGGCGTTCGTTTCCACCTTGACGTTGAACCCGAGGATAACCGCGTCCGATGAAGAGGCGAGCAGCACATCATTCTCCGAAACCGGTCCGGCGGCAGCACCGACGAATTGACACTCTACTTTCTCACTCTTAATATCTTCTATCGCCTTGCGTATGGCTTCGACTGACCCCTGCACATCCCCCTTCAGCAGCAACTTGAGGACCGCCTTGTGATTGCCCTCCCCGATCACGGCAAGCACATCCTCCATGCGCGATCTCTTCGGTTTGGCAAGACGCTGACGGCGAAGCTCCTCCTGACGTTCCTCGGACAATTTGCGCGCGGCACGCTCGCTGTCCATTTCCACCAATTCGTCGCCCACATTCGGGGTTTCCAAGAAGCCGGATACCTCGGCGGGCATTCCGGGCATCACACGCTTGATGCTCTCGCCCCGGTCGTTCATCAGGGTTTTTACCTTTCCGGCAAACGGTCCGCATATAAAGGGCATGCCGACCTTCAGCGTCCCGCTCTGCACGATGACGGTGGCTGAACTACCCTTTCCCTGCTCCATGCGAGCTTCGATGATGGACGCCCGGCAATTGGCGCGCGGATTGGCACGCAATTCAAGCACTTCCGCCTGCAGACACAGCAGCTCGAGCAGCTCATCAATGCCCTGCCCGGTCGTGGCGGACACGTTGACGCATTCGATCCCCCCCCCGAAGTCTGTCGGTACCAGCCCTTCTTCCATGAGCTGGGTGCGCACCCGCATCGGATCCGCCGTCGGTAGGTCGCATTTGTTCACCGCGACGATGATGGTTTTCCCCGCCGCTTTCGCGTGCATGATGGCTTCCCGCGTCTGTGGCATGATTCCGTCATTTGCCGCTACCACGAGCACCACGATATCTGTCACATCCGCGCCGCGAGCGCGCATCTCCGTAAAGATGGCGTGCCCCGGAGTATCGATGAAGGTGATGGTGCGCTCCCCGTGTTGCACGGTGTATGCCCCGATATGTTGAGTGATTCCGCCCGCCTCGCCCGCCACCACTTTCGTGCGACGGATGTAGTCGAGGAGGGAGGTCTTGCCGTGGTCCACATGCCCCATCACGGTGATGATGGGCGTGCGAACCTTGAGGGCAGTCTCCGGCTCAGCTTCCGGGGCTACCGCTTCCGGCTCTTTCACCACTTCCACCGGGGCTTTTACTCCCGCCCCTTTTTCCCGCTTCACGCGTTCGTAGGCAAAGCCGTGTTTTTCACACAGTGCCGCCACTTGATCGCCGTCTAGGAGCGTATTCGGGTTGGCAAACACACCCATGCGTACTAGCTCCGCAATCAATTTGAAGGGCTTCAACCCCATGAGGGCTGCTATGTCGGCCACCGGCACCGGTGCTTTCACGTTGATGGTTGACCCGGGAGGCATGGGTGACAGAGCAGCCGCCGGGGCGGGTGTACTCGCCGCAGTGCCGACTGTCGGTTTCTCGGCGGTGCTCGGCGCGGGGGTCACCGGCTTCGGGGTCGCCGCCGGGGTTGGTTTTGGCGGAGTGGGGGAAGGTTCCGCCGCCGGAGCAGGTTCTGCCGGTGCCGGACGCCCCATCGGTGCCACTTGGGCAGGCGGCGCGGGTACCGTTTTCTTGCGGTGCGGAGTCAACAAGTCGAGCACCTCTTTGCGTTGGGGCGGCTTCGGAAGGGGTGCGGGTGCTTCCTGCGCGCCGGGGGCTGCGTCCGCCCCCTGTGCCGGTGCGCTCCCCGCTTTCTTCTTGCTCTTCCCAATCAGGTCCAGTACTTCTTTCTTTGGTTTATCTACCGGCATGTGTTCTGTGTCAGGTTCTTAGTTACGCGTTTTTAGCCGCATTGAGTATCTGCACCGCTTGGTGCTCCGGAATTCCGAGTGTTTCCATCAAATCTTCTTTTTGCACTCCCCACTCTGCTATATCCTGCCAGCGGGTGAAACCTGCCTGCACCATCGCCGTCGCCAGCTCCGGTGTCACACCGAGAACTCGAACGAGTTCAGCCGCCGCTTCCTGCATTTGTCCGCGCGCGTCTCCTTTCTCTCCGCGCTGGGTCTCCACTCGTACATCCCACCTATCGTCCGCGCTGGATATCAGGCGTGCCGTCAGCCGCACATTTTGCCCTCTGCGTCCCTTAGCTTTCGCCGCTGCTCTGTCATCTTCCACATAAACGGTTACCACCTTCGCCGCCTCATCCACTTCGATGCCCACCGGTTCAATCGGTGCGAGGGAGTCTTTGACCATCACACGTTTATCCTCGGAGTACTCCAGAATGTCCACCTTCTCGTGATTGAGTTCGGTAACGACATTCTTGACCCGTGAACCGCGTATCCCCACGCACGCGCCTATCGGGTCCACATTCTCATCATTGCTGCGCACCACCACCTTGGTGCGGTAGCCGGCCTCCCGCACCACCGACACGATCTCGATGGAATGCTCCGCTATTTCAATGACTTCATTTTCAAAGAGTCTCCGCACCAAATCCGGATGACTGCGCGAGAGAATCAGCTCGTGTCCGCGCGGACCGTCTTTCACCTCAACCACGTAAAATCTCAACTTGTCGCCGCTGTTGTATTCTTCTCCCGGTATTCTCTGGCGTCCGGGCACGATACCTTCGTATTTTTCCACTTCTACGATCACATCTCCCTTGTCAAAACGCTTCACCGTACCCGTCACCACTTCTCCCACACGGTCCTTAAATGCTTCCGCGAGCATTTCCTGCTCTGCCCGCCGTATTCTCTGCTGCATTGTCTGCCGCGCCGTCTGCACAGCTATGCGCCCAAAGTCTTTCGGGGTTACGTTTACGCTGATCACATCCCCCAGCTGCACGGTCTTGCCCTTCTCCGCGTACTTCTTTTCCACCAACGAATACTGAATCTCCCCGAACTTGTCCTTCAGGGCATCATCCGCCACCACCACCATGTCCGCCTTAATCTTGACACTCCCCTTTTGAGGATTGACAATCGCTCGCAGATTACGCAGCCGGTCTGAACCCGGTACCATCTTTCCATACGCTGTCAAAAACGATGCTTCCAGTGCTCGCATCACGCGCTCCCGCGTGAGCTCTCTCTCTCGTACATAGTATTCTATCAGGGCTGTGATGTCTGATGTTGCCATTGTCTTCTCTTATTCTTTCGGAGGTTCTTTGCACGTGCCCCCGCTCCTACAAAAAAAGAGCGGGCACTCAACCCGCTCCAATCTTCTGTCAGACCGGAACTCACGTGCCGCCAATTTACCGCACACTGCGCCGCTTGTCAAGCACTTTTTCCTCTCTACAATCACACACCACATCTGTCCCAAATAAATTAAAGGGTTAGTGGTGGGCGGTGACTTTGAGGCAGGAAGACACGGGGGAGATCAAGTACGAGGTACGAAGTACGAAGTACGAAGTGGAGGAGCTAGGCGCAACGGAGTTGCGCAGGGGAGTAGGAAGGAGGCAAAGCCGAAACGACGCGAGGAGAATAAATCAAGGCACCCGTGAGGTTGAAGCCCCCCTAGCATGCAGAGCGTCTGTAACCCGCATGAGGATTAGCATGGGGGCGTTTTTCGAAAATTTTATTGGGACAGGTGTGATCACACACTTCTCGAAAATTTTGTTGGGACAGATGTGTACCGGAGTGCTTGTCGGGGGCATATTATTCCGGGACCGCCACGACATCGAAGCCGAAGATAGCGGCAAAGAGGTCGGCTTTGGTTCGCAGAGCCATATTTTCAATGGTGAGGTCATGGACGCCGCTGACCACCAACTCGAGTCTTCGGTCATTGAAACGCACGCTGAAGCGCGAGATACGCTGTGAATGCGCGCGTTCTAGGGCATCCGCCACACGGAGCAGGGATGCCAGTTTCTGGAGGCGCAGTCGGTCGGGTTGGTCGAGCAGGGCGTAAAAATAATCATCCGTTGTGGGAGCACCGTGGCGGTGGTAGCGGGCGAGCATGCCGATAAACTCGACATCGCTGCGCGACAGACCGAAGAGCTCGGAGTTCAGGATGATGTACTGGCTGTGGCGGTGGTGCGCTTTGGGGTTAATGAAAGTGCCGACCTCGTGCAGGATAGACGCCACTTTGAGCAGCAAGCGGTCGTGTCGTGTCAGGTGGTGCAGCTCCTGAAGTTGATCGAAGAGGAAAACCGCGAGCTTGCGTACGTGGCGGGCATGGATGCGGTCTACCTTGTACCGGTCTGCCAGTAAGTGGGCAAAGTGGAGCACCTCCTGCTCGAGGGCGAAGTTGTCCTGCCGCATCGGCAGCAAATTACGCAGGAACGCCCCACTGTACTCTTCTCGGGGGAAAAGCAGGTGTGAACAGTGGAATTCCTGCGCCACACTGAGAAAAGTGATGACTGATGGTAGCAGAGCCCCCACTCCGGCGTAGTCTTCTCCGTATTTTTCCATGCGTCGAGCGGGCGGCAACGAGGCAATCTCGCGCACCAAGCTGCGGAGATCATCGGTGCTGACCTCATCCGTCGCGAACAACGGTGAGTGTATGCGGTGGAAGTCCGGTCCGAAGATGACCATGGTTTCGGGAGTTCCCGGCAGGGCTGTTTCCGCGTCATGGAGCAGTTGTTCCACGACACCGCGTATGTGTTCGCGAATGAGGGAGGTTTCGTGCTCGGCACTATTGAAAGTGGGGTCGCCGATGCTCACGCCGGTGCGGTGCGCTCCCATGCGGTAACCGGCGTAGTAGGTGATTCGCCCATGATCAAACACGAGAAACCGCGTGTTACCGGGACCCACGTGCAAAACCGGAACGCATTTTTCCGCCAGTTCATGCCGCTGTGCCAGTAAACCTTTCATATTCAGGTAGAGCAGCCGCGTCATTTCCCCATCGTCCATCACCTCCATGCCCAATCCGCACGAATTGAGCAGACGGTTCGTGACGGCGTCCATGAAGCGTATCCCCATCAGTACATTGCTCGCCAGCAGTCGCGGGGTAATCCCGCCGCCGTACTCTTGCAGCAGGGAGACGTACCCGTTGATGATGTATACGCACCTCTCCATCGTTTCCCGCCGTATCACTCCCCCGGAAAAGACATCCTTCGCCAGCTCAATCGGACGGCTGAGTACATCGAGGACGCGCACGTTGTTCGCGGAGGTTTCTGCCACCATCATCGACACCGCATCGGCACCGATAAAGACGACCGCCTGCACAAGTGGTGCCGCTTGCCTATTTGTCGAGCCGGTGAGTTGCGATTCCATGCGTTCACCCCATATTATCCCAGTTTGCCCGCCCCTTCAAGAAAAAGTCCAGACCTGTCCAAAAATAAACACATCTGTCCCAAATAAATCAGAGGCTTAGTGGTGGGCGATGGCTTTGCGGCGGGAAGACACAGGGATGAGCAAGTACGAGGTACGAAGTACGAAGTACGAAGTGAAGAAGTTCGGCGCAACGGAGTTGCGCGGGCATGGCGGGAGGGGGCAAAGCCGAAACGATGTGCGGAAACTAAATCCATGCACCCGTGATGTTGAAGCCCCCTTAGTACGCAGAGCGTGTGAAAACTGCACAGGGATTAGTATGGCAGCGTTTTTCAGCAATTTTCTCAGGACAGGTGTGGGAGAAATTACCACATCTGTCCCCAATAAATTAAGCACTCAGAGCAGAGCGATAACTTCGTCGCGTGGCAACACGGAGGTGATCGAGTACGAGGTACGAAGTACGAAGTGAAGAAGTTCGGCGCAACGGAGTTGCGCGGGCATGGCAGGAGGAGGCAAAGCCGAAACGATGCGAGGGGGATAAATCCATGCACCCATGAGGTTGAAACCCCCTTGGTACGCAGAGCGTGTGTAACCCGCGTAGAGATTAGCATTGCGGCGTTTCTCGAAAATTTTATTGGGACAGGTGTGCAGAAATTACGTCATGCCGCAAATTGGACTTGCTTTCTGAAGGATAACCGGTAGAATAGCTGAGCACTCTGTAAGCAACCGACAAAACGGAGTGTTCGATTATTTAACATAACATCACAACTATGGACACACAAGTCTCAGTACTTTGCGACTACGCAGCGGATTATCAGGGAAAGCTGTGCGTGCAGGGCGCGTTTGACACGTTGTTTGCGCGGCAATTCCCGGTGGTTCATCCGGCATGTTCGTTGGCTATACGTTTGTGCATGACGCCGGAGGACGCCGGGGAGCACAAGCTGAGCATCACGATAGTGGATGAGGATGGCGTTGCTTTGGATAAGGAACGCATGCCGATAACGGGTGACCTGCGGGTATCTCTGCCGGAAGGTACGTCGTTCCTGACGCGTAACCTGATCATGAACTTCCAAGGGCTGCGCTTTGCCAAGACCGGCGTTTACTCCGTGGACGTTACGATCGACGGCGAGATTCTGTCGCGCACCCCGCTGCGCTTGGTGCAGGTACCTGCGGATAATCCGCCGGCAACCAATCAAGATGCTGCTGCTCCGGAGGCATAAAGCCGGACGCATGCGAGACGCGCGGGCTCGGCAGCCCCGCCACGGGGTTTGCCCCTATGCCGTGGATACGGAGCGCAGACTCGGTATGGCCGTATTGCGGGTACCGGGGTGGTGTGCTCCGTGTGTGTGTTGGGGCGGTTGTGTCTTCGGTGGTTGTCCTGCGGTATTGAAACCCGGAGTGGTAGACGCATGAGAGAGAAGGGAACGATAGCCTCCTATAAGCTGTTTTCCGGACGCCTGTGGATATGCGGCGGTCCGGCTGCCCTTGCCTGCTTGGTGTGGGGACTCTGCGCTCTGCCGGTTTACGGGCAAGCACGTGTGCACCGCCTCGGTACGTATGATCCGGAGGAAGTACTCCCCCCTGCTCCCCCGCGTCTGCGCTCAAACAATGGAGAGATACGCGACGCCGGGCAAGCGTATTTGGATGCCTACCGTCTCTGTCGTGATGCGGAAGTGTTGGCAGAGAAGGGCAGCTACAACGCGGCATTGCGCAAGGGGCAGCTGGCGGAACGTCTCTTCGCTGCCTTAGTGCGCGATTTCCCCCAGTGGAAGACCAACCTAGTGAGTACGCGCCGTCATCTGCTGTCGGAGAACATGCAGACGTGGCGACAGAAAGCAAAAGAAGCCTTGCCAACCGAGAGACGGGAGCGGCGCGGCACGGTAACAAACGAGTTGCCGCCCATACGCAACCCGGAGGGCGGAAGTACATATCACCCCATTGAGTTGCCGAACTACGAAACCACGGACCGCAAGCTATACAACGCCTTGGCTCGTGCGCAGGATGAGTGTAGCCGCATGGCGCGCGCATACGCAGACTTGAACGCCCTCTACACGGAGGTGCAGAAAAAGCTCATTGCCGCTCAAAATGACCGAGCCATGTACAAGGAGCGTTACGAAAAGCTCCGTGAGCAAGTGACGTCCGAGCGCGCGGCGGGCAACAGTGTCGTCAGCTCTCTCTCCAACCAATTGGCAGAAATGGAGAGCAAGTACCGCAACTCCCAGGCCGCTTTGAAAGAAGCAGAAAAACGCGCCGGGAACTTGCAGATCGAACTCAACGCCGCCATCCAAGACCTCGAGAGGGTCACTCGTGAACGCGATGCGCTCTCTCAAGAAAATGAGAAGTTGCGTGCCGTGGTGGAACTCAACAGTCCTGAGAAGACAAAAGCTCTGTTGGACCAGAATTTGACGCTTGCGGAGCAGTTGAAGACCGCTCAGGAGAAGATCGCCGAGTTAGAAGCCATGCAAACCGGTGCCAGTGACCAAAATGAGGTTCTCTCCAAGCAGCTGGATGAAGCCCGCGCCGAAGCCGCGCGTCTGCGGGAAGAGCTGAACAGCATCTACGATGAAAACATGGGGTACCGCCGCCGTGTCTCTGAGCTTACCGAACAGCTCAACAACATGGAAGCTGACCTAGCTGCCCGCGAAAAAGAACCGCCGACAGACCCCGCTTTGCTCGAGGAAACTAAGCTGTTGCGCGAGATGATAGAAAAGCAGCGGAAGACGATAGCTATGCAGGAGGAGAGTCGCCGTTTGCTCATCGAGACTTTTCGCAAGCAAAACAGCGATGATCCCAACGTGGTAGAAGCCCTCAAACGTCTCGAGGAGGAAAGCTCGCCGGGTCTCACGGAAAATGAACAGAAGCTCCTCAAAGATTTGCAGGACAAGGCTGCCAAAGCCTCAGCCGAAGCCGCCCAAAAAGCGGAGACTGAGAAGTTGAATCTGCAAATTCGTTCCTTGGCAGAGCTCGCCGACAAGGCGTTCACCCGGCACCGCTACCTTTCGGCAGAGCAGATGTACCTTACCCTTTATGACTTAAAGCCGGATAACCTGCCGTGTCTCGTCAACCTCGGCACCATCCTGCTCTACAACAACAAGAGCACGGAAGCTTTTGACTACCTCACACGGGCAACTCGGCTTGCTCCGGATATGGCGATCGGGCATTACTTAGCGGGCATTGCGTGCTACAGGCTGGAGAAGCTGGATGAAGCGCGCCGCCTGTTCGCGCGTGCCGTGCAGCTAGACCCCGGCAACGCGGAAGCCTTTTTCTACTTGGCAAATATCGAAGGCATCGGGGCTGCCTACGACCAAGCTCTCAAACACTACGCGGCGGCGGTAAAAATTAACCCTGAGCTCTCCGATGCCCACTACAACATGGCCCGCCTGTACGCCGAGATCGGGCGTGTGCCGGAAGCGGCGAGGTCTTACGATAGGGCTATCAATGGTGGCTCCGTACCCGACCCCGAGTTCGAAAAATTCCTGCGTGCTCACCCCGACACGGTGAAACGTCCCGGTTCCGATTTGGTTAAAACGGTGAAACCGGAAGAGGAAGCCAAGCTCCTCCGGGAAGAAGGTGATGGACAGGAAACTTCACCGGCTTCGCAAGTGGCATCCTCGTCCGATGCTTCCCCCGATCCTCCGCCCGATTCCGCAGATTCCTTTGCCAAGAAAGTGGAGGAGATTTCCGTTCCCATCGCAGACGCCGAGCCCCCATCCCCCGCCGGTTCTGTCGATGCCGGGTCCCCTTCGCTCACTTTCCGTGACATCCGTATGCGCACATCTTCCGGCAGGCGCAACCTTCGTGTCAGGCAGCTCCCCCCACATCGCTTCAGAGACCGCAAACCCGGCACCCCCGAGCCGAAGAAAGATGACACCGCCGCCCCGCAGGAGGAAATTTCTATGCATCCCGCAGAGGGGTCTACCCCTCGGGCGCACTGATTCGTCCCCCGCGCTTTCTTTCTGCTTTGCTTTCCCCGTCCTCCCCCGCGCAGTCCCGTTGCGCCTAACCGCTTCACTTTGTACTTGACCACCTCTGCGCCTCCCCGCGACAATGTCACCACTTCGCTCTTACTGTTCATTTTATGGGATAGGTTTGGGCACCGAGTGTAGAGCAGGTTAACCGCTACTCTTGCACGAGAATGCTGTGTAGCTCACCAATTCCCCATAGCGGGACATCCAGTAGGGTGGTTCCCGTGACCGCGTCCGCAGGAAGGTGTGTTTCGTGGTAGGGGGTCATGGAACATCGTACAGCCACCCCCGGCGCATACCGCTTGCAATAACTCTTCAGACTTTTCGCTTGCAGATTGTGCTCAGCTTTCACTTCCACAGGCACTACACGTCCATCCGCCGCTACCATAAAATCTATCTCTGCCTACGCTTGGGCTGCTTTCCAATAAAAGAGTTCCGAGAATCCGGAGCACAGCAGCTCCTGCATCACATATTGCTCCGTAAATGCCCCCTTATACTGCGCAAATACCGAGTTTTTCTCCAACAGTACCGTTTTGGGCAGCCCACTCTGCGCCGCCAGCAACCCCACGTCCGTGCTGAATACCTTGAACGCGTTATCCGTGTAACCACTCAACGGCAGCTCCGGCACGCGCACACGGGGTACGATGTGGATTAACCCCGCATCGTGCAACCACCGTAAGGGCATGCGCGTGCGCTCCAATGGCATGCTGTCGCTCGGTATCCTGGTCGGCATAAATTGTCGATTCTCCTGCGCCAGCTGCGCGGGTATCATGTCCCACACGCGCGCAATATCTCGTGCCTCTCGTTCTACGGCGTGTTTGGCGAAATCTCGGCTATAACTATTCAGCAGGGTTTTGTGGTAGCGGCGTACCGCCGCGAAATCTCGTGTTTCGGCAAATATGGACACAGCCTCTGGCATGCCGCCCACGTAGTAGTACGTGCGCAGCAGCCGTTCCAAGTTCTCGCTTAAGTGATTCAGCACCTCCCATTTGTGTTCTCTCAGTGCCCGCACATAACCCTCTTCCCCTGTCGCCAGCAAAAATTCGTTGAAGTTCATCGGGTAGAGCTCCATCATATCCACCTTCCCCACCGGAAATCCCGTTCCCCCGGCGGCAGTCAACCCCAACAATGAACCCGCCGCCATGATGTGCTGCTCCGGCACCTCTTCACAAAGGAATTTTAGCGATGCTATCACCGGCGGACAGTCTTGTATCTCATCCAAAATAATGAGGCATTTTCCGGGTACCAGCCGACACCCCGTGTAAGCACGTATGCTATCGAGCAGTTCTTGTATGTTGCTACTTCTGAGAAACGTATCACAGATGGTACTCTCGCGGTCGAAACGCACGTATGCCACCTCTTTGTATTCTTCACGCCCGAAGTTTCTCATCAACCATGTTTTCCCTACCTGACGCGCCCCCAGCAAAAGGAGCGGTTTGCGCCGACTGCTCTCCTTCCACTTCCGTAGCTCCCTTGTCTTTTCTCTGTCCATTTCCTGCCAAATTTCCTTGTCTCACCCATTCTACGTAATTTCTCATTCACTGTCAACATTTTTTATTCCTCCCTCCATCAAATATTTTGCATTTTAATGAAGGACTTTTACCCTGAATCAGGCATTTTAATGAAGGACTTTTACCCCGAATTGGGCATTTTAATGAAGGACTTTTACCCCGAATTGGGCATTTTAGTGAAGGACTTTTACCCCGAATCAGGCATTTTAATGAAGGACTTTTGCCCCGAATCAGGCATTTTAGTGAGGGACTTTTGCCCCGAATTGGGCATTTTAGTGAAGGACTTTTGCCCCGAATTGGGCATTTTGATGAAGGACTTTTGCCCTCAATCAGGCATTTTGATGAAGGACTTTTGCCCTGAATCAGGCATTTTAATGAAGGACTTTTGCCCCGAATCAGGCATTTTAGTGAAGGACTTTTACCCCGAATCAGGCATTTTAGTGAAGGACTTTTGCCCTCAATCAGGCATTTTAGTGAAGGACTTTTACCCCGAATCAGGCATTTTAGTGAAGGACTTTTGCCCTCAATCAGGCATTTTAATGAAGGACTTTTACCCCGAATCGAGCATTTTAGTGAAGGACTTTTACCCCGAATTGGGCATTTTAGTGAAGGAGTTATGCTTCAGACCAACAATTTGTCCCAAAACTCCCCGAAAGTCATCACGGTGACAGTTACCATGTGGTTTTTACACGCTTTGCGCAACTCCGTTGCACCGAACTTTAGCACTCCGTGCCTCGTACTTAATCACCTCCCTGTTTCCCTGCGACAAAACCACCGCACTACTCTGGGCGTTTAATTTATTCGGGCAGGTGTGAAAATTTCCGTCATCCTGCGAAATTTGCATTGCCAAGCGGGGCAAACAGGCGTACAATGCCTCCCCTTGATGGGGGGAGGCTTCCTCCGGGTGAACCGTTTCCCTAATTAGTACTCGCTATGAACATACTTGATAAAATCGGACAGGAGCAGCTTAAGAGCGAAGTGACTCCCTTCAATGTGGGAGACACGGTGAAGGTGCATTGCCGCGTGATTGAGGGAGGCAAGGAGCGCGTTCAAATTTTCCAAGGTATCGTGATTGGCAAACGCGGTGGCGGGGTCAACGAGGCATTTACCGTACGTAAAGTTTCCTACGGCGAAGGAGTGGAACGCTCGTTCCCGCTCCATTCCCCGCGCATTGCGAAGATTGAGGTAGCTTCGCGCGGCAAGGTGCGACGCGCCAAGCTCAATTACCTGCGCAACCGCGTCGGTAAAGAGGCTGTCTCGGTCAAGGCTGCTCGTTGATCCACGTTCCCTTTTGATGGGTCTTTCTTCATGATTGTCATATATCGGAGGGCGCGGTGTCTGCCGCGCCTTTCTTTTGCCGTGTCACCATGGTAAAATCCGTCAACGTTCGTTTACCTCACATCCTGCCGCTTGTGCGCACGGAGGTGATGAAGTACCAAAGCGAGCTGGTGGAGACCATTCGTCAAAATGGAAATTGTCTGATTTTGTCCGGTTTGGAAATTAGGTTGGCGGCTGCGTTCGGTTTTTGCGACGGTGTACAACGTGCCATTGAAATAGCCTATGCGGCGTGCCATGTCTTCAAAGATAAGCGCATTTGGCTCATCGGCGAAATTATCCACAACCCCGAAGTAAACGCCGGTCTGGATGCCATGGGGCTCCGACATCTCCCTTGGAACATGGACGGCACGGGATACGAGGGACTCGGGTCGGATGACGCCGTGATCATCCCGGCTTTCGGTGTCTCCGTCAAGCTGCGTAAGCTACTGGAAGATCGCGGGGTGATTCTCATCGACAGCACCTGTGGCAATGTCATCAAGGTTTGGCACCGTGTGCGTTCATACGCGCGGCAGGGCATTACAAGCATCATCCACGGCAAGGCTCGCCACGAGGAAACTATGGCCACCGCTTCTCACTCTCGCGGCGATACTTCCCATGGTCGTTTCCTTATCGTTTACAGTGAAAAAGATGTGCGTTTTCTCGCCGACTTCATTATGCACGGCGGTAATGCAGCTGCTTTCCTTTCCCATTTTGCGGGCCGTTTCTCCCCCAACTTTGACCCGGAGCGCGACCTCCTCGAGATCGGCATGGCAAACCAAACCACCATGCTCAAAGGTGATACGACCCGTTTCCAACAATTACTCCGCGACGCCATCGTGTACAGGGACGGCAATCCCGCGCGCTTTCACGCTTTCGATACGATCTGCGGTGCCACTCAGGACAGGCAGCAAGCCCTGCTTGACCTCCTAGATTCTTCCCCGGACTTCATGCTCATTATAGGCGGCTACAATAGCTCGAATACTTCCCACCTCGCCGGTATCTCTTCCGAGCGTTTGCCGACTTACTTCATCCGCGACTGCGCCTGCCTCCCAAACCTAGACTTTGCCCTCGCCTACGACCCCCTCCGAGGTTGCGAGGTTAAGTCCCCCCTGCCCCCGAAAGCAGCCGACCCATCCCGCACCCTGCGCATCGGTATTACTGCCGGAGCCTCCTGCCCTGCCAATATTATCGAAGGGGTCATCCGTCGCATCGCCGATCTCCGCTCCGCCCCGCTGCCCGTTCCCGCGAAATCTCTCTCTGCCGACTAGCTCCACCACATGCGGCAGCACCCGCAGTCCAGAGTGCAACAACCCCACGCGCTCACACGCTGTGCCTCACGGCTTGGGCTTCCGTGCGCGCCGCACGGTCCCAAATCGCTTCTGGAATTTATCAATACGTCCTTCTGTATCGACAAATTGATTCCGTCCCGTGAAGAAGGGGTGGGAGTCAGATGTAATGCCGCAGGAAATCACATAATGCTCCGTGCCGTCTATCTCCTCCTTCTTGGCGGACTTGGCGGTCGAGCGGGTAATGTAACGCCGCCCCGTGGATATGTCCACAAAAACGACCGGATGGTAATCTGGGTGTAGGTCCTTTTTCATAGCTCTGAATTCGTCTGCGTTTCCGACGCAGCGCGTCCCGCATTGTACCCCCATCCCTCCCCATGGTCAAGGAAAAATACGAAGTACGAGGTGAAGGAGTTAGGCGCAACATGGTTGCGCAGGGGGGTTAGAGGAGACAAAGCAGAAACGACGCGTGGGGATAAATCCTTGCACCCGTGAGGTCGAGGTCCTCTTAGTGCGCGAACACTTTTGAGCTAGCACTTCGCAACAATTTTCTGCATCTTGTCCATCTGCTTTTCAATGGACTCCACGAGGGCGATCTGCGTGCGCGTGCGGTCGAGGTTATGCTCGGGGCGGTGAATTTTGAAATAAGTATCGCCGACGAGATAATCGGTGAGGAAGCGCATTCCGCATTCCATGGTGAGGAGCTTCCCGGAGAAGGGCAGCAACTTCTTTTCGAGGGGGGTGAGGAACGTTGCGGCTTCGCAATAGCCCCTAGCCAAGGCTTCAAAATACTCCATCCGCATCGTCACCAAACTCGTATTTTTCTCATCTTCAGCGGCGGGCGAGGTCGATGTGCGGATCATGTCCCCGAAGTCATACAGCGAGCTGCCGAGCATCGTGGTGTCCAAATCGATTACGCAGACGCCCTCCCCGGTCACATCATCCAGCATCACGTTGTTTAGCTTGGTGTCGTTGTGAGTCACCCGCATCGGGAGCTCCCCCGTAGCTAAATAATTCACTACTTTGTGGCAATCTGCTTCCCGTGCTAAGAACCAGTCAATTTCCTTCTGCACACCTTTTGCCCGCCCGAGAGGGTCGGCTGCCACCGCAGACTGGAAAGTCTCAAAACGTTTCGTCGTGTTGTGGAAGTCCGGGATCGTCTCAAAGAGCGGACCGCCGGGTAGGTTGGCTCCCAATTTCTGGAAGTTCCCAAAGGCGCGTGCCACCTCCACACATTGCTCCGGCGTTTCAATCGTGTCGTACGTGCGCGCCCGGTCAATAAAGGTGTAGACACGCCACACGTTGCCCTCGGCATCTCGCGCGAAAGGACTTCCGTCCCGAGCGGGGATCAACGTCAGCGTCCGCCGATAGGCATCCTTGCAACCCTCCGCCTGCAGCACACGCAGGGCTTCGCTTGTTACACGCAGCACATTCTGCATCAATGGAATCGGCTGCTTGAAAACATCGCTGTTGACGCGTTGCAGGATGTAATTAACGTGCAGTCCTGCTTGGTCCACCACAATGCAGTATGTGTCGTTGATGTGACCGGACCCGTACGGGGCACCGTATACGAAGTCGGCGCGCAGGTCGAATAATTCGGAAATAGCTCTCAGATTGTACATAAGAAGAAAATGTGTTTAGAGTTAGAGTTGAGCGGGGTAGACACCCTGTTGCACAAGCTTTGCGATACTGGCGACCACCACCGGTTTATCGCTCGGGTAGGTCACCCCCAGCCACGATGCTGTGGTGCGAATAACCCGGCAGTCAGCGACCCCACTGCGGATGAGCTCATCGACCGCCGTCGGGATATAGCATTCACTCTTCAGTTCACTGCCGCGTTCGCTCATAAAATGCGCGAAATGCGCTCCGACCTGCCCGATAAATTCGGCGGGGAAGAGCCAAAAATTCATAGAGACGAGCTCTTCCGGGTCCACCTCCTTGCGCTGCCCGGTCAAGTTATTGCCTCGGCACACTCCATCCTCTTCTTTCATGATTTTGGTGTACTCCTCCACACTATCCAAGAAACCCTCCCGTATCCCGCATATCCCTCGGTTTACATCCCCATGGTCACTCAGGGTATTTTTGAGTGGGTATCCGATCATCCCATAATGAGCTTTCGGACCGCCGTCCACCGGAGCTGTCAGGAAACCTGCCGCCCGCCGAAAGGCATCCTCCCCATAAAAATCATCCGCATTCACTACGGCGAAGGGCTCATGAACCACGTGCCGCGCTGCCAGCACGGCGTGCGCTGTCCCCCACGGCTTAACTCGTCCCTCCGGCACGCTGTACCCCTCCGGCACATCCTCCAAACTCTGGAAAGCGTAATCCACATCGATTTTCCCGGCAAAACGCGCTCCCACCTGGCTCTTAAAAGCTTCTTCAAAGTCCTTCCGAATCACGAAGACTACCCTCTCGAACCCGGCACGCATCGCATCATACACCGAGTAATCGAGTATTACTTCCCCATGGGGTCCCATCGGGTCCAATTGTTTGAGCCCACCATAGCGACTCCCCATCCCCGCCGCAAGAACCAAAAGCGTCGGTTTCATGCTTTGCATCTTACCATGCTTCCCTCCCCTTGGCAAGTGCGAATCATGAACGAACCCACATCTGTCCCAAACAAATTAGAGGCTTAGTAGTGGGCGATGACTTTGCGGCAGGAAGACACGGGGGTGATCAAGTACGAGGTACGA
>CAYWNS010000005.1:0-43515 GCA_964459715.1 uncultured Akkermansia sp.
GTGGAAGAACGAGGCAAATGGGAAGTACGCAGTGGCAAGGTCGGGGAGTGATGCCTGCGTGCGCACCTGTCCCAATAAAATTTTCGAGAAACGCCGCCATGTTCATCCCCATGCGGGTTGCAGACGCTCTGCGTACCGAGGGGACTTCAACATTACGGGTGCATGGATTTGTCCCCCACGCGAGGTTCCCGCTTTGCGTTCATCGTCCCCTCCGCGCAACCTTGTTGCGCCTAACTTCCTCACTTCGTACTTCGTACTTCGTACCTCGTACTTGATCCCCTCCCCGTTTCCCTGCCGCAAAGTCATCGCCCGCCACTGAGCCTCTCATTGATTTGGGACAGGTGTGGTTGCGGGTATACGCTTGCCAAATGGGGTGAGAGGTGGTATGGTAGGGGCATGGCGATGGAGCTGATGCAGTATAGTGGGGGGGCTTTGGGGTGCAATGGTTATTTGGTGATCGGGGCACAGGGGGAGGGTGTGGCTATCGACGCGCCGGAGGGGTTTGCGGACTGGGCACTTCGGCATATACCGGAGGGTACGCGCATTGCGCACCTATTAATTACGCACCAGCATTTTGACCATATTCAGGACGCGGCAGCTCTGCAACGCGCT
The DNA here is from genome assembly GCA_964459715.1 of uncultured Akkermansia sp. GTDB lineage: Bacteria > Verrucomicrobiota > Verrucomicrobiia > Verrucomicrobiales > Akkermansiaceae > Akkermansia. The sequence goes on from CAYWNS010000005.1 coordinate 613, forward strand.
ACCGGGTGTACCATACACGCCGCAGCTGCGTACAAGTCGGAGTATACCTTGGCTCGGCAGGCGGAGCTTTGGGGAATTCCCGCACCGGTACCCTTCACGGTGGGGGAGGTGCTACCGGCAGAGCAGGACTCAACGCTGTGGCTCGGGGGGATGGAGTGGCGAGCATTGCATGTGCCGGGGCATTCGCCGGACAGTGTGGCGTGGTACGCGCCGCAGTGCGGGGAAATATTTTCGGGAGATGCCCTATTTGCGGGGTCTGTGGGGCGCACGGATTTCCCGGGCGGGAGTGCCCGGCAGTTGGCGGAAAGTCTGCGAAAAAAGATTCTGATTTTGCCGCCGCACACACGGGTGCACCCCGGACATGGATCGGACACGAGCGTGGGCGAGGAGTTGCTCAATAACCCTTTTGTCACATCCTGAACACACAATGAACAGAAGTACGCAATAACATGACATTTGAGGAACTAGGACTATCAGCCGCCGTGCTCGAGGCGGTGCGGGAGTGCGGTTACACGGCACCCACGCCCGTCCAGGAACAAGCTATACCACACGTTTTGGCGGGGCGGGATGTGATCGGAGCGTCGCAGACCGGCACCGGGAAAACGGCCGCGTTTGCGCTGCCCTTGCTTACCCGTCTGCAACATACCGGTTCCCCGCAGGTGTTGGTTCTCGAACCCACCCGAGAACTGGCAGACCAACTCGCGGAAGCTTTCCGCACCTACGCGGTGCACACAGACATCACGATCGGCCTGCTCTACGGCGGAGTCGGCTACGGGCAGCAGGCGAGTGCGCTCAAGAAGGGCGTGGATGTGGTGGTGGCTACCCCGGGGAGGCTCGTAGACCACTTCTATCGCGGGAATATGAAGTTCAAGGACATACGGACGCTCGTGCTCGATGAGGTCGACCGGATGACAGATATGGGCTTTTTGCCCGTTGTGCGCAAGATTGTGAATCTCTGCCCGTGGGAGGGGCGACAAACGCTGTTTTTCTCGGCGACGATGCCCCAAGTGCTCCAAGGATTTGCCAAGTGGTGTCTCACCGACCCATGCGAGGTGGATATTGCGCGGCACGAGGTCGCGTCCACGATTTCACACGCCTTTTATCCCGTGGGACTCGACCAGCGCGATGAGCTCCTGCTGGAATTGGTGAAGCGGACGCAATTTCGCAACCTGATGATATTCACACGCACCCGCAAGGAAGCCGACATGGTTACCGGCATGCTTTCCCGCGCGGGTTGGGGACACGAGGTGACTGCCATGCACTCGGACATCCCCCAGAAGGAGCGCATGGCTGCTCTGCGCGGGTTCAAGGAGGATAAGTACCGCATCCTCGTGGCAACGGATGTGGCGGCTCGCGGCATCGATATCAGCGATGTCACCCACGTTATTAACTACCGCGTGCCCGAAAATCCGGAGGACTACGTACACCGTATCGGACGCACCGGGCGCGCCGAGGCGACCGGCGATGCCTACACCCTCCTGACTGCCGATGAACTCGACTTCGCCAAGTCTATCGAATTTTTCTTAGGTCAGAAGGTGGAACGCCGCAAGCTGGAGGGCTTTCCGTACGCGTACACAGCCTTGCTGAATGAAGACGCGCCCCCGCTGCGCAAGCCCCGACCCTCCGGCGGGAAGAGTCGCCGTCACTGAGTTGAACCCCCGAGCATGCGCGTCCTTGCCATAGACCCGGCTATCCGCAATACCGGCTTTGCCGTGTTGGAGGGAGATCACCGCAAGGTCGCCGCGTTGGAGTACGGAACGCTGACGCTCAAGCAAGAAGTGCCGCAAAGTAAGTGTTTGCTGCAAATTCACCGGCACGTGCTTTCGCTCATCGATAAATGGCAGCCGGAAGAGCTTGCTATCGAAAGCATTATCTATGTTCAATCCTACCGAACCGCCATCACCATGGGGTCTGCCCGTGCCGCTACGGTGATGGCTGCCGCAAGTCGGGAATTGCCGATTATGGAGTACCCCCCCTCCTGCGTGAAACTCGCCGTCGTAGGGCGCGGCGGTGCCAAGAAAGCTCAAGTGGCATTCATGATGCGCGCTTTACTCGCCCTCGACGAAACCCCCGCCTCCGACGCGGCAGACGCCCTCGCCATCGGCTTTACCCATCTCGCCGCAACGGATCCTCTGCGTGCCCACCTCTTCGCCGAGAGACGTCCCGTTTGAAGTACGAAGTGTGCGGAACCGTGGAGGTGTGGGTGTGGTGAGGGAGGAGGAAGTGGCGTGGCTGCGCAACCGTGTTGTGCCTAGCTCCCTCTTTGTACTTGGTATTTCCTCCCCACCGCTCACTCCACACCCCGCTCACCCTCACCCCGCGCCTTTCTCCCCATCACTCCCTCTTCCTCACCACATACCGCCCACCACAGCTTTGCCACCTCGTACTTCCCCCTTCGGGCATGGGAACAATCGGGTACAGATGCAATCTTTTTGTAATGCTCGGGATTTCTGTATTTGTGCTGCCTATGATAGCTTTCAAGCACCAGTAAATCTGGCGTGGATTTTTGCAAAAGAAAAAATTTATTTGTACTTGACACGGGTGTTACAAGTACGTACACTTGGTTTCAGCAAGCGGACACTGGTATGGCCTACATTAAACACCTGACAGTAACAAGACTGAATGCTGATTCATCCGCCGGAGTGTACGCCGGAGAGAGGCAGCGTCCGGTGTGGGATGGCACGGCTGCGCCAAGCGCGAACTCGTGAAGAGTGACAACAGGGAGATCTAGAGTATATTCTAACAGACAAGGAGAAAGGAGAGACACATGGAGGTGGATAGTTCAAGTACTTCGAGGGACAATGGGGCACCGGTTCAAGTCTCGGGTTCTGCTGTGTCGGTGTGCTTTCCCTGTTATGGTATGTTTTTATGCGTTGCGAACAAGGAGGATAGTGATCAGGGGTGGTTCTTCCTTGCCGCAATTGTTGCTCTCATAGTATCAAGAATACTAAGAATTTTTTTTGACATTTGAGTGTTTCATAATACGGGGGATAAAATTTAATAACTAATTATTATGAAGAGAATAACTTGCATAGGACTGACGTTGGCAATACTTATAGCACTTGCATTTATTTTTTATCCGGAGAAGAGTGCACAGGCGAAGCAGTCGATAGAAGCAGCGGGTGCAGTAGCGGTACAGAAAACAATTGCCGCGTTGGAGAAGCGAGTGGGGCAAGCGGATGTAGCGTTGGAGCATTACAAAACCGTGCTGCAGGCGAAGCGGAAGTCATTGGTGCAGCTCAAGACACTGAAAGCGAATTGTGAGCGACAGATTTCGGAATGTCGTGCGACGATAGCGAGCAGGAAAAGTCAGGGAGCAGATGCGGCGGCAAAAGAGGCTGAGCTTAGGATGCTTGAGCAGAGGATGCCATCGTTGGCGGCGTCTGCCGAGAAAGCGGAGCAGGGTTACAAGCAATTTCAATTGGTGTTTAAGCAAAAGAAAGCGGAGTTGGATGTATTAAAAGCGAAGATGCAAAGTCTTGGAGCAGAGCTTACAGCGGTAGGAGGAGGAGATGCGGGATATGCGCTACAAAAGGCACGTGAACTTGAAGATGAGGTAAAGAGCGAGTGCAATCGCTTAGAGTCAGAGTTGGAAGTACAGGCAATAGACGAAGAAAATCAATGAATGAGATGTTAAAAAAGATTATACGATATACGCTGGTGGGGTGTGCGGTGTTCGTGGTACTGTTGTTGATGTTCTCGCCCGGTTTTCGGACAGAGACGCGAATTATGTTTCAGGTGGTCACCGGGCAGACAGTAGCAGCACTGGAAACTCAACTCGACCAAGGGAACTTGGCATTGAAGAGGTTTGATGAAGCGTATGCGAAAGCGGAGCAAAGACTCATCTCGCTCAAACACTTGCAGTTAGATGCGCAATTATGTTGCAGGAGGGCACAGGAAAGAGCGGCAGATTACCGACGGAGAGGTAAGGAGGAGTTAGCAGTCCGGAATGATGACCAAGTTGCTTTTTACGAGAAGCAGCAGGTCGGTTATGCAAAATCAATAGCAAGCAGAACACAGAAGCTGGAAGAGCTGCGAAACGTGCGGGAGCGGGCACGAGAGGATGTGCGACTTGCGCGAGAGCGGATAGCAATGCTGAAAGCTACACGAGACGCACTCGATAACTCCGGACAGGAAGAAATGCTGGAGAAAGCGAATGAAAATGTGGAAGCTCTTCAAAGCAAATGTAACAAGCTGAGTGCGGAAATTGAGATCCTCAATATGGAAGAGTAGGCATGGACCTGTACATCCTTACATCGGAATTTTGGACTAACATGATGTGGGCTATCGGAGCCACAGCTGTCTTTCTTTTCAGTGCATGGTGGTTTAACAGGCAACTCGATGATTTTGAATGGACGTTTGGACGTATAATTTTCATATTGGGCAACATCGTTGTTGTGGCGTATTCAGTACCCCACGTTATGGTACACTCCATGACATTTTCCAAGTTGTGGGAAGTCAAGCGGGGACCCTTGAAATGTTTGACACAAGATGTGCCATTGCTCTACAACAACTACGAAAGACTTGAGGAAAAAATAGAAGAGATACGACAGCAGGAGATGCGCTTGCAACGTGATGAAAATAAATCAACGACAGGTGAAGCAAGGGAGATTTATTCGTCTCAGATTAGTGCATTAAAGGCGCAGGAGCGGGAATTGGTAGATGTGACTGGACGCATAGAGATAGCGGCGCAAAAGTTATACTTTTCTAAATATATAACTAAATTGCAGGATATTTCGGCAGATAAGAGTATAGAAAAGGAGTTAAAAGAGGTGAAGGATGCATGCTCAACGTTAGTCAAATAGCGGGAATCAGTGGATAACATGCTTTAACTGCGATGAATATCAAACTGATCATAAGGGCGGCCATTCTCGTTCTCCCTGCTTCGGTGGGCTATCTAATTTACTTCTTTCACGTGAGGTCAATTCAGAGTACGATCGAGGATGTGTCGTTGCTTGAGGATGCGGCAGGGGAGGTTGATGACAATGTGCCCCTGAAAGCATCAGAGTACGTCGAAAAGTTTCAGGTCACTTCATTGAAAGAACGAGCGGACCAAATTCGTCGCAGGTACAATCGTGACGTACAGATAAGTCGAGCAGTACGAGAGCATTTGCAGGAACTTTATGAACACGGGTATGTGTGTTCTTGGGTGGAGGGGCAAGTGCGACGGCAATTGGATGAAATTGACAGACGGAATGAGCAATTAAGGGTACAATATGGGGAGATTGTGGAATTTGCGGAAAAGTACTATGCTGAATCTGTAACCAAGAAGGTATCCACACAAACCGGGCGTAACCTATGAGCTGCTGCTCTTGCGGCGGTTTTGATTTTTGGGGTACTCTGGTGGCTTATCTGCGTCACACGGGAACTCTCGAGTGTCATTTCGTACAGCAGATTCGGGCGACTTTCGGTGCAAGGATGGTTTTGCTGTAAGGGAAAATGCACCGCCGCATGACTCGAAAATTGAACTCGGAATTTTCTCGTGCTAAAATGGTTTGCCCGTCCTTTTTGCTCTGTCATAATCTCGACCGATTAATTATTTATGAAATATCATTCCCCCTCTCTCCCTCAAAAAATGAGCAGTAGGGAGTGAGTACGTTACAGCGGCGGTGTCTGGGACGGAGATATACCCCTAGACAAACCCACTGCGGCACACGCGGGTAACGGGCATACGGTAACTTGTCTTTTGCAGATTTACGGGGAGTGCCGAATTTTGTCACACCCGTCCTAATAAAATTCTCAAAAAACGCTGTGATGCTAGTCCCCATGCGGGTTGCAGACGCTCTGTGTGCCAAGGGGGCTTCAACCTCACGGGTGCATGGATTTGTTCCCCACGCGAGGTTCCCGCTTTGCGTTCATCGTCCCTCTCCGCGCAACCATGTTGCGCCTAACTCCTTCACTTCGTACTTCGTACTCAATCCCCACCCGTCTCCCTGCGTCAAAGTTATCGCTCATCATTAACCCTTTAATTTATTTGGGACAGATGTGGAATTTTGTCATCTTGACAGAATTTTCGATAGACGCGCGCCCCTTCCGGACGTATAATGGGTGAGTACGGTTGCCGGGTGTGTTGATTCCGGTGACCGTGTGTCACTTTTTAATCATCCGATAAATCATGAATCGGTTATTTGAGAATATACGGCGTTTGACGGGGACTGCAGTGCTCTTTCTTGCATCGTGTACAGGTCAGGGACAAGCCGCACCGGACTACAATATGGTGGGGAGATGCTTTGCAGACCTGATTCAGAATATGCACTTTTCCCGCGAGTCTTTTTCCACCGGGAAAAATGCCCAATTTTTGGATTGTTACCTCCAGTCCATTGACCCGCAACATCTGTATTTTACGCAAGAGGATGTGGATGCTTTGCATCAGAAATACGGGGACTCGTTCGGAGACTACCTGATGCACCATGAGACAACCAAATTGGCACAGGAGTTGTACGGGATGTACGCCGAGCGCGTGCAGCGACACTTGGCACAAGCAGAAGCCATCCTGCGAGGGTACGAGAGGACGACGCCTACATCAGGCTCCGAGCGTACGGTGCAGCAGCCGCGATGCGAGCTGCCGCACGCAGAAAAGGATGCCAAGCCCGGTCAAGCGTGGAGAGAGCAGGTGGAAGATAACGAGCGTACGGTGCAGCAGTCGCGATGCGAGCCGCCGCACGCAGAAAAGGACGCCAAGCCCGGTCAAGCGTGGAGACAGCAGGTGGAAGATAACTTGAGTCGAGTGGAAGCTATTCTGTGCGAGAACGAGAAGACATCTACTGCATCAGACTCCGAGCGTACGGTGCAGCAGTCGCAATGCGAGCCGCCGCATGCGGGAAATGACACCGAGTCTGCTCAAGTATGGAGAGAGAAAAAAGGAGATAACTTGAGTCAAGTGGAGGCGATTCTGCGAGAGGACGAGAAAACATCTACTGCATCAGACTCCGAGCGTACGGTGCCCACATTCGACTCGGATCGCACGGTGCCGCGTTCGCGACGCAAGTTACCGCGTGCGAAAAATGACGCAGAGCTCGATCAAGTATGGCGCGATCAGGTGGAGGATATGATGCTATCGGAGGTATGCCGCCGGGAGAACATAGCGCGTTTGGCGGCAGAAAAAGGGAAGCCGGATCCCAATGCCAAAGAACCCTCACCGGCTACCAAAATTCTTTCTCGTCTCAAACGAGTACGCATGGAGGTGCAGGAGGCGGACGAGGAGGATATGGTAGCGCACGTGCTCAATGCTGTGGCGCATGTGTATGACCCGCACAGTGATTACATGGGAGTTCGCGAGGAAAAGCAATTTAAGGATTCGATCAAGGCATCGCTTGTGGGCATTGGGGCACAGCTACGAGAGGATGATGACGGCTCCACCAAGATAGAGGGGATTGTGAAAGGGGGACCGGCCGACAAAAATGGACAGCTGAAACTCGGAGACCACGTCGTGGCGGTCGATGCCGATGGAAGTGGAAAGTGGACGGACATCCTCTTCATGAGCATCGACAAGGTAGTCAACCTCGTTCGCGGCAAGAAGAATGTGCCTGTGCGACTGCGGGTGCAGAGTGATGACGGAGGGGAAGAGCGGGTGATCACGATTGTGCGCGATGAAGTGCCTCTCTCTGAATCACTTGCGAGTGCTCGCATCGTAGATATTCGGGAAGGGGGACCCCAAGGGGAAGAGAACGTATGCCGTCTCGGCATTCTGACACTTCCTTCCTTTTACATGGATTTGGACGATGACAAAGCGGAAGAGGACAAGGTGCATTGCGCGAAGGATGTCCGCGAGTTGCTTATGCGCATGGAGCGCGAAAAGGTGCGGGGGCTTGTGCTTGATCTGCGCGCCAACGGCGGCGGTTCTTTGGAAGAGGTACGCAAAATGGTAGGACTCTTCACTGGCTCCGGTCCCGTTGTTCAGGTGAGAAATGCTCGCGGGGAGGTGGAATGCCTCAAGGTAAGCTGTAGGCCGATATTTTCCGGCGAGTTGGTGGTCCTCACCAGCAAGGCGAGTGCTTCGGCATCCGAAATTTTTGCCGGGGCGATGAAGGATTATGGACGAGCCCTGATAGTGGGAGATGACACGACGTTCGGAAAGGGTACGGTGCAAGTACCGCGTAGTATTGCGTATTTCATCCCGCAGGCAGACTGCGGTCTCATCAAGGTGACAATACAGAAGTTTTACCGCGTCAACGGAGCTTCCACACAGCTCAAGGGGGTGAGTAGCGATATTGTGCTGCCGACCGTGACCACTGGGCTTCAGCTTGGCGAGGCAGAGCTCGATAATGCCATGCCTTACGACGCGATTGCACCGGCGGGTGGATACGTGCCTGATACGCATTTGCTCACCGTGCTTCCTAAACTCCGCGAGCGCAGTAATGCTCGAGTTGCCAAGGATGGTGACCTTCAAAATAATGCTTGGTTCGCAAATTACCGTCTCAAGCTTATTGAGGAAAATTCCGTGTCGCTTAACAAGGGCAAGCGGCAGGCGCAAATCGCAGAACTACGTGATTTCAGGAAGAAATGTGAACAGGACAGAAAAGTTCGCTACGAGGCGATGAGCAAGGAGGATGCCGCCAAGCTCACCATCTACCGCCTCAACCTCGATGATGTCAAGGCACCCAACCTCCCCAGAGTCACCAATGCTGACAAGGAGTCCTTTATGCGTGAGGCAAAAGACCCAGAAGATGAACTGGATGATTCGCCCGATTATCCTTCCGGGCTCGACCCCGTTCTGCGCGAGGCTCTCTACATCGCGCGCGATATGGTTGAGTTGCACTGAGTAACGCCTGCGCTATGCCGGACTCAGCGAACACATCTGCCGGGCAATGCGCCGACTCTGCGTCCCCCCGGGGTGGTACCCTCCACGATTTGGTGCCCGAGGACGAGATGCCGCGCGAGAAGCTCTTCAGGCAGGGGTGCGCCGCGTTGTCGGATGAGGAGCTCATCGCCATCTTCCTCCGCACGGGACTCCCCGGCGTGAATGTCATTGAATTGGCGCGTTTTCTCAAAAAAAATGCCGGTGGTTCCCTGACAGCACTCGGTAGGCTCGAAGCCACAGACATCATGGGGCTCGTCAAAGGGATACGCAAGGCAAAGGCTGCAACTCTGGCGGCTGCGTTTGAGCTGGGACGGCGTGCGGTAAAAGAGCGACTGCATCTCCGGTTGATGAATAGTCCCGAAGCGGTGTACGATGCCTTTGCCACCGAGTTGCGATATGCCTCACAGGAAAATTTTCTCGTGCTCTCGCTCAACACGCGTAACGAACTTATTTTTACATCACGCACAGCTGTTGGTACTCTCACTCGCGTGATTCTGCACCCGCGCGATGTTTTCCGTGAGGCAATCCGGCACAGCGCATCCCGCATCATTTTGGTGCATAATCATCCCAGCGGAAACCCTCAACCGAGCATTGAGGACCGGGCACTTACGGAGAGGATCGTTAAAGCCGGTAACCTTCTCCTCATTCCGGTGGCTGACCACGTCATCATCGGCACGGAGACTGAGTCGGAGAACCGTCAACCCTTTTTCAGCTTTCACCGGGAGGGTCTAATCTCCCCATGATGGATTATCACACCCACGCTCCTAACCCCTGCGGCGGTTTTCTTTGCAGTGTCGCGCGCGGAGATTGGGATTCGGTGGCTGCCGCCGCTCCGCAGATGATTCCCTGTTTCGGCGTCCACCCTTGGTATGCTCAAGAGGAGGACCCCGCTCAACTGGCATTCGCCTTAGATGAGTGGCTCGTCCGTTTCCCACAGTCGCAGGTCGGGGAATCCGGTTTAGATGCCTCGCCCCGTTACTCCGCTTCTCTGGATGCGCAGCGTACACTCCTCCAAGTTCACCTAGGTGCTGCGTTTCGCCACGAACGACTCGTGCACCTGCACGGAGTTGCCGCTTGGTCGGAGCTTCTCACCACCCTCCGCGCCAGGCAACGTTCCCGGACCCTTCCGCGCGTGTTGCTTCACGCTTGGAATGGTTCACACGAACTCGCGCGGGAATTCCTCGCTCTCGGGGTTATTTTTTCGGTCGGATTGCGCGAACTTTCCCACCCCAAAGCCGCGTTTCGCTATGCGCGCATCCCGGTTCATCGACTTTTCCCCGAATCGGACGATGACCCCGCGTCTTTCCCTCGTGCCCTCGCCCTCCTCTCCCAACTCCGCCCGGATATTTCCTGAGTACGGCATTGCTGCGCATCTGTCCCGGTAAAGTTAAAGGCTTAGTGGTGGGCGAGGGTTTTGTTGCGGGAAGAATCCAGTAACCACGGGCATTACAAGGAAAATTGCATCTATGCACAATCACTCGCGCGCCCGAACGGGAAAAATTCGGTTTACTGTTCCGGTGGAACCTTTATTGCTTGTATGCAAGTCATGTAATTAATTATACCGAGTGTTTTGCATTGCCCCTGTATCGTACAAGCAAACCTGATGTACGTCCCGTAATTACACGCATGTCCGTCCTAAGAAATTTCCCAAAAACCGTCGCAGTTTCGGTCTTTATGCAGTCACGGGTGCTTTGATCCGCCCACCACATCCGTCACCTCCCCATCACGTACGCGTAAGTTCTTCCCGGCTTTGCGTACTTCGTGCCTCGTACTTCAGTTAGGGCATCGGAAAACGCTGGTTGAAAACGCTTACCTCCGCCCGCAACTCATCGTACGGGTGGGGAGTCTCACACTGTTTTTGATCGGACAAGATACCTAGGCAACGCCCGATAAATTCCGCGACTTGGCAGACATCCCGCTCCTTCATGCCCCGGGTGGTGACAGCCGGTGTACCGATGCGGATGCCGGAAGGAGTAGCGGTGCTGCCTTTATCGAAGGGTATAGCATTTTTGTTCACTGTGATCCCCACTTGGTCCAGAGCCACCTGAGCTTCGGCACCATTGAGGCCCTTAACGCTGAGGTCCACGAGGAAACAATGATTATCCGTACCGCCCGCCACGATGCGAAACCCGAGTTCCGACATTTTGGCAGCCATTGCCTTGGCGTTCTTTACGATTTGCTCGGCGTATTCACGGAACTCAGGGCGCAAAGCTTCTCCCAGACATGCCGCCTTGGCAGCTATCACATGCATGAGAGGCCCCCCCTGCATTCCCGGGAATGTTGCGCTATTGAGCTTTTTCGCCCACTTTTCCTTGCACATCACAAGACCGCCGCGTGGTCCGCGCAGGCTCTTGTGCGTGGTGGTGGACACAAAGTCGGCGTAGGGGACGGGGGAAGGGTGTACACCCGCAGCTACCAGACCGGCGATGTGTGCCATATCCACAAACATGATGGCTCCTACCCCATCGCAGATGCTGCGGATGCGCGCAAAGTCGATAGTGCGAGAATAAGCGGATGCTCCGGCGAGTATCAGCGTGGGTTTCACTTCTCGAGCCTTGACCGCCAGCGCATCGTAGTCGATGCATTCGGTATCGGGACTCACGCCATAGTGTTCCACTTTGTAAAGTTTACCGGAGAAATTAGCAAAGAAACCGTGAGAGAGATGCCCCCCATGAGCTAAATCCATGCTGAGTATAGTATCCCCGGGCTTCAGACACGCCAAATAGACGCTCATGTTGGCTTGTGACCCGGAGTGTGCCTGCACGTTGACAAAGTCGCAGCCAAAGAGAGTTTTCGCCCGATCTATCGCCAGTTGCTCTACCTTGTCGACAACCTCGCACCCCCCATACCACCGCTTTCCGGGGTATCCCTCAGCGTATTTGTTTGTGAGTACAGACCCCTGCGCTTCCATTACAGCGCGTGACGCAAAGTTTTCTGAAGCGATGAGCTCAATGTTGTTGGTTTGCCTCTTTCTTTCTTCCTCGATGTATCCGGCAAGCTCGGGGTCGCTGACCGCCAGCGCACTTCCACTCGCCTTAAGCACGCGATTGACATGCCTTCCACCCTCAAATTCTGAAAGGAACCATGCGTGCAGGATGTCGTCTAAGTCATCCGGTGTGATGAAAGCGGATGCCAAACACATCACGTTCGAGTTACTGTGCTGGCGTGAGAGTGCCGCAATCTGCGGCGTACGTACCAACGCGGCGCGTATTCCCCTCCAGCGGTTGGCTGCTATGCTCATCCCCAGACCGGAGAAACAGATAAGAATTCCGCGATCCGCCCGCCCGTCCACGATCCGCCGACACACCTCGTTCGCGTAGTCTGAATAATCGCAGGATACCTTGCTCATGGTTCCTACGTCATCCACTGTGAACCCCCAACCTCGCAGCATTTCTTCTGCTGCCTCCTTTAATTCAACTCCTCTGTGGTCCGCTCCGATAGCTATACGCAGTCTCGTATCCATACGCGGGGGATTATACCCCCAACCGTGCGCCATGTCAACAAGAAGTACGAGAAGCCCAAATCTGTCCCGAATAACTTAAAGGCTTTTAATCGGAGATGCTTGGCACGTTACGACGAGAAATTCGGTGAGATCTACATCAACGCCATGGGTAATCACATTATACGCGGACTCCGTGGCGTGAGATATGCCGAGGGCAGAAATGTTATTCTGTTGTTTAACTGGGACGACAATAAAGTCATGTCATTCAAATTCAATCACAAGCATCCTCTAGTAGAAAATTAGCCCCCCTTTTAATCACAAGTACGACAAAAAGAAGGAACAGCTGAGGGGGGGTGGACACACGGTGGCGACGAGGTTGCGTACGTATTCGCCCGGAAGGATGCCGAGTTGCATGGCGTTGGTAACGTAAGCGAAGGAGAGGAGGGTGTCCGGGTGGGCAAAGGCATGGGAGCCGCCGAAACCGGCGTGTCCGAAGCCGCCGTTACCGAAGAGGGCAGCCGGTTCGCACATGGCACCGCAAGAAAATGCGGTAGGGCAGAGCAGGGTGAGGTCCTGACCGGAGACTACCGGGTGACTCATCCACTTCGTCACGCATGCACTGAAGGGAGAATTTGGCAATTGTCCGAGCAGAGCTTGATAAAAAAGGGCGAGTCCCCGCGCGGAAGCAATACCGCCGCGAGCCGGACAAGCGCAAGAATATCCGAAAGACGAGTTCATCGCGCGGGGAGAGGGCAGCCCGGTCACACAGTTGAAGGCGCGGTGCACGGGCGAGGTAGGGGCGAAATAAGCCCGATAGAAGGGGGTATCCGGCAGGGAACCGTGTAATCTGGGAGCTTGCAGGACAGCCACACGTGGAACGAGAGACTCCGGCAGCCCGATGTAAAAGTCCAGTCCGAGGGGACGGCGGACACGATCTTCCCAGAACTCTCCGACGCGTTTACCGGTGAGGGCGAGCATCAGGATGTCGAGCATCGGACCGAAGGTGTGAGGGTGGTATCCATGTTGCGGCGGACTCCAGAGAGGGGTGGATCGCTCGACGGCGACACGACAGGCATCGAGGTCATCAATGGGAGCGGCGATATCCCACGCAGCGAGCCCCGCCTGATGCGAGAGGAACTGCTCCACCGTGCAAGACGGAGCGGGGAAATGAGACCACAATTCGCCGATGGGCAGCCGGGGGTCGCCACCGTGCTCCGCCAATGCCTGCAAAAAACAAGCCGCTGAAGCGGGTTTGGTAACGGAAAAAACAGGCACGAGAGTATCTTCATTCCACGAGACACCCGGACTGCTTTCGCCTCTGACCGACGAACACTGCACTTGCCCGCGTGCACAGACGCAAAGGGCAGCCCCGGATCCCGGACGGAGGGGCGGGTGCTCGGCAAATGCTCGGCAAAGTAGGTTCATGGGGAAATAGGGCGGATGGAGATGACATGCGCCGTGCCATCGGATACGGAGAAATCGAGCTCGTAAGGACGGAAGATAATGTGGTAGACGCGGTTGGGGTCGTCTTGGTAGGCGGGGCGTGGGTCTTGTGACAGGACCTCTCGCAAGGCGTCTACGTAGTCGTGGGGCAAGTCAACCGCTTCCCCTGGGAGTTCGACACGCAACAACTGACGCGGAACAGCATCCGCATAACCGGCACGTGCCTCCGGGATGCTGTCGGCGTACGGCAGATACGGTTTAATATCGTAAATGGGTGAGCCATCCACTAAATCCGCGCCCGCGACAAGTAGGGAGGGACCTCGCTCCACGGAGAGAAGGCGTACGGCAGAGATGCCGATGGGGTTGGGACGGAAAGGAGAGCGAGTGGCAAACACGCCGACCCGGGAGTTCCCGCCCAAACGCGGCGGGCGGACGGTGGGACGCACGGTGCCCGATGACGGCAGACAATGAAAGTCCCAGATGAGCCAGATGTGTGAGAAAGACTCCAGCCCGCGCACAAAGTCCTGCGTAATGTACGGTGCAAAGACGACACGCGCCCGAACATGCGGGGACAGCCCGGCTTGTCGCGGCACTCCGAACTTTTCCGCGAATGGGGACGAAATGTGGGCGATGGGGTGCATTTGTTATCTGACGTGCTACGCTCCCATAACCCCGTTCAAAGGCGTGGAGGAACCACCCCTACACACCGAAGAAATCGCGGAGAACTCGGCGGTAGACAGCTCGCTTAAACTCCGGTAACCACTTGATGTCAAATTCTTCCGGCAACACCCATCGGTAGTTACGGAATTCTTTGTTGTCGAGCCAAGGTTCGGCAGAGTCATTGCGCATGCGAGCCAAGAAATAGTGTTGTTCCTGACCGGCGTAAGGAATCCCGCGTTTACGCAGCACGCGTTCGCGCTCGGCGGGTGGATAGTCATACCGGTAGGGACCGTGCTCCGCGATGATATCGTATTCGTTGGGACGGAACCCCGTTTCTTCCATCCCTTCACGACAGGCCGCGTCCCTAGGAGACTCGCCCTTTTTGATGCCACCTTGGGGGAATTGCCATGCCCCGACCGGCTTAACACGTTCGCATACCAAGATTGTCCCATTGCTGCGGCGGTAGATAATGGCAGCATTCGGACGGTATAACTCGGTGGGAAGCATGACCCGCAGAGATCAGTGAAAAGCCGTATTAAGGGAGGCGTTTGCGTAGTTCATCGACCTCCCGCTTCAATTCCTGTATCGTTTTGAGGGCATCCGGAAGCCTACGGAGTGCCGCAGATTGTTTGAAAGCATCGCGAAACGGCGAACTCGGTGAACCCCAGTAGGTTTCTCCTCCCTTCAGGTCTGACATCACTCCGGTGCGAGCCCCTAGCACTGCTTTGTCCCCGATGTGCAAGTGACCGGCGATACCGCACTGCGCGGCAAGCGTGACATAATCTCCTAAGTGAGAACTACCCGCTATCCCACTCTGGGAGACGATGACCGTGTGCTTTCCCACGGTGACATTATGCCCGATCTGCACGAGATTATCGATTTTCGTACCCTCACCGATGATGGTGCGACCGAAACGGGCGCGGTCGATAGTCGTGTTCGCCCCGATGTCCACATGGTCTTCCACGACAACGATGCCGACTTGGTCCACCGTGTCATAACAACCGGTTTCCTTGTTGAGCAGAAAACCGAAGCCGTCCGAGCCGATGACCGCCCCGGGTTGAATGACTACGAAGTTGCCTAGAATGCAGCGTTCTCGCACTACCGCGCGCGCGTAGAGTCGACAGCACTCCCCGATGACGGCATGTCTGCCAACGACGCAGCCCGGTCCGATGTCCGTTCCCGCACCAATACGCGCCCCAGCTTCAATGACCGCTCCGGCTTGAACACGAACCGACGTCGGGTCAACGGATGCGGAAGGGTCTACCACAGCGGCGGGGTGGATGCCCGGCGTAAAGTCATAGGCTTCCTTCAAAAACGCATCGACGAGCGCGTTAAATGCTAGCGAAGGATTGTCTACCTCCACCAACACCGTCTCTTCCGGATGGTTTGGCACACCCGGGGGTACCAACACCAAGCTCGCATGCGTCACTAGGTAGTCTTTGTAGTACTTTTCGTTGCCGAGGAAAGATGCATCTCCCGTTCTCGCTTCTGCCAATGTTGCCACCCCGGAAATCTCTGGCACCGACCCGGACCGAACAAGCGACAAAAGCTTGCCACCGGTCAGCCGGAGCACCTCCTCCAAGGTGAGAAACATGCGCGGAGTTTGATGGAAAAAAAGAAACAACAACGCGGGGACGATATTCGAGAATCCCTGCGCCTTCCGGATTCAACGAATTATTTGGCAACCTCGGGAGTGACGGACGTCTCCCCTCCCGCAGGAGCCGCCGCTGGTGCCTCGGCAGGGATGACACCCTCCACGTTTTCGGCAGCACCGCGCACTTTTCTGAGCTCTTCCTGAGCATCATAACCCTCTGGTGCGTCGGCGTTGAGTTTTGCCGCCACCCGCTCCGTGATATTCATGCTCGATTTGACATAGGGGAGGATGAGTTGCGTGCGTGGCGAGGCATCCAACACGAGGTCGACCCCTTCAGCTTCCGCCACCTCTCCGATCACTTTGCGGATTTCTTGGAGGATGAGAGTACCTTCGCGTTGCTGTATAGCCCCGAACGCAAGCTGGCGTCGCTTCACAAATGTTTCGAACTCCTGTCGTTCAGCATCGTACTCATTCTTGATGGAAACCATCTTCTCACGTATCTTCTTGATTGCTTGCTCAGAAAGGGTGGGATCGCTCTGCTTCTGCAGATCCTCCAATTGCTGCGCGAGAGCCTTGACCTTCTCACCACGTTTGTTAATCTCCTCAAGGATACCCTCCCTCTCTTTTTGCAGGCGGGCATCTGCATCGACGCGCTTATAGAACATCAACTGCAAATCCTCCATGTTGACGGAGGCAATCTTTACCTCCGCGCTCACCGTTGCCACCATAGACGAGACTGCAACAGCGAGTACCGACAGTGTAGTTGCGAACTTCTTCATAATACGAAAGGTCGTTGAACGCGACTATTCTACACCACCAATCCGCCTAGGTCAAGCATGATGACACAAGGATGACAAATCTGCCCAAACCCGTCCCAAATAGATTAGACGCTCAGAGTAGAGCGATAACTTCGTCACGTGGCAACACGGGTGTGATCAAGTACGAGGTACAAAGTGAAAGAGTTAGGCGCAACAAGGTTGCGCGGAGAGGTGCGATGAACGCAAAGCGGGAACCTCGCGTGGGGAACAAATCCATGCACCCGTGAGGTTGAAGCCCCTCTAGTGCGCAGAGCGTCTGTAACCCGCATAGGGATTGGCATTGCAGTGCTTCTCGAAAATTTTATTGGGACAGGTGTGCAAATCTGCTACATCTGTCCCGAGAGAATTAGAAACCTAGGGCGGCAAAGCGATGTCTTTGTCGCGGGGAAACGTGGGAGAGGGAGCAAGTGCGCGAAGTACTTAGTGTCCTCGCTCATTTGATCCACGCAAGGAATTCTTTATTCCCTCCCGTTCCGGTGATGGGGGAGGGGATTACACCCATCCATGAACGCTGTAGGTCATGGGTGACAAAGTGCCGGATCTTATTCACTGCGAGCTCGTGGAGGGCGGGGTCTCGAACGATGCCACCGTGCCCAATATCCTGTGGTTGAAGCTCAAACTGGGGTTTCACGAGGACGAGCAGGTCGCCGTCATCTTCAAGACAGCTACAGGCAGCCGGCAAAATTTTAGCAAGAGAAATAAAAGAGACATCACTCACAACGAGCTGCACCATTTCTCCCAAATCCTGCGGTGTAAGGAATCGGGCATTAAATTGCTCGCGTACGATTACACGGGGGTCGTTGCGGAGTTTCCACACAAGCTGATTGGTGCCTACATCCACCGCATGCACACGTAACGCGCCGTTTTGGAGCAGACAATCAGTAAACCCCCCCGTGGAGGAACCTATATCCAAGCACACTTTTCCTCGAGGTGAAACGGGAAAAGCCGCCAACGCGCCTTCCAACTTCAAACCACCGCGACTCACGTACTTGGGCGGAGTCTTGACGGATAAGGGCAGAGCGGTACTCACTCTCGTGCCGGGTTTCGTTATTACCTGCCCGGCAACCGCCACTTCTCCCGCTAAAATGAGCCGCCGCGCCCGCTCGCGCGAGGTTGCTAGCCCCGCACGGTACAGCAACACATCGAGTCGCTCCTTGGAAGACATCCGCCTCGCTTCAACACGGTGCGCTCGCGGAGATGATGCTCCCACTATTAGGCGACAGGCGCAATCGGGAGGCGTCTGTGGGGTTTCGTCGGTGCCGGTGTAGGTGTCGGCATAGGAGCCGCTGCCGGGGCTACCGCAGGTTTTGCTGCTGGAGTCACTACAGGCTGCGGTGCCGGTTCAGGAGCCGTCACCGGGGCTGCGATAGGTTGCGGCGCGGGCTTGGTAACCTTCAATGTCTGCGGTTCGGGAGCCGGGGCAGGGGGGAGAACCTGTGAAGGGGCATGTACCGTTCCCACAGTCAACTGAGATGCTACCGGAACCACCACAGTCGAAGCGGTGGGAGCTACCACGCGACCGGAATAACGGGCACGCGGGTGACTCAACACAGGTTGCGCCGAGGAAGATGATGCCGCAGAGGTACGCGCCGTGACCGGGATGATGGGTAAGGTCCTCGCGCTACCCACGTCGGAGATGATGGGCTCATCCGCCGGAATATCGGACTCTGCTATCGCTGCAGGAGCCTGCGGTGGGGGTAACGGGCGACTCGTCGGCAACATGGGTATCGTTTTGCCGGGCAGGGGAGCTACAGCGGACTCGTGAAACATCGCGTGCGGTTTCTGCAGCACAGCACGCTGCGGTTGAATCGGAGCGTGGTACAAACGGTGAATACGAGCACCGGCAAACGCAGGAGCGGTCGATAACCCGAGGGTTAGGAGAGCAAATAGTGTTATTCGCATGGTTGTTGGTGGTGATTAATTTAGAGTATAGGTCAGGAAGTTGTTAATTCAGAATAAAAGTTGAAGAAACAGCTGAGAGAAAAGATAAGAATGAGAGGAACCATGAGCAAAAAGACAGGGTCCTTACGAAGTGAGGGTACCTTGCCATCGATCCCGGCATCCGGCAGCACACTCCCAATGCACACCCCGGCAAAAGCAAACCACGAAAACGCATAAAAGTTAGCCCATACAGGGTATTGCGAAAAGACCGGCGAGCCGGTTTGATGCACGATGTAGTACGCAGCAAAAGGCAAAATGGCCAGCACCGCCAATTCCGGATGGATTTGGCGGCGGTACATGCGCATCCACACCGCGCCCCAAGCTACCACGATGAGCATGGTGGACACTACGAGTACAGCAGAACCAAAAAGCGACTCCAACACCCCCGCGCAGCTGAGTATCACAAACAGCGGCACAGCAATGTATATGTAAAGTCGGCGATTCATAAATATCAGTCCATCAACCCTCCCAGTGCCATACGAGCGGCACCTCAATATCCGGATGCAAACTGTGCATGGCAGGACTCCCCTTGGCACATTCGATGAGAGCAGCGCAATGCGGCGAAGTCGAGGGCAGGGGGATGTGCAGCTCGACTCTAATACGAGCAATGCGTCGGGGATTCGCGCTCATCTCTTTCGCCACCTCGATCCACGCACCACGTATGTTCAACCCATGCTCCTGTGCATATATCCCCATGATCGTCATCATGCACGCTCCCGTTGCAGTGCACAGCAGGTCCGTCGGCGAAAACGAACGTCCCTTGCCATGATTGTCCAAGGGCGCGTCCGTGCACACCTGCGCTCCTGTGTTCTCGTGCTCTAAGACGTTGCGCAACTCCCCATCGTAGGTCACCTTACACCTTACTATCATGCCCTCATCTTACAACACCCCGGCTCTCGCGTCAAGCATTTATTTCAACCGTTCCAAAAAAATTAAACACTTAGAGCGGAGCGAAGACTTTGTTGCAGGGAAACGTCAGGGAAATAAATCCACGTTTGCACGCAGCCCATGCTATTCAGCCGCTCGATGAGTTCCGTGGAGGCGCGATTCTTTCGCGATTTACAACTTCGCATAATATATGTAATGCAAAATCTAAAATCGAACTCTACGCACACACAGTCACATCTAATCTAATAAAATAGAAAACTTAGTGTTGGGTGAAGATCATATCGCGGCGGATGCCTTTTAGGATATGGGCGGATATCTGAAACTTGCGCGGACGGAGAACTTGCGCCAAACGGTGGCACTATACATGCGCGACTCCCCGGCTCTGCCACTTCGTACTTTGTACCTCGTGTGAGAATGCGGCACTGTGGGCTTGTCATGGGAGCAATATATGGTAGAATAGGCTGTGACGCGGAACAACCCGGGCATGCAGATATGAGCATGGTGAGCACAGAGCATCTCTACAAAGAATTCGGTCACACGATGGCTGTAAGGGACGTTAGTTTTACGGTGGAACGTGGGGAAATTGTAGGATTTTTGGGACCGAATGGGGCGGGAAAAACCACGACAATGAAGATGCTGACGGGATATTTACCGCCGACAGCCGGTACCGCGAGCATTGTAGGGTACGACATTATAGACAGACCGTTGGACGCAAGGCGACACTTGGGGTACATGCCGGAAAATGTGCCCCTGTACGACGACATGCGGGTGTATGAATACCTCCGATACAGGGCAAAATTGAAAGGAATAAAGGGGAAAGCGGTGCGGGAACAAGTAGGAAACGTGACGGAACGGTGCGGGTTGGAGGACAGGTTCAAGAGCATGATCAGCACACTCTCTAAGGGCTACAGACAGCGCGTTGGGTTAGCGGATGCGCTACTCGGGGATCCCGAATTACTCATACTCGACGAGCCGACTAATGGGCTGGACCCGAACCAGATACGGCAGATACGCGAGCTTGTGCGCACTTTGGCGAGTGAACATACGGTGATCCTCTCCACCCACATACTCAGCGAAGTCGAAATGATATGCAACAAGGTGATTATCATTGATGACGGAGAGATTAAAGCGGCAGACACCCCGGAGAACTTGACGCAAGGTTTGCGGACGGCAGGGCGAGTATCGCTGGAATACAAGGGGGAGACGGAGCCGGTCATGCGGGAGCTCGCGGCGATACCTACCGTCAAAAAAGTCATACACGAAGGCACGCTACCCGGCGGGTGGCAACGTGTGGTGGTGCGGGCGGAGCCGGGCACTGACACGCGGGAAAAGGCTGCCGCCGTTGTTGCCCGCTGTGGCTTTCCGCTGCGCCACATTTACCGCCATATCCCCAGCTTGGAAGACGTATTTGCAGAAATGACCCGACATGACTGAACCACCACCCACCGCCCCCCTGCCCACCGAGCAAAGAAAAAACGACAGCCAACCGAGCGTGCTGCGCCGCACCGGCTGGTTCTCCACTGTGTTCACTCTGTACATGCGCGAGCTACGCGTTTACTTCTGTACCCCCTTCGGATGGGTCATTTTGGCATGTACGATGGCTTTGTTCGGATTTTGTCTCCAGACCGTTATCCAAATCATGTCGAAAGCCACCGGCGAGGGAGTCATGTATTACCTACTCAGCAACATCACCTTTTGGTTCTACTTTATCTTCATTTTCCCGCTCATCACCATGCGCAGTTTCGCGGAGGAGGAGCGGCAAGGCACGCTGGAAGGACTGCTCACCGCCCCTGTAACCACCACACAGATCATACTCGGCAAATATTTGGCATCGTACACCTTTTACTTGGTTCTGTGGGTGCCCCTGCTGCTCTATCCTTGGTTGAGCCATTTAGCAAACCTCTACACGGCGATACGGTACGGAATCCACGCGGAGGGAGAGATTACATACCTGTTGGCCGATCAAATAGGACCCTACGCCATTTTAGGGCTCTGCGGTACCTTTTTTATCGCCGCGGGGTTGCTCTGTTCGGCAATGACGCGCAGCCAGATTATCGCCGGAATACTCTGCACCAGCTTCATGATCTCCTTTTACTTTCTCGGACGCGTCACTGAGCTGTGGGGGGAGTTCCCGGCGGCTCCCATCTTTCATTACATATCGTGCACGGAGCATGTGAGCTCCTTCTCACGTGGCTTGCTCGATACCCGACCCCTCGTCTTTTACCTGAGTATGGCGGTATTCACCCTTGCGCTGACCAAGCGAGTCGTGGATTACCGACGCTGGACCCGTTGAAGAGGTCCTTCCATCCCCTACCCTTTTCAGCAACAATGAGACACGCGCAAAATTCCGAAATTAACCCACAAGCCCGACGCCCCAAGGGTTCGCCGCTGGCGTGGTTAAATCTCATCCTCCTCTTCATCATCGTATTGACCTGCAATTACATCGCCTGTCATGAATACGCGCGCAAAGACCTCACGGAAGAGGAACGCTACACTATCTCCGAACGCACCATGAACGTGCTCAAAAGTGAGCGCATCCGCAATCGCGAAACCCCTATCCGTATCATCTTTGCGTTCAAAAAGTCCACCCCGAACTACCCGCGCATGTACAGCCTCTTGGAAGAATACGTGCGCCACGGCGGCGGAAAAGTGGAGCTCGAATGCTTCGATCCCATCCGACAACCCAATCGTGCCCGGGAAATTTCACAAATTTACGGAGTGGACTTCAAGCAAGACCTCTGCGTAATCGACGCGCGGAAAGACCCCACGCAACCCCTCAAGACATTCGAAGAAGAAAAGAGCGAGCGCAAGCACGTGCGCATCCGCCCCGGTACCTCGTTTGTGAAATACGAAGTATTGCCGGATGAAAGTCGGCGAGCGGTTGCCCTCATGATGGATGAGGTGGTCTGCTCGGCAATTACCGAAGCGGTGGAAGGCGACATGCGGCACATGTACGTGGTAGAAGGAAAGGGCGGCGTGTCACGAGATGACCAGAGCATGCTGGAAAACATCGGACGCATCGTTTCCTCCCTCAACATCCAACTCTCATGGGTAACGCTCGCGGGACTCGAGACCCTGCCGGAAAATGCCGAGGGGCTGATCATCATTTCCCCCGAGGTAGACCTGACGGATGATGAAGTGCGCGTGGTGCGCGAGTTCTGGGAGCGTGAGCAGGGACGCCGCTGCATCTTCCTTACGCTGGACCCCACAAACACGCGCTTGCCACGTCTCTACCGCTTCCTGCGCGAGCAAGGAATTCGTCCGAACTCCGACCGAGTCTTGCTGCGAGACCGTCGCCGTGCCTACTACGATATCTCGGCGGTGTTTCCCAAGGGGTTGGAATGCACACGTCCCTTCTGGAACAGTACGACTCACGTGGAGGGACAATCCATGTCGTTTACCTTAGAGCACGGTGACGAGAACGAGGCGTCCATTCGGAAGCTCATGACCTACCCCATTCTGATGAGTACCCCGGAATACTACGGAGAGACCAGCCCGATGCTCGAGCCTCGCTTCGACCCGCAGGAAGATAAGCCGGGACCGCTTTGTCTCGGTGCGGCAACGACCAAGGGAAGTCCCCGTGCCGCTAACGACATGAGTACCCTGTTGGTGCTCGGCAATGTGGACATGCTTTTACGCAGCAACGCCCGTACCGAGCAGCAAGATTATCTGCATACCCTCTGGGCTTGGATGAGCAATCGCCCGGAATACGGCGGCAAGAGCGCGAACCAGGACCTCACCATGAAAATCGACCTGAATCGGCACTCGCGCAGCGCGTTGGAATACTTGTCGCTTTTGGCAATGCCCTTGCTCGCCCTGCTGATTGCGTTGATAATATGGAATACGCGCCGACACTAGCCCCCTGCCCTGCACCGAGGATGTCCCCGACACGCTGACACACAATGAAAAAGACCTTGGTAACCCTCGTTTTGCTGGTACTCGCGCTGCTGAGTGTGGGGGCTGCCATTTTGCTCTATGTGGACGGAAGTTTGGCACGGCTGACAGGACGCTACCACTTCCGCCCGGGGATGTCTCTTTTCCCACCGGAGAATCTGAAACATCTCTCCGATGTGAGTTGGATGCGTATCAATGATTTACATGATAGGATCGAATGTGAGCGAGAAGCCAATGGCTCGTGGTGGATCGTATCCCCTTTCCGTGACCGCATGTCGCCGGAAGCGGTGCAGGCTATCCTTCAGTTCACGGCTACGGCGCGGCTGGTGGATACCTTGCCGCTCAATCACACCACGCGCGCGAGCATGCGCGAGTTCGGAGTTGAGACATCCCCGCACACCATCACCTTGAAAATGCCGGTGGGTCGCGGCGAGCACACCACCTTGGCGCGCTACACACTCGGCAGTGCCTCTCCTTGGTTGGCGGATGCCGGAGATGGGGAAAGTCTACTGCCCACCACTTACCTGCGCACAAACTTTTACGGACGCGATAAACGCATCCACGTGGTGAGCGGCAATATCCTGTCCATTTTCAAAAACGGGTTGCAGGGTTTACGCGACGCGCACCCGGTGCATATCGACCCCGAGAGCGTACTCGAAGTCCGCATCGAACAAACTTCGGGACCCGATACACCGGAAAAGCCCCCGCTCACAATAACCCGCGACAGTGCGCAAAGTCCGTGGGTCATCTGCTCCCCTACCCTCACGGAAGCCAATCAGGACAAAGTGGAAAGCATGCTTGCCGCACTCTCTCGCCTACGGGCTATACGCATCGAAGATGAGGAGGAGGTGCAGCTCACCGAGCAACCAACCATGAAAATCCGCTTCACGCACGAGGACGGGAGAACGGAGGAGCTCTCCGTCTACGCGCCCTTTACCTCGCCGTCGGACGGGCAACTGCTTTGCCACGCCACCGCGCAGGGACGCCCCGTCGTCTTTACCTTGGCTGCGGAACCGAGAGTCAGTCGACGCGGAGGCTACGCGAGTATCGTGAACGGGATATTCACCCTCCCCGTCCTGCCGCCGGATGTACAAGTCCAAGTACGCAATAGTCTACAATTGGTGTATTGGGCGGATATACCTCTCACATTGGCGGAGCTCCGCTCCACGCATTTCGCCGACATCACAGCCAAGGATGTCGATAAGGTGGTCGTACGTTCGCGATTCTATCCCTATCCCTTGCGACTCAGACTTATACCGGGGGATAGTGAGGGGCAGGTGAGCGATGTATGGATGTATTCCGCCGAGGGGCAACCCTTTGCGGAAGCCGACCCGGTTGTGGTCACCACCTTCCTCAACAGTTTGCGAAACGTCCCGGTCGAGGAGTTTGTGCGAGATATATCCCCTGAGGAAAGACCGCAGACAATTGAGTCGGAGTATGGGTTGGGGAGTCCGGATTACCTGATGATGGTTCAGCCGCGAGAGTGCACTGTGCGAGCGGTGCTGTTCGGGGAAGACCTACCGCTTGTGCGTGACCGCGCCGCGCGTGTTTTCCGCATGAAGCGACAGCGTGAGGACGGTCGGATATTCTGGGTGGGTATGGAGCAGAACTCCCACAGCGTGTGTCGCCTCAGTTCTTCGATGATGAAACTGTTCTCCTTCTCGTCGGAGAATTGGCGCAAGCGCAATCTCACACAATTCCCCATATCCTCGTTACGCACACTGACCCTGCACTACCTCCGAGAAACCCTCGTCCTCCACTACGACTACATCGGCGAATCTTGGACCGGCACCTTGGGCGAAGAGGATGTGACCCCCCGCATCAATCCCAATCGGACGGATTACTACGTGCACCACCTGCAAAATATCCGTGTGAAACAATGGTTGCCCAAGACAGATGAAGACGCCTTGCAGGTCTTGAAGCATCCGGTATTCAGTGTGGTACTCGACCTAGAAATTACGGATTACTCTGATTTGGAAGAAATCGTCATCCAAGACACCGGGGGAGGCGAGCAGCCGGAGGTCAAACCAAAGGGAAATACAAGCGGCACAGAGTACGCGAAGGAGATGCTCACGGAAAAGACAGAAACCGACCGAGCGTTCCGCGAAATAGCTACCGGACGACGCAAGGTGGAAAGGAAGACGATTACGATCGAGATTGCACCCATCGACCCGGCTGACAAACAGACTGCATTCTACGGGCGAATCCGCGAAGACGGCAGTCTCTTTATGTTGGACTTTGAGGATGCGCAAGGACTGGATGGTCAACTTTTGGATTAGCTTATCGGTATGCACATAAACGGCGTTTTACGCACACTCACCACTTTAACCCTCTGCGGAGGCTGGTTTGTTTTGGCTTTTTCCGCAAAGGCAGCCCCCCCCAAGCCCTACGGGGCTGTTCCCACCGAACAGCAGGTTCAATGGCTCCGCATGGAGTGGTACGCGTTCGTGCACTTCGGCATCAACACCTACACCGGACGCGAGTGGGGAGAAGGGAATGAGGACCCCAAACAATTCAATCCCGATGACTTTGACGCAGAAATGGCGGTCAAAGCGTTCAAGGAAGCCGGGATGAGCGGCATGATCTACACGGCAAAGCACCACGATGGCTTCTGTCTGTGGCCCACAAAATCGACCAAACACAACATCACCCGGACACCGTGGCGCAACGGAAAGGGGGATGTGGTGGCGGAATTCTCCAAAGCCTGCAAGAAATACGGGATCAAGTTTGGGACTTATCTATCGCCGTGGGACCGCAATTGCGCGGAATACGGACGCCCGGGCTATCTGAAGGTGTACGAGAAGCAAATCCGGGAACTCCTCACCAACTACGGACCTATCTTTGAAATCTGGTTCGATGGAGCGCAGGGAGGCGATGGCTACTACGGCGGCAAGACCAAAGAAACACGCAAAATCGGGGATGCGGACACGTACTACAACTTTCCGCGCATCGTGAAACTCATTCGCTCCATTCAGCCGAATTGCATTATCTGGGGAGCCGAATCGCACGGAGATGCCGCTTGGGGAGGGTCCGAGAGGGGTGATGTCAAATACCCCCTGTGGAATGTGCGTGACCTCGGCAGAGGGGGTTCCAAGTGGATCAGTCTCGAGGGTGATACCAAAATTAACCACGCGGGGTGGTTTTGGCATCAGAATCAGGAGGGACGGGTCAAATCGCCCGAGTATCTCATGCGCACGTATTTCAGTTGCGTGGGGAATGGTGCCAATCTCATCCTCAATGTCGCCATGAATCAGAGCGGCAAACCGGATAAAGTGGATTTAGACGCGTTGAAGGGGTTTGGGGAGATGCGCCGTCAACTACTTGCCGAGGATTATGCCCTACATGCTGAAGCTTCAGCCGGGGAGGTACGAGGAAAGAGCGGTGACTTTGCCGCTTCCAAGGTGACGGACGGGGACATTGAAACCTACTGGTGCCCGGAAGATGGCACGACAAAGGATTGTTGGGTGGAAGTCCACCTCGCTCAACCAGCCACCTTCGATGTCGTCCGCCTACGAGAACAAATACGCCTCGGTCAACGGGTCAAAAATTTCCGTCTGGAAGCCTATCTCGATGGCGCGTGGAAAAAACTGGAGGAGCAGCAGGTGTCGTTTAAGGGTGGAAATCCCGAATGGGTTCCATTTACGGATAAAGATGCGGCAAAAGGCAAGACGATCGGCAACCAAGTATTGCGCCGTTTGGTTGCACCCGTGACGACCGACCGGGTACGTCTCGTGATCACGGAATCACTGGCATGTCCCTGCATCAGCGAGATATCCTTACTCAAGTACCCGCAGGAGATTGCGTTGAGTGACGTGGAGAGCATCAAGGCATCCCAACAGACTGAAAAGGAAGCGTTTCTTCCGCGAGACAAGTGGCACAGTAAGACCAAGGGTGCGCAAAAAGCTTGGGATGAAGATGAAAGCACCTACTGGCAGGGGAAGAAGAGTCTCACGGTGAATCTCGGTGAAGAATCGGAGTTCTCCGGCTTCGCCTGTCTCCCCAAGCAAAACCACGACTACATTGGCTTGACTGACCGCTACGTCATTGAAATCAGCATGGACGGGAAAAAGTGGACCAAGGTAACGGAAGGAGAGTTCCCCAACGTACGCGCCGATCCCATTTTGCAGAAGGTAGACTTCGGGAAAAAGGTGAAAGCGCGCTATTTCCGGTACATCGGCACCACCGCGCTGGAGGGCACAGGTGCTTCCGCCGCTGAACTTTACCTGCTCAGATAACTCCCGCTTATGTGGCTCTGGACGCGATACGTACCCCGACAAACCGAGCAAGAGTGGATGCTGCGCTTGGCAGGTGTGCCGGATTGCGTCTTCAGCACAACACCCGGACACCAACGAACACGAATCGACTGCTACGCGCGGCAACCCGCGCCCTTGGGGGCTCTTGTGGCTGCTTACGGCGGCAAAATCTCCCATGTGGGAGAAAGGGATTGGGTAGCTGCCGCCTCCCCCGCGCGTACTCCCCCGCTGTTCATCCGTGACCGACTGGTCGTCTGCGCGAGTGAAGAAAACGCTGCCGAGATGCGGACGAGGTACCCGAAACGGTGTGTGCTGCAATTCCCGGCGGAAAGTGCTTTTGGAACCGGGCACCATGCCACCACAGCCACCTGTCTGCGTCTGCTCTGCGATGAAGCCGTGCGGCGGCGCGGCACAGCTTGGCGAATGATTGATGTTGGTTGCGGCACCGGTATTCTCGCCATTGCCGCTCTGCGCCTTGGGGCAACCTCTGCCGTAGCCTTTGACTTCGACCCTGCCGCCGTGGAGATTGCTCGCCGGAATGCGGAACGCAACGGTGAGGTCGCGGGGCTCTCCCTCTTTCGCGCGGATGTGCTCGCGCAGTCACCCGCGCCGGAGCAGCTCGCCCACGTGGTGACAGCCAATTTGTTTTCGGATGTCCTCCGGTGTGCTTTCCCCCGACTGCGGGAGTATTTTCTGCCGGGCACGGTGGGCGTACTCATCATCTCCGGAATCCTACGAGACCAAGCACAGGAGACGCTGGCAAGCGCGTTGACCGCCGGGTTCTCGCTCACCCGTACGATCACCCGTTCCAAGTGGGTCACCATGCAATTTTCGATATGAATCTCCTCGCCATAGAATGCTCTACATCCACAGCATCTGTAGCTCTGCGTGCCGCATCCCCCATGCGGCTCAGCGGAAAGACTTTGCGGGACCACGATGCCTTTCTCTTTCCCGCCCTACAGGATGCTCTGGAGCACCTCGGCTCTGCCCCCCTGCCCTTCATTCTCGTGGGTGCGGGACCCGGCAGTTACGGAGGAGTACGCACGGCACTGGCCGCCGCTCAGGGGATTGCCCTCGTACTCTCCTCACGGGTGGTTGCGCTCAGCTCGTGGGAACCGCTTTCTGCCGCTACCGGGTGCAGCGTCCTTTCGGATGCCAAACGCGGAGGCTGGACCCTGCGCCCACCTGATTCTACACCCTTGGTTTTCAATACACAAGAAGTTCTGCAGCGACTCGCCGCCGGGGAGGATATCCGCAGCACGGAGTCCCCTACCCTGCTCGAAAAGGCGGGCATCCACTTAGAGCATACCGACTACACACCGACTGCACAAGCTCTCATCGACTATTGGCTGGGGCTGTCACAGGAGCGGAGAGATACGCTCGCGACCCTCCCGCCGGAGCCCATCTACGTGCGCCCTCCCCACATCACCACACCCAAACACCTGCCTTGGGAAGTCCGAAAATGAATCACATCTGTCCTGAGAAAATGAAAGATTTCGTGGCGGGCGATAACCTTGCGGCAGAAAGACGCGAAGGAAAGCAAATACTTCGTACTCCCAATTTTGTCCCACCACACACCCTACGCCAACCCCCCCCACACCACACACACCGCTTCCCTGCCACCTCCCCCCTCCCACCACACCCGCCGCTCCCCGGCTTGGCTACTTCGTACTTCGTACTTCGTACTTCGTACTTCTTGTTCGCTTCGTACTTCCCATTCAGCTTGCAGAGGGGAGGTGACCCATGTTGAGGGGCTTGCGCAAGAGGCTCAGGGGCTACATGCCGCGCGTCAAGCTTTCCGTGCTGAAGGTACGCAGCTATCTGGCGGCACTCTTCAATCGTGTTCCGCACCGTCTTGCGCCCAAAGCGGAAACCCGCCGCACTCACGCCGGTATCATTGTGGACCTCTTCGCGTCCATCATGTGCCGGGTGGACGGTTTGGGCATCGAGGACATGGATACCACCATGGATATCCTGCGCTACGACTTTCCCAATGTGGAGCACAGCTGGCTCGCCGGTAGGTTCCAAACGGCATATCGTGCCGCCTACCCCCTGGAGCACACCCTGCGCCTCGCCGCAGTCAACCGCACGGAAGCCGAGCGTTATTCCCTCGCTCTGGAAATCCTGACTATGTTACACCGCGTCGGCGGTGACCTAACCAATCCCTCTCTGTTTGAAAGCGTTACGGACGGACTGCATTTGCCGGATTCCGCCCGCAAACTCGAGCGCATCTTTGTCGACCCGGATGCCCCCATCCCGCCGCTCGTCGAGTGTATCAGTTTCAGTCAACGCATCGGTCGCGGTGTGATCACTCTTTCCCAAGCGGACGAAGGTGTGGCGTTTCGCGCCCTGCGCTGCGTCAATCTCTTCATTATCATCAACGACTCCCGCGTTCCCCTCTCTGTGCGCAGGGTTACCCTGCACCGAGGTGATGTCATCCCCATCTCCGCCGGGCAAGCTGTTTCCCTCGCCGAAAGCGACATTTCCTATTCCATGATACGCGGGCTCATGCAGGCATACTACGCGGGTGTGCGCTATGTCTGCTATATCGGCATGGAGGATGACTCTGTCTCCATCTCCCGGCAGCGTCCTCTCAACGCCGTTGCCCGCGTGATTTTCAGCGTGCACGTGGAGGTGGAAATTCTCCGCAAGGACGCCGCTTTCGTGCTCGATGACGTTCCCCTGCAGCAGGGCGATACGGTATGCACGACCTACTTCACCCCCTTTTCCATACGCGGTACAGGACCCTACACGTTCACGGACCTGCAAGATTCCGGGGATTCCGGGCACAGTTTCCAGCTCGACCCCCGCACGCGCAGGGTGGTTGTCACCAATCTCCCCTACACCAACAAACCCGGGGCCCTCATCCTGACACCCGGGCTGGCACCGGGTATGGTCTTCGAAGTCAGTTACTCCCGTGTCCCCACTCGCGGCAGACTTGTCGTGCTGGAGGGCGACACGCACACGTTGATGGTGGAGGGTGTGCCGGTGCGCGGTGAGGCAGAGCTGCGCGATGGTGACCTCATCCAGCTCAGCCCGGTGCAATTTTTACGGTGTCGCTTCTCTGCCGGGGTGTTGGATGAAGAGTCCAGTCTCATCAATACCATGGAAGTGACCGGTCTCTCGCGCGATTTTGTGCGTGCCGGGCGTGTCGTGGATAATATCGACTTTTCGCTCCAGCGCGGCGAAATGGCATGCATTCTCGGACCCAGCGGCTCCGGCAAGTCCACGCTACTCGCCCTGCTCGCCGGGCACCTCTCGCCTTCCATGGGCTCCATCTCCTATAACGGCGAACTCCTCACGCCGGACAACATTTCCCTGCGTCAGCATATCGCTTTCATCCCTCACGAGGACATCCTGGATGAAGCCCTGACGGTCGGGGAGCACGTCTACCAAGCGTCAGTTGCCCGTCGCCCGCGTCTCAATCGCGCTGATCGGATGCGGCGCGTGCTCGCCGTGCTGAACTTCGTGGGGCTGGGTTCCCTCACCCGCCGCACTGTCGGTCGTGCCGGGGAACGCACCATTTCCGACGGCGAGCGTTCTCGTCTGAACTTGGGTCTGGACCTTACCGGCACGGCGGAGGTATTCCTCATCGATGAACCTATCAGCGGGCTCTCTTCCAAGGATGCCGAGCGCGTCATCGAAACCCTGCAAGGGATGTCCGCCGGGCGCATTCTCCTCTGCACTCTCCACCGCCCCGCGCAGAGTATCCTCAACTGCTTTCACAAGGTCATGGTGCTCAATGCGGGTGGGCAAATGGCTTTCTGGGGTACCCCATCGGAGATGGTGCACTATTTTCAAGGGGCGGCGCGGGAAATGGGGCTGCACGTCAGCCGGGAGTCCACAGCGGCGGGCGGGGCAGATTACGTCTTCGAAGTGCTGGAAGCTCCCTATGCCCGCCTCGGCAACCGCCCTAACCCCAGTCCGGGCATGTGGCAGGAACGCTTCGAAAGCTACTCCTACCGCATCCAGCAAGCGCACCACTCCGCCCCCCAGCCGTCTCCCTCCGCTGCCCCTTCCCTGCGTCCTATTGCCCAAACCATCCAGCGGCGCGGCATCCCGGAGCTCTTCCGGCTCTTCATGTTGTGGATGATGCGTACCTTGCTCGGTCGTCTGCGGAGTCGCATGGGGCTTTACGCGCTCCTGCTGGAGGGTCCGGTGCTCGCGCTACTCATTGCCGGTACTCTGAGAGCCGCGAGCGATACGCCTTACACTTTCTACAAGGCCCTGCATATCAATGAGTACCTCTTTCTCTCGCTCGTACTCGCCATGTTTTTCGGTCTCACCGACGCCGCCTGTGAGATTCTGCGCGACCGCCTCCTTCTCCGCCGCGAGAGCAATTACAAACCCTTCATCACCGGCTATCTCCTCGCTAAATGCTTGGTTATCACCGCTATCGCCGCCGTCCAATGTGCTCTCTACCTGTTGGTGGGTAATGCCGTTTTGAGCATCCACGAAATGTTCTGGATGCATTTGGGGGTCATGGTTCTTACGGCTTTCGTGGGGATTTCTCTTTCCCTGATGGTCTCCGCCTTTGTGCGTTCCGAGCGTACCGCCCTGAATGTTGTTCCCCTCCTCCTCGTTCCCCAAATCCTTCTGGCGGGGGCTCTCGTGCGCTTTGAGGAAATGAACGAATTTGCCCCCAAGATTCCGAATTTCCTGCCCGCCCGCGTCGACCAAGCTCTCTCTAATCTCCGGCATCGCGTTGCCTATCAAGATGAAACGACGCACGACATTCTCACGAAACCCGTCCCCCTGATCGCGGAGTTCTGCCCGCTGCGTTACGCCTTCGAAATGATCTTTGTCTTACAGAGCTTCGATAATCTCTGGGAAAAGGAAATTCGGAATATCGATCGCTTCCGCGATGAGCTCAAGTTGCACGGGAGCGACGAGGATGTCCGGTTCGTTCAGCGGGCTGCCCTCCTATTCAACACCACCGCGCACGATGCGCGGGAGGCCAAGAACATCCTCAAACGCTCACGAGAAATTGCGTTCAGCCTCGATAAACAACGCCTCAACGACTTCACTGCCAACATCGGAAATCACCCCCCTTCCCCACAAAGTCTGCCCCTCGAGTTCTTTTTCTCAAATCGTCGCATTGTTGCCATCAGCGAAGGTGTCAAAACCGCCCGCAAGGATGCCCGTCTTAATGAACATCGCGGCTTTTTCCTCGCCCCGCGCCAAGCTCCCACCCTCGGTGGGCTTGACCAAGAAACCGATGCCAGGTCCATCTCCACGGTCCGACGCAATGGCATCTATCTCTTTCTCATGGGACTCTTCCCCATCCTCATCACCGGTCTCCGCCTCCGCCGCCTCTGCCGAGGAAAACGCTAGCTCATCTGCGCAATCCTGCTGTGACTAGCCTAAGTGATTCGTACTTAATCGCCTTCGCGTTTCCCTCGCAATAAAGCCACGCCCACCACAAAGCATTTCCTTTCACGGGATATGTTTCCTCGTTGCCCGTCTTGCCATGTGGGACATTTTCGGGTAAAATACGCCTATGGATTTATCAAATTTTCGGGAAGAATACCTCAGGGAGACCCTGCACCGTCGGGATTTGGATGACTCGCCATTCAAGCAATTTGACACGTGGTTTCGCCAAGCACTGCAGAGCGGTATTGCCGAGCCGAATGCCATGAGTGTTGCCACGGCTACCCCACAGGGAGCCCCTTCCCTGCGCACTGTGTTGCTGAAGTATTACGACGAACGCGGCTTCGTCTTTTTCACGAACTACACGAGTCGCAAGGCACGCGAAATAGCCGCCAACCCGACGGTATCTCTCCTGCTGCCTTGGGTCGCGCTGGAGCGTCAAATTATTATTTACGGGCGTGCAGAAAAGGTAACGCGCACGGAATCTCTCAAGTACTTTCTGTCCCGCCCGCGTGAATCGCAACTCGGAGCTTGGGTATCGCACCAAAGCAGTGTCATCTCTACGCGTAAACTCCTCATGATAAAATTGCAGGAGTTAAAAAACAAATTTGCGAATGGTCAAGTACCGCTCCCGGATTTCTGGGGCGGCTTCCGCATCGTCCCCGACCACTTCGAATTCTGGCAGGGCGGTCCCGGTCGGGTGCACGACCGCTTCCTGTACTCCCTCCGACCGGATGGCTCATGGAGCATCACCCGTCTACAACCCTGACAGTATCGTCCTTGCTTTTTCTCGGGAGATATTTCTTTTGGCTTTTCAGTGCTGCGGGAGTGCGGTAAAATGTCGGCGTTATGTTGCAAGCCGGAATAGTAGGATTACCGAACGTGGGGAAGTCCACGTTGTTTAATGCGGTGACTCGGTCGCGGAAAGCGGAAGCAGCCAATTACCCCTTCTGTACCATCGACCCGAACGTGGGTGTGGTAGAGGTGCCGGATGAGCGACTTCAAGTGTTGGCTGAAATGAGCAAGAGCGCGCGAATTGTTCCGGCAGCCATTGAATTTGTGGATATTGCCGGGTTGGTCAAGGGCGCAGCTGAGGGTGCCGGTCTCGGAAACCAGTTTCTGTCGCATATCCGCGAAACGGACGCCATTGTGCAGGTGGTTCGCTGCTTTGAGGACCCGGACATCATTCATGAGCTCGGCAGCGTGGACCCTGTACGCGACATCGAAATTATCAACAACGAGTTGATACTCGCGGATATTGCCGCCATGGAAAAACGCCGCGACTCTCGCGTAAAAAAAGCGAAGAGCGGCGACAAAGAGGCGCGTGAGGAATTGGCTCTGATCGAAAAGTTACTGCCACACCTCGACGCCGGTAACCCCGCCATCACCCTCGAGCTCTCGGAACAGGAACGCTTTCTCCTGCGCTCTTTTTTCTTGCTCTCGGACAAAAAGAGCATCTTCGCCTGCAATGTGAGCGAGGAGGAAGTCGCCGCCGCCGTGAATGACCCCGATTCCCATCCCTTTGTTTCGGCGGTGCGTCGCTATGTGGCTCAACAACACCACGCTGAGGCTGTAGTCATTTCCGCGCGTATCGAAGAGGAACTCTCCGAGCTCCCGGAGGATGAAGCCCGCGAGTATTTACGTGACCTCGGGGTCAATGATTCCGGTGTCAGCGCGCTTATCCGCTCCGTCTACCATCTACTGGGGTTGCGTACTTTCCTGACGACCGGTCCCAAAGAGACACGCGCTTGGACCATCCCCGCAGGAGCAAAAGCCCCGCAAGCTGCCGGAGTCATCCACACTGACTTCGAACGCGGCTTTATCGCCGCGCAGGTGGTGGCGTACAAGGACCTCGTAGCCTGTGGCTCCCTGCTTAAAGCCAAGGAGTCCGCCAAACTCCGTATTGAGGGCAAGGACTACGTTATGCAGGATGGCGATGTCACGGAGTTCCGTTTCAACGTCTCGAAATAACGCCCCAGAGGCACAGGAAACACCACCGCACCGAACCCCTGTGGCTCGGCGACCTACCCCACCCCAGCACGGAGATGACTTCAGATCGTCGCGTTTCCTTTGTCTCCCCCAGTGCCCTTCTCGGTTTTCCTCCTAGGTTTCCTTTGCTTCGCACATTTAGCGCGGTATTCCGCGAAAACATCCTCCGCCGGGCGTGTCTTGAGTGCTTCCAATATCTCGTCCCTCAATGCCCGAGCTGCTATCTCCGAATTCTCCTCGCTATTGTGATAGGCACTGTCGGGTATGTACTGCGTAAACATGGCACGCTGCCGACAAATGCATACCCGCCACCCTTGAAAGGACGTCCTGTCCCGCGTATAGCGAGTCAGGTTCCTATACTTGGCACCTCGTCCGTATTCTCTTTTGATATTCATGAGCGTATGATGGTTTAGCCGGTAAGTAAACGTCCTTTCTACACCATCTTGTGGCAATAGTCAATCTTTTTTCGTTCCATCCGACATGATATGCTCTATGTACCTTGTCTGTCAGTTTATTGTATCCATCAATTAAAATATAATTTTTCCCTCGTGATACCTTGGAGCGCATCCTCATAAGTCGTATCTCAAACGTTGCGCAGCCCTCTCACCATGTCACAGAGATTTCCAGCCCCCCTTCCCCGCCGCCCTTCCTCGGCTTCGCCACTTCGTGCTTTATACCTCGTACTTTCGTCCCCCCTGCGTTTTCCTGTCGCAAAGCTATCGCTCACCTCTAACCCCTCTATTTTTATCGGGATAGGGTTGAAAATCGTTTCGGTAGGCAAAAATTTGTCTTTACAAAGCGGGAGAGATGCTTATAATGTGTGCCCACGTCAACACGGGTCGGTGGGCGACTCGGATCGACAATCATCTTACAGACAGCATTTCCCATGAAAGTATTATCTTCACTTGCCTCGATGAAACGACGCCACGCCGACTGCCAGATCGTGAAGCGCAGGGGCACGCTTTACGTCATTTGTAAGAGTAACCCTAAGTTTAAAGCGCGGCAGGGCGCGACCGCCGGTACGCGTCTCAGCAAAAAGGGCGTCAAATGACCTTATCTCGTGGGGTTAATTAAGTAGCGTGATATGGGGTCGGTGTGCCTACCGACCTCATTTCGTTTCTAGAGGACAGCCAAGCGTACTGCGACATGAGCAAGATGGTGACCAGCGAGCGGTTTGACATCGGCTCTTTCCCATTTGATTCCGGGGAGGTGTTGCCGGACATCCGACTGGCATACGAGACATACGGCACTTTGGCACCGGATGCCAGTAATGCGGTTTTGCTCTTTCACGCGCTCACCGGCAGTCACCATGCCCACGGACGCAATGAGCGGCTCCCGGAAGCGGGGGCTTTCTGGCAACCGGAAAATTATGACGGATGGTGGAACAGCATGATCGGTCCCGGCAAACCTCTGGACACCGACCGTTTCTTTATCGTCTGCGCGAACTTTCTGGGGGGCTGCTACGGGAGTTCCGGCCCCGTCTCTCTCTCGCCGGACGGCGAGCCGTGGGGGAGCAGGTTCCCCCTAGTAACCGCCAACGACCAGGTGCGCGCACAGGTGCGTCTGCTGGAACATTTGGGCATCACACGCTTTGCCGTCGTGGGTCCGAGTGTGGGTGGTATGCTATCTCTCGCGCTCGTGCACATGTTCCCGGAGCGAGTGCGCAGTGTTATCCTCATCGGCGTGGCGGACCACCCGCCCATCGAGCACAAGTTGTCGGTTTTTGAGCAAATTGCCGCTATCGAGCTGGATGCCAAATACCGTGCCGGGCGGTACCCGTTGAGCGACCCACCTGCTCGTGGGCTCGCCTTAGCCCGGATTATCTGCCATAAGCTTTTTGTCTACCAGCGCGGTTTGGAGAAACGAGCACGCAGCGGTGTGTCCCGCGACAACGAGTTGCTGACTTGGTATACGCCCACGCGCAACACGGAAAGTTACATGATTCATCAGGGCACCAAGTTTGCCAAACGCTTCGATGCCAACGCGTACATCCGCATCGTCAACATGTGGGCATCCTTCGACCTCCCTGCCCTGAGCGGCGAGTCCTGTGTCGATGACGCCTACCGCCTCTTTGCCGCACACCATATCCCCTTTTTGCTCTACTCCATCAATACGGATTGCTGTTTCTCCCCGCGCATCATTTCCCAATTTTACCGACGCCTCCTCAAAGCCGGTGTGCAGGCGACTTACACCTGCATTCGGTCCGGAAAGGGGCACGACTCTTTTCTCTTGGAACCGCAACTCTACGAGCAGGGCATCTCTTCCGCCCTTACCCTGCCGCGCTAGTTCTCACCCGGTTTCTCTGCGCTTTTGCCACGTCGCACGCGCCCCACGCCTGCTTAGCTTTTTCCCGCCCTCCCGTGCTATACTCCCCACACCATGGCACCACAGTCTACCACCCCCGCAGCTACTTCTGCCAAAAGTCGCTCTGAAACCGCCCACGTTGAGGGAGAAAAATCCGCATCGTTACACGCCGGGGAGTTCATCAACCGAATCTACAATGCTCTGCTCGACCGCAGCCCGCAGCCCATAACCGACCCCGCGCTGCAACAGCTCAACCGCTTTTGTGTGCGGCTCGTCTTTTGTCTGTACGCTGAAGCTGCCGGGCTCTTCGCTAAGGGGCTGTTTTTGAATTACTTGCGCAATTCTTCTCAATCGGACGACAAACGAATGAGACTGCTGACGCTGTTCCGCGCACTCAACATCCCGCCCACGCGACGCGACCCTTCCGACCCTACCCTCCTCGCTTTCCCACACGTGTGTGGCGGGCTCTTTGACGGGGTACACGATGATTCCATCCCACCACTCGACCCCGCCCTCTGCTCCTTCATCGAGGACGAAGCCGCCGACTTCAACCGGACAAACATTTCACTGACCATCCTCGGCGGGCTCTTCGAAAGCACCATCAACCCGAACATGCGCCGCGCCGAGGGGATGCACTACACATCCTCCGAGAACATCCACAAGGTCATCGACCCTCTCTTTCTGGACGCGCTGAGAGCTGAGCTCGCCGCCGTCCTCAACTCCACACCGCAGTCCGGCAAAGTCCGTGCCCGTCAGTTGAACGACTTTCTCAAAAAACTCGCGTCCCTCACCTTCCTTGATCCCGCTTGCGGCTCCGGAAATTTTCTCACCGAAACCTTCATCTCCCTGCGACGTCTCGAAAACGAAGCCCTCCGCCACCTCGCGAGCGGTCAGGACGAACTCGCTTCCGGGGCAAGCGTCTCCATCAACCAATTCTACGGCGTCGAAATCAACGACTTCGCAGCGGCAATAGCAAAAACCACCCTGTGGATTGCGTCTGTACAAATGTGGCGGGAAACGCGGGGGCTTACGGCAAAGGAACTCTCCGACTTCCCGCCCTCAGAGTGCCGCGCGAACATCCGGGTAGCCGATGCTCTCGCCGTGGATTGGTTGGAGAACGTGCCGGGGCGACACATCGACTATATCATCAGCAATCCGCCCTTTGCGGGGGCTCGCCTCATGGGAAAAGAGCAAAAAACCGGTCTCCTGCGCGTTTGTCGGGGTATCTCCGGTGCCGGAGACCTCGACTATGTTTCCGGCTGGTTCATCCGTGCCGCGCAGCTCATGCAAGCCGACCCCACCACCCGCGCCGCGCTTGTCGCCACCAACTCCGTCGTGCAGGGTCAGTCCGTCACCCTCCTCTGGCGTCCGCTGATGGAACAGCACGGCATGTTCATCGACTTCGCCCACCGCACTTTCAAATGGGTCAACGCGACGAGTGATCAAACGACCGTCCATTGCGTCATCGTGGGTATGACGGCACAGAAGCCGGACAAATGTACCATCTTCGATGAACAGGGGAAAGCTCATTCCGTTACCCGAATCAATGGTTACCTGATAGACGCGCCCCGCGTGTTCCTCGAGAAGCGCACACGTCCCCTGTGCGTTGCGCCGAAAATGATTTACGGAAATATACCGCTGGACGGCGGACATTTGCTCTTTACCCCGAAAGAGAGGGATGAGTTTCTGAACCATGAGCCGAGGGCGGCGAGGTATTTCAGACGGTTCATGGGAGCGGAAGAACTAATTCAAGGGAAAGTGCGCTATTGCTTATGGCTGGTCGATGCGTGTCCACAGGAAATAGCGGACATGCCGAGGGTGATGGAGCGTGTCCGGCATGTGCGGGAGTTTCGACTGAAAAGCCCACGAAAAGAGACGCGTGATGATGCGGAACGAGCATGGCTATTCTCAGAAATACGCCAGCCGAACGTACCCTACCTTGCCATCCCCATGGTGTCCTCTGAAAAACGCGAGTACCTTCCCATGGCATTTTGCGGCAAGGAAACTATCTCGTACGCGGCCATCCATACCATCCCCGGAGCATCCCTCTACCACTTCGGCGTTCTCTCCTCTGCCATGCATACGGCGTGGCTGCGTACTGTCGCGGGTCGCCTTGAAATGCGTTACCGTTACTCCGCCGGTGTGGTTTATAATAATTTCCCTTGGCCGTCACCCTCTGGCGCGCAACGGGCGCGGATTGAGGCGTGCGCACGGCGAGTATTGGTTACCCGCGAGCAATTTCCCGACAAATCCCTCGCCGTCCTTTATGACCCGCCGCTGATGTCTCCGGAGCTCCGCCGCGCGCACGAACAATTGGATGCGGCAGTAGACACCGCCTACGGGCACATG
The DNA here is from genome assembly GCA_964459715.1 of uncultured Akkermansia sp. GTDB lineage: Bacteria > Verrucomicrobiota > Verrucomicrobiia > Verrucomicrobiales > Akkermansiaceae > Akkermansia. The sequence continues at coordinate 40,358 of CAYWNS010000005.1, forward strand.
TTGGCGGATGACGCCGCCCGTGTCGCTTTCCTCTTCACACTGTACCAAAATATGGTACTCGCCGGGACGCCAGAATCGCTCCCGTCCTAGGGATTTTCTGCGCCCCCACAGCATAGCTCCTGATTCCGTGCACACCGCCGAACAACTGACGCGGTTGCTTTGCGTTTTGCGCACTTCTCCTCCCGCTCGCCGCACACGCCCGGCTTCGTCCACTCCTCCCTGCGCATCCACATTGCGCCTAACCCATTCACTTCGTGCGTTATACATCGTACTTCGCACTCTTTCCAACAGATATCCTCCTCTTCCGCATCACGACATCTTAGTGTCCTACGTACAAAGATATGTATCTCTTGTCCCAACTTGCTTATCTCTTTTTGAATGCGATGTCCAGTCTAAAGTTTACTTTCCCCCTTGATTTTTTTTACAGTTACGAAAATGCGCCCATTTTTTGTTATTCCTTCACTTCCTGAACTTTTTGGGGATTGTACAATACCTGTTGCCTATTTATTACAAGTAATTTTGAGAGGCTTCCCCAGCGCATCGCATTCAAAATGAGATACACTCCCCCCGACATGCGCTCAGTGCCCCAATTCTCTATGGTTTTGCCCGTGTACACCACGCCGCAGGGGCATTTGTTTGCTGTTGATAACGTGCTTAACTTGCGCTCCCGAATGCGCGGCAGGGTTTTATTTTCAGTGACAGCATGACCTCTCTCGTTACAGGCGGTACCGGCTTCCTCGGTTCGAATCTTTGCGCACGACTGCTGCGTGAAGGAAAGCGGGTGATCTGCATCGACAACAACTACACCGGGCGCATGGTCAATGTGGTGGAATTACAGGGAAGTACGGATTTCCGCTTTGTGCTGCACGATGTGTGCGACCCCTTCGACCCGGACGAGCATCTCGATGAGATTTACAACCTTGCCTGCCCGGCTTCCCCTCCGGCGTACCAAGGGCGGCACTCCATCGACACCACGCGTACGTGCGTGCTGGGTGCGCTCAACATGCTGGAGCTGGCGAAAGCACACGGCGCGCGTATCCTGCAGGCGAGCACCTCGGAGGTGTACGGCGAACCGCTGGAGCATCCGCAGCGCGAGTCCTATCGCGGCAACGTGAATCCCATCGGCATCCGCGCTTGTTACGATGAGGGCAAACGCTGCGCCGAGAGTCTCTTCTTCGACTATCACCGGCACGAGGGTGTCTCTATCCGGGTGGTTCGCATTTTTAACACCTACGGACCGAAGATGGACCCGAGGGACGGGCGGGTGGTGTCCAACTTCATCTGCCAAGCTCTGCGCGGGGAAGATATCACGATTTACGGGGATGGGAGTCAGACGCGATCGTTCTGCTACGTGGACGACCTCATTGAGGGCATGGTGCGGGCAATGGCGGTGGATGACCCGGACTTCACGGGACCGGTGAATCTGGGTAATCCGGGCGAGTTTACCATCCGCGAGCTGGCGGAGATGGTGCTTGCCAAGGTGGGTGGCGACTCGAAGCTCGTGCGGCGGGAACTCCCGGCGGATGACCCCACGCAGCGGCGTCCGGATATTTCCTTAGCACGGCGGGTGCTCGGCTGGACTCCCAAGGTGCCTCTGGCGCAGGGGCTGAAGCCCACCATAGAATACTTCAAAACTCAAATTACAGACGAGAAGCATGAAAGTAGCGATCATAGGAACAGGGTACGTGGGGCTACCCACGGGTGCCGGGCTGGCAAGTCTGGGACATCAGGTGACGTGTGTGGACTGCATTCCCGAGAAAATCGAGAAGCTCCGCGCCGGGCAAGTGACGCTCTTTGAGGAGGGCTTGGAAGAGCTGCTCACGGACGGGCTGAAGAGCGGAAACTTGCACTTCACCACGAGCATGGCGGAGGGCGTGGGCGAGGCGCGGCTCGTGATGGTGGCGGTGGGGACGCCGGAGAATCCGGAGACGGGCGAGGCAAATCTGGAGTACCTGTTCACTGCCGTAGAGGAGCTGGCAAAGTGTCTGAAGTCACCCACTGTGGTAGCCATCAAATCCACGGTACCGGTGGGTACGGGTGACCGCGTGGAGGAACTGATCCGCAAAACCAATCCATCCGTACAGGCAGAAGTCGTTTCTCTGCCGGAGTTTCTACGCGAGGGCTACGCCGTGCACGATTTCTTCCACCCCGCTCGCATCGTGGCGGGCACGGAGAGCGAGGCGGCGCGTGCGCTTATCCGCGAGTTGTACGCACCCATGCTGCCCGCTCCGAAGTTCCTCTGCGTGGCGCGCCGCTCCTCGGAGGTCATCAAGTACGCGTCCAATTCCTTCCTTGCCATGAAGATTCACTACATCAACGAGATGGCAGACTTCTGCGAGGCGGTAGGGGTGGACATCCACGAAGTCGCGCAGGGTATGGGCTTGGATTCTCGTATTGGTTCCGCTTTTTTGCGTCCCGGTCCGGGTTACGGCGGCAGTTGCTTCCCGAAAGACACGAAAGCCCTGCTCCGAATGGCGGAAAACCACGGGGTGGACCTCTCGCTGGTTCGAACTACTATCACGGGCAATGAAAGTCGCCGCGAGCATATCGCGCAGAAGGTACTGGAAGCCGTGAAGGACATCCCCCACCCACGCATTACCGTATGGGGTCTCGCTTTCAAGAATGGTACAGATGACTGCCGTGAAAGTCCCGCCATTGATATCGTACAGCACCTCACGGTACGCAGCGATGTCACCGTGGTGGTCTATGATCCGAAAGCCATGGATACGGCACGCGCCATCCTCAGTGACAGTGTTACCTACGCCCCGGATAAGAGGAGTGCCGTCCGTGGCGCACACGTCCTAGTCATCCTGACCGAGTGGTCGGAGTTTGCGAAAGCTGACATGCCAAAGGTGCGAAGCCTCATGGACACCCCTGCAAAAGTCATCGATTGCTGCTCCCTGCATACCCTATGAATGATGCTCCTTACATCCTCGTGATGGGTGGTGCGGGCTACATCGGCTCGCACACGGTACGACACCTACTGGATCGCGACCGTCGCGTGGTGGTGGCGGATAACCTCATCTACGGGCACCGTGAAGCGGTGGATGAGCGGGCGGCGTTTGAGCACGCCGACCTGCTGAACCTGGCGAGTCTCAGACAAGTCTTTGAAAAATATAACATCGGTGCCGTGGTGCATTTCGCCGCCTTTGCCTACG